>WQXS01000045.1 GCA_009784725.1 Oscillospiraceae bacterium
GATTTCGCCACAGTCATGTTTCATTACTTGCCAATGAAGGTATCAATATCCAAGAAATTGCCCGCCGTCTGGGTCACGCAAAGGTAGAGGAGACATGGAACACATATTCGCACTTATATCCGCGTGAGGAAGAAAAAGCGGTTGATATCCTCAACAAAATAGCATAAGATAAATATTGAGATAATGAGGTTCCGGCGGAAAATATATACACGATTTTTACACGATAATGCTAAAAACCGTGCATATATGTAGAAACGGCAGATATAGCAAAATAACCGCAAACCATTACAACACAAAGAAAAATGATGGGTAGCTAAACAAGCGGAATATGCAAAAAAACACTATAATCAAGTCCGCTCGGAAGCTCCACGAAAAAGCTCGTAATCGCAGTAGGTCGCGGGCTATTTTTGTTGCCTTAAATCTCTACAGAACTATCAAAAACATCAAATTTATTGTGGGTAATTGTGAGCAAAACCGCATTTACACAGAAATATTAAGAAGAAAGGCTATGACTACTACGGAATATGAAAAAGTTGTAAGCTAATTTTGACTCTTATAAAGAGTATTTTGAATTTTCGGTTATAAAAATGTTGTAAGAAAAAAATCATCAGAAAAAATCATCAGAGAGGTTTATTGGACAATAAAAAAATTATACTTAAAATAGTTAATGTTTTGCGTAAAAACCGAAAACTTCTGTTGCTTTATAGCACAATATCTTGTAGAATATTTTATGTATTCGGAGAGGAGACACACCATGTTGGTATCGCCAAATAGATTAGTTCCAAAACGGGTTATTCGCAATTCTGTTAAAAATGTCCGCCGACATCAAGACAGTAAAAATCACCATGAAGAATGCAATAATAAACCCCTTAGGGTTCTTTCACTCTTTTCCGGATGTGGAGGGCTTGATATTGGTTTTGAAGGAGATTTCGATATTCATGAAAAAATGATAAACAAGAAAATAAACCCGGATTGGTATAGCAATAATACTATCAATGATGATTGGATTCGATTGCCTAAAACAAGATTTAGAACAGTATTCGCCAATGATATCAGACCTGATGCAAAAACGGCATGGCTAAAATACTTCAGTAAACATGGTATAGAACCATCAATTTATCAGTTAGAAAGTATAGTTGATTTAGTAAAGGCTCATAAACAAGGCGATAATGTCTTCCCCGATAATATTGATGTAGTAACCGGAGGCTTTCCTTGCCAAGACTTCTCTGTTGCCGGAAAAAGAATGGGGCTTAGTTCAAACAAGTGTCACAAAGGCACAAATATAGAACCGGATGTTCCTAACGTTGAAAATCGCGGACAGCTATACATGTGGATGCGAGAAGTCATTGCAATTACACAACCAAGAGTCTTTATTGCTGAGAATGTTAAAGGGTTAGCAAACCTTGCGGATGTAAAGAAAATTATTGAGAATGATTTTAGGTCAGTTGGTGAAAATGGATATTTAGTTATTAATGCAAGAGTTATTCATGCTGCTGACTATGGTGTTCCGCAATCACGTGAACGTGTTGTGTTTATTGGGTTTAATAGAAGAGCTTTACGAGAAGAAGCGCTTCTGGAATTGTCAGCAGAAAATATTAATAATAGCTTTGATCCATATCCTCCACGTACACACTCATTTACAAAGAGTGGCAAAGACTTAATATCTCCTACAAATCTAGCCTATGCATTTAGAGATCTTTCTGAGCCTAGCGAATCACAAGATTTATCTCAGCAAAAATATTCAAAAGCAAAATTTATGGGTAAGCATTGCCAAGGTCAGACAGAAGTTAATATAAATAGTATAGGCCCAACCATACGTTCTGAGCATCACGGCAATATTGAGTTTCGCAGACTATCTGCAGAAAATGGAGGCAAGAACACAGACGAATTAAATCAAGGTTTACCGGAAAGACGTTTAACAATAAGAGAATGCGCTCGAATACAAACATTCCCGGACGATTATGAGTTTATAATTCCGGCAAATGGAAAAGGAAAGGGTGTATCTGCATCAGCTGCATATAAGATAATTGGTAATGCTGTTCCACCGTTATTAGGCTATCATATTGCCAAACGTCTTGAGAATAATTGGAATCTGTATTTTGGAGTTGAAAAAAATGATAATATCGGATAATCGCAATCCAAGCTTATCTGAGTTTGAACACCTGGTTGAAGTTGCCACAATCAATCTTAATAAAGATGCTATAGAAAGACCGGGGCATTATATGAAAAGAGGTGGAGAACTTTTAGAAGAAGATGTTGAACGTGAACTTAAAATAGCATCTTTAGGTACTCCTTTTCAAGACACTATCAAAATTGTTTCAGGTCGACATTTTCCTGATATTATTGCTACTGATTACTTTGGTATAGAAGTAAAAAGTACAAAGAAAAACGCATGGACATCAACTGCAGGAAGTGTTATGGAATCAACGCGAGGGAAGAAAATTGAACGTATTTTTCTTACATTCGGTAAGTTAAGCTCTCCAATCGAGTTTCGTAGTCGACCATACGAAGAATGCATTTCCGGAGCTGCAATTACACATTCACCCAGATACAAAATTGATATGACATTGGAAAAAGGAAAAACAATTTTTGATAAGATGGAAACTACCTATGATAAGTTTCGTTTAGAAAATCCGGCATTTAAGATAGTAGAGTACTATAAATCACAGATGGGAGATAACGAAAGGTTATGGTGGGCTAACACAGACGAGGATGATACTATTTCAATAGACGATATGAAAGTAAAATTAGCAAAAGAGCTATCTGTTGAAGAAAAAAGCGATATTACCTCTTGGGGTCTATCATTGTTTCCGGAAATATTGCTCGAAAGGGGTGATTACGAGCAATTTGTCCTTTGGATGGCAGCTGAATATCGAGTGGTATCGCCGTCTACAAGAGACTTTTTTACATCAGGGGGAAGAGGAGAAATAAAGACAAGTAAACATCACTTCAAGAGTATGCCGGGAGATTTTCTTCGAATTAATAGATTGAGAGAAAAGATAGAAAAGAACATTTTGGATTCCGATGAGCAAACATTGCGTAAGTCATGGAAGGTTGACGAAATAAATAAAGATAGGATTAGCCAGTGGATTGATTGTGTATGTAATTTAAGGGTGTTAGGAAATTACGATACTCGAGTAGTTCTTGAGTCAATTTTCAATAAATTTTAGAAATTATATTTAACTTGAATGTACTATATGAAATATAGTTATAATATAGCATTCATGAGTGTCAAATGTTACTGTTCCGGTACAGGGTTATTTCTATTATTTCGCAAGAGTGAAAATAATGTCAACACACAAGGTTGATTCCGATTTGGAACCAATCTATTTTTTGTTGATAATGCATTTATATTATGTTAAAGTAACGGTTATGAAAAATAGGGTTGCCTTTGTGGCGTTTATTATATTAATTGCAATAATTGGGGTTGCGGCGTGCGGGAGTGGCGGAGATGCCGAGCCGGAGCCGACACCGATAGCGGCACCGACTCCGACGCCGACACCGGTGCCGACGCCTGAGCCGACTCCCGAACCGACTCCGGAGCCGGAACCGGAGATATTTCCTATTGACTTATCTTTTTCCGATATTACAGATGAAATTCTGGAGGATATGATAACAAGCGGAGAGATTCCTCAAAAAACCGTTGAGCTGTATCTTGAAGGCAATAATCTAAAAGACATAACACCGCTTGAATCACTTACGGAGCTTAGTATACTGGATTTATCCAGTAATCAAATTGAAGATATATCACCGCTGAAATCCTTAACAGAACTCACCGAATTAAATCTGGACCACAACCATATAAAAGACATCTCACCTCTCGGCAATCTTACTGAGCTGACATGGCTTGGGCTGTATTACAATGAAATTGATGATATATCGCCTCTGAAGCCGCTTATATTGCTCGATTATCTGGATATCGGTTTAAATTATCTGGAAGATTTAACTGCTGTTGAAGCACTTACAGAGCTCACTTTTTTAAGCCTTGGCGGCAATAAAATAAGTAATATTGAATCGCTAAGCTCCCTGATTAATCTCACAGAGCTTAATTTACCGGACAATGAAATTCGTGAATTATCACCGCTGAGTTCACTGACAGGGCTGGTTGAGCTATATTTATCAAATAACAATATACGCAATTTAACACCTCTGAGCTCGCTGATTAATCTTGAAGTATTATGCCTCGGCGGAAATGAAATACAATCCCTTGCACCGCTTAAAACACTCGAATCACTGGTAGATTTGTCGCTGGTGAATAACAGAATCAGTGATGTATCACCGCTCAGGTCGCTCATACAGCTCACAGACTTGGATTTATCACATAACCGGATAAGAAATATAACACCGTTACTATCACTAACAAACCTGACAAGCCTTGGTTTATACGGAAATAATATAAGTACGTCACAACGCAACCGGTTAAACGATGCATTACCGGACTGTTATATCGGTTAAATAATTAATCTAATCTGGTATATAATAAAAAAGAGGCTGCTTTTGCAACAGCCTCTTTAAAAATGCAAATATTGGTACCTTAGTCCCCTTGTACTCGCCTGTACATTGTGATAAAATAATTTCATAAAATATAAGGAGAATTAAGATAATGTGTAATGATGCAAAAGGCTGCTCGAATGAGTTTGAATGTCCTTGTGCCAATACGGCATGTGAAAATTATAAGGTTTGCTGTGCTTGCGTCAATAATCACCGCGAGCAGGGTAATCTGCCCTGTTGTTTTAGACCCGCAGAGTAAAATTATAGGAGATATCAATGCCGAAAAGAACTGATATAAAGACCATTTTGATTATAGGCTCAGGACCGATAATCATAGGACAGGCATGCGAATTTGATTATTCCGGAACTCAGGCATGCAAAGCACTGAAAAATTTAGGATATGAAATAATACTTGCAAACTCCAATCCGGCAACGATTATGACTGACCCTGCAATTGCCGACAGAACATATATTGAACCGTTAAATGTTGAAAGACTTACGGATATCATCAAAAAAGAAAAGCCCGATGCGCTGCTTCCTAACCTGGGAGGGCAAACCGGGCTTAATCTGAGCCGCGGTCTGCAGGAAGCCGGGATTCTTGAAAAGTACAACGTTGAGGTTATAGGAGTAAATCTGGACGCTATTGAGCGGGGTGAAGACCGTATCGAGTTTAAAAAAGCAATGGACAAGCTCGGCGTCGAAATGGCAAGAAGTGCAGAAGCATTGACTGTGGCACAGGCCGAAGATGTTGCCGAAAAGCTCGGTTATCCTGTTGTTATACGCCCTGCATTCACCATGGGCGGAACAGGCGGCGGAATTGTATATAATCAGGAAGAGCTGCGGGTTGTGGCAAAACGGGGTATTCAAGCTTCAATGATAGGGCAGATTCTGGTGGAAGAAAGCATTCTCGGTTGGGAGGAGCTTGAGGTTGAGGTTGTCAGGGATGCAAAGAATCAAATGATTGCAATTTGCATGATTGAGAATATTGACCCGGTCGGAGTTCATACAGGTGACTCCTTCTGCTCTGCTCCGATGCTCACAATAAGCGAGGAAGTGCAGGAGCGGCTGAGAGAAACCGCATTTAGCATAGTTTCTGAAATCGGTGTTATCGGCGGAACAAATGTTCAGATGGCATATGACCCGCATTCGGACAGGATTGTTGTCATTGAAATAAATCCGAGGACATCCCGTTCATCGGCACTTGCATCCAAGGCTACGGGATTTCCGATTGCATATGTTTCGGCAATGCTTGCCGCAGGTCTTACTCTCGATGAAATTCCCTATTGGAAAAGCGGCACGATGGATAAATATAAACCATATGGTGATTATATTGTTTTAAAATTTGCAAGGTGGGCGTTTGAAAAGTTCACGGGTATTGAAGATAAACTTGGTACTCAAATGAAAGCCGTCGGAGAGGTTATGAGTATAGGGCGGACTTTTAAGGAAGCTTTTCAGAAAGCAATACGTTCACTGGAAATTAACCGCAGCGGTTTAGGATTTGCGAAGGATTTTAACGAACTTGACACCGATGAGCTGCTTAAGTTTATTTCAACACCAAACAGTGAGAGACATTTTGCGATATATGAGCTTCTGCGAAAAGGTGTCGGAGTTGATGAAATACATGCTGTTACCAGAGTGAAAAAATATTTTCTGGAACAAATGCTTGAGATGGTTGAGCTTGAAAATGAAATTCTGAAGCATAAAAAGAAAGTCCTGCCTGAAGAACTTCTTATAAAAGCGAAAAAGGACGGGTTTGCAGATAAATATCTGTCATATTTGCTTGAAGTGCCGGAGGAATATATCAGACTCCATAAAAATGTTTCGGGTATCAGGAAGGAATGGGATATTGTACCTGTCAGCGGCTTTGATGCCGAGTATTACTATTCTACTTATAACGGAGAAGGCAAGCTAAAAGGTGAGCTTGAGGCTTCACGAAAAGAGCGGGGAGTCGAAGTAAAAGAAAAAACAGGCAATAACAAAAAAGTTATAATCCTCGGCGGAGGGCCTAACCGAATCGGTCAGGGTATTGAGTTCGACTACTGCTGCGTACATACAGCCTTTACCCTGCGTGACCTCGGGTTTGAGACGATAATGATAAATTGTAATCCCGAAACGGTTTCAACCGATTATGATATTTCGGACAAGCTGTACTTTGAACCGCTTACGGTTGAAGATGTGTTTTCAATCTGTGAATACGAAAAACCGCTTGGTGTTATTGTTCAGTTCGGAGGGCAGACACCGCTTAATATAGCCGATGAGCTTAAGAGAGCAGGCGTGCCTGTTCTTGGGACAACTCCCGATGTTATTGCGCTAGCCGAGGACAGGGACAAATTCAGGGCTATGATGGAGCAAATGGATATCCCGATGCCCGAATCGGCAATGGCACGAAATGCGGAGGAGGCACTTTCCGCAGCAAAGAGGATAGGGTATCCCGTAATGGTGAGACCCTCATATGTTCTTGGCGGACGGGCAATGGCAGTCATTTTTGACGGACCGCAGCTTGAGAAATACATGAAGGACAACCGGCATTTTATTTCCGATGACGCTCCGATTCTTATTGACATGTTTTTAGATAACGCTCTTGAGTGTGAAGCGGATGCGGTTGCCGACGGAAGCAGGGCATTTGTACCTGCAATAATGGAGCATGTTGAATATGCGGGTATTCATTCGGGCGATTCGGCATGTGTAATTCCGCCTGTCGGCATAACAGAGCAGCAGCAGTCAACAATTTGCGAATATACAAGTAAGATAGCCTGCCAGCTTGGTGTTGTCGGTTTAATTAACATTCAATACGCCATATATCATGACAAGGTTTATGTCCTTGAAGCAAATCCGAGAGCATCACGGACTGTGCCGATTATTTCCAAGGTGTGCAATATTAATATGGTTGACCTTGCAGTACGGCAGATAATGGCAGAATTCACCGGTGAGAAAACAGACCTCGGAAGCATGAAAAGGCTTGATTTACCGTATTATGGAGTTAAAGAGGCAGTATTCCCGTTTAATATGTTCCCGGAAGTTGACCCGATTCTCGGGCCGGAAATGCGCTCAACAGGTGAAGTACTCGGAATGGCGGATACATTCGGTCTAGCATTCTATAAAGCCCTTGAAGGGAGCAAGTCGGTGCTTCCGCTCAAGGGGTCGGTTCTTATATCGGTAACGGATAAGGACAAGGACGGCGTTATTGAAGTCGCAAAACAATATGAAAACCTGGGATTCAGAGTATTTGCAACAAAAGGGACGCACTGGCATTTGATAAACAATGGAGTAAAAGCAGAACCTATCAAAAAAATGCACGAAGGCCGCCCGAATATTGATGATGCAATAAAAAACAATCAGCTTGATATAATTATTAACACCCCGAGCGGGAAAAAACGTACCGAGGACGACGATTTCAACATAAGAAAATCAGCAATCCGCTACTCAATCCCATACATGACAACCCTGACAGCCGCACTCGCCGGTGTAAAAGGAATAGAAGAAAAAATAAACAAACCAAACGAAGACGTTCTGGCGTTGCAGGATTATCATAAAAGGTAGGAAAAAAGGTGCAAGCATTCGAACGGGCCTAAGGCTTGGGAGGGAAAATTATGAATTATAATCAGATGAAACAGGAAAAAGACGCAAGATACGAGGTATATTGTAATACATATGCCGAGCAGCTGCGTTTATTGGGGTATATTTCCAGCCTGGAAAAAGATAATGAGAATATTAAGAATGCGAATATTGTCACTAACAGAGATAAAAGGCGTGCAAAAAAGCTGACAAAAATAAATAATAAAGACATTAAAAAGTACAATAAAGCACTCAGCCAAATGCCGCCGGTTCCCGAGTTTAAATAATTGCACGGGGACTGCAGACATTGTTGCAGGTATTGCCGCACGGGACTTGCAGAAATCAGCTTATTCTAATGCCGTATATCATTTGTTCTTGTGTACCGATTACAATCATATTGTCATAAACAACGGGGCTTGCTTCAACATGTCCTTGCAGTTGAACCGAGCCGAGCCGCTCGCCTGTACGTCCGTCGATTAGATGGACGAATCCGCCGATGCGTTCTCCGTCATTATTTGTAAATGCCGCTGTTGCGAATACTATATAACCGTTGCCGTTATCATCATAAACATCCACCGGTGAAGAGGAGCATTGTCCGCCGAAGTTTGTATTCCAAACCTCTTCTCCGGAGATTTTGTCATGTGCGACCAGAAATGTCCCGCGGCTGTGGCCGTTGTCGTTTATGACGTTTGAATACGGAACAATAACCAGGTCGCTGATATTATTTTTGCCCAAAGCAGCTGTGCCTCTGATTCCGCCGGCATTATTTCTGAATAAGCATCTGTAACCGCCGGATGTCCATACTCTCTCACCTGTAACTGCATCAATTTTATAAAAATGGACGTTTGTTGTATTATTGTTGCGGCTGCGGGAAAAATGAGCGGCATGTCCGATGTATAAATACATGCGCCCGTTCAGTTCGTCTATTTCAAGCACGGGTGATGCGTCGATATCATCGGGAAGCTCGTTCATCCAGATAACTTCGAATGTATTTATATTAATACAAAACAGATTTCCTGCATTATCGCCGATATACATAAATTCACGCCAGAATGCAGGGCTACTGTCAAATCCGTATTGCGGTGAAAAGGTATCGGGAACAGTCATTGAGTCACCGTAAACCGATCGGAGGCGTGCTGTGCTGTATCTCCATCTGAGCATATCGGTGGGTGAAATTGATGCTATGCCTGTTTGCGGGTCATAGCTTGAATTTAATGAAAACTGATAAATTATATTACTTTCGCTAGGATATGTCACTGTATCGGTGAGAGTATTAACCATGGTCGAACCGCCGAATGCCTGTCTGTTTCTTCTGCGAAACTCGTCATCCTCGCCGTAGTTGAACATTTCTGTTGTGTCTGTTAGGTTATAAATTAAGTTTTGACCATTACCCTCAAGTGAAGCATTGCCCGACCCTACATAAAAAAACGGATAACCTCTCGGGTCAAGAGCGCCTGCACCTCTAAAGGGCCATCTTTCTTCAACTGTGTCACGTGTGGGTCTGCCGTCTTCCAGATCAAGAAAGTGTATTGCGCCGCCCATTGTACCGAAAATTACTTCCTTAAGGTCGGTTTTATCGATTTTCTCTGCGGTTATGTTCATGTTTGATCTTGTTTGTGAATTCCATTTAGCGATAAGCGGTTGGCCTGTCCATCCCATTCCCGCCCAGGCTCTGTCGGGGTTATCCGGTTCAAGGACCTCGGGTAGCTCTGTGAGCCATACAACTTCAAGCTCACCGGATATAAAAGAACCGATTGAGCCGTATGAAGCGGTATCACGGAAATTATTTCCCCTGAAGGTGACAATTCCGTCCACATCTGTGTAATTGTTCGTATCACCGAAGCTGATGCGGTCCTGTCTGTGAAATTCTTCAATAGACAGGTTGTTTAAGAGCATTGAGGTCTGAAGGCCGAAATCCTCGGGGCGTGTTCCGTCAACTGCCTGCGGGTTTGGTATACGCATTGCCGCAGACGGGATTTCTGTCGGGGTAGGTGCGGGAGTTTCTATCGGCTCATCGTTAATTGAATCATCCTGCTGTCTGTCGTTTCGTAAGTCACCGACGAGGAAATTAAGCAGCAGCGCAAGACCGGCTGCTAGAGCAATCACTACCACTGCCGTAACGGATACAAAGATAATAAACTGCTTGCGCAGTTTTCTTTTCTTTTTTTCGGGCGGTCTGTTTCTGCCACTCATAATTAAAACCATCCATTTAAGTTCTGTATTTATTAGTCATTAACTTATTATACTGCTTATTATACTGCGAAAATTATTAAAGAACAAGTAAAAATTACGACATTTCCTTTAATGCGGTGATGATAACATCGCCTGCGACAGCAAGGTCTTCGGCGTTGTACATCAAAACTGCATTATCGGAAAAAAGGATTTGTGCCGACGGCGGGAATTCATCATCGGGCTTCCATAAAACGAACCTGCATTTTATACCGCCCAGAAAATCAAACTCATATGATACATCACCGAGAGTAAGTTTTATACCGTTGATTGCTTGTGCGGTTTTTTCAAAAATCTCCGGCTTAAAGCCAAAGCTGTAAGCGAAGCGTTTTATGCACCGTCCGCTGAAATTATGGTCGTAAACATCACCCCACGGCAGTTCCCGGTATGCTTTAAAGTTTCCTGTTTGGGGTGCGCTGACCCCTTCGGTCAGCACCCTCATTGTCAGCACCTGCATTTGAAAGCTGCAAAGTGTGTTATATGGATATAACAGGTGTACACCAGGGGAGTCTTCCTTGGAAACATCTGCAATTGAAAGCTTAAACTCCGGCCACTCTGCGATAAGAGGGAATCCGAAAACATTAAATGTAAAACACGACTTCTCCGGGTAAAATAATATACCGGTACGCCGGGATGCTTCTTCGGGGTCTATTTTACGAAACCTGTCAAGATGGTATTCAAATGATATTTCCCAATTTTGCTTCATAATAAATTTCGTCCTTTATATATTTGTGCTGTCATTCTGAGGGAAACAGTGTTTCGTCCGTATGAGGGAGAAAGCAGGCGGCGATAAACTCATTCATATAATTAGGTTCGGTGCTGAGGTCAATGTATGTCATGTTTTGTGCGATATTCGTGACTTTACTTTCGGCTTCATCTGATATAAGCATTTGATAAGCACCGTCCTGTGAAGAATTGCCGATGTAACTGTATTTTTTCCGCGGTAGGTCGGGAAGCATTCCGATTCTAATGGCATTTCTTATGTTTATTCCGCTGCCTATACCGCCTGCAATCAACACATCATCTATGTTTGTAGGGGTAAAACCGAGCGGGGTAAGAAGCGACATGATGCCGGAGAAAATCGCCGCTTTTGCACGAATGAAGTTGTCGATATCGGTTTCTGTTATTGATATGTCACTACCGGTTGATGAGTCTTTTGCATATACGAGGATATATCTGCCTGTACCGTAACTGTCGAATTGAACTCGTTTTACGGCGGTGGGGTTTGACTTATCAGCCGGGACTTCCTTTTCGTGAAACTTGCCTTTTCCGTTTATTGCTCCGATGCGGAATAATTCGGCAATAATATCAATCAGACCCGAGCCGCATATTCCTGCAGGTTTTGTACCGCCGATGAGTTTCAGGTTTGGTTCAAGGGTGTCATTATCTATATTGCAAGCTTCTATTGCGCCATCGGATGCCCGCATTCCGCAGCTGATATCTCCGCCTTCGAAAGCCGGACCTGCCGAGCAGGCGCATGCCATAAGAAACTCATTGTTTCCAAAAACTATTTCTCCGTTTGTACCAAGGTCAACAAGCAGACTCATCTCAGGGCGGTCCCAAATCTTCTGTTTTGAAGGTGTTGCGGCTGCAAGGACTCCTGCGGTTATATCGCCGCCGACATAGCTTCCGATGTTCGGAGCAAGTATCATTTTTGCACCGTGGGCAAGGGTTATGCCGATATCTGCTGACATAAATACGGGAAATTCGAGAAATTTCGGCTCGTATGGCGCTAACCGTATCGAATTAGCATCTATTCCGAGCAGAAAATGATTCATGGTGGTATTTGCAGCTACTGTTAGTTTAATTATTTGATTACGTGATATGCCCGCAGACACACATAAGCCGTCAATTAACGGCTCAAGTGTGTCTTTAACAATTGCTTTTTGAAGTCTGTTAATACCATCGGACTTTTGCTGATTAATAATACGGAAAATCACATCAGCACCATAACGGATTTGAGCATTGTATGCGGTTGCTTTTGCACACACTCCGGTGGTATGCAAATCGACAAGTAAGGCAGACACAGTTGTCGTGCCTATATCTACAGCAAGACCAAACATTTAAAATTCAATTTCTGCCATTGCAAGGGCAGGATGGTTCTTGGATTTTAAGAAGTTTACAACTGCATCGGCTTCTGTTGCAATTGTTTCATCACAAATCATGTCTGCAAAATTATCGATTCCGCAAAGGTCTTTTGCGGTTTTATTTAGCCGCTCTGCAATATCATCCTTAAGCTCCTTCGGCATCCAGACGATACGCCCGATTCCGCCTTCTGCTGCAACGAATTTTTTGGATGCAATAAAATGTCTGCCATGCCCCATAAATCCGGGTGTTTGAACTCCGCCGCCGGTTAAGGAAGCAAGTTCACCGAAGGTCATTCCCGAAGGTGTCATCCCTGCGTATTCACGGTTTACTACCACAACACCTTTTGCTTCGGGCAAAATGCCGCAAATACATTCAAAGCAGCCGCAGCTTGTCATCGGGTCCTCAACGAGTGAATAGAGTGTAACGCTCTCGACTGCACCACGGGTAGTCTCTTTGACAGCTTTATTTACTTCGGTGAAAGCACCTGTGCGCTCGTTTGTACAGCCGATTTTTTCAATAGGCTGGCACGGACCGTGCGGTGTGAGTTCTTTTGTTGCTCTTGCATCAAGCCATGAAACGGCTCCGCAAAGACCGAGACGCTCGGGTGTGACAACGCAGACATGTGCAGGCGCAAATGACTGACAGAGAATACATGTGTAATATGTATCGACACTTTCATCCGTCATTGATGCAAGCCTGTCATCACGTGCTCTGTAGCGGGGCATTGCCTGTGTTTCGAGAAGCTGCTGCACTTTGTCCTTTTCGGTTATTAATGTAACCTTGCATTTATCGACGACCGAACCGAACTCATCCATAACCTCGTGATAAATTACTTCACCGAGGTCACGCAGACGAAAACCCTTATTAAATGCATCGGTGTTTACTCTGACACGGAAAAGATTACGCTGTCCTGTGTGCATTACACCCTCTATGTAGTTAAACCAGTGGTGGATTTTACGCTCAATAACAGGCTCAAAGTCTGTATGCATCTTGGCTCCTGCAACCTCGACAAGTATGCCGAGCGGTAATTCTACAGGTGCGCTGCCGTCAATATCAGGACCGATGACTGCAATTGCATCGCCTTCAATTTCAGCGGCATCGCATGAAATAACAAGCTCACATGTAGGATTAGAACCTGAATAAAACTCGGCATGCATATCGGCTTTTCTAATAATTTCGCCTTCAAATGCAGAAGCAAAGCCTACGCAGATGTTGATATCCTTTGCTTTTACTTTTATGTTACGCAGTTCGAGTGAACGCTCGACGATTTTTGAATGGTCGGTAACAGATTCAAGCGCACCGGGAACCTGAAGGTCACCAAGTTCAACATCGACGATTACGGGGAAACCAAGTGCAATCGCACCGGCTCCTGCCGCAACAACGATTTCACTCGGCGGTCCGAATGCGTTGACAAATGCGGGAACACGCTCTTTAGTATATGCAAGCAGACCCGGGAGGTCACCCGGCTGAAGCCCGCCGAATATAAGAGCGGCACGGATTGCGACTGTTACAACATGAATTACTGCAGTGATGCCGTGACCGAGCGGGATTACACGGTAGTCAAGCCCCATTTTTACGCCCGTTTCGGCTGCCTGGTCGATTACATCACCGATGAGAAATGTCAGAAGCCCTTTGATTTGATAATCTTTAACAACCTTTGCAAGGTCTTCCGGATTATCGGCTTTACCCAGAACAACGGCAACACCGGGGATATCGCCTGTTACAAGCGGGACACCAAGCGAGCGGATTACAGAGTCGGGCACAAACCCGATTCCCGGTCCGTCGGCGTAGGGATTTGCATCAATGTAGCCTAAAAGCTCAAGGATTTCGGCACCGACTGCTGTTGCAAGTCCCGCATTGAGCGCATCGCCAAGTTCGGCATTATTTGTAATCAGGCTTTTAAGTACTCCGATACATGCGGGTAAATCCGCAAGTTGCTGTACTTTAACACCCGTTGCTGCATAAATTGCAGGGGAAAAGTATGCTGTGTCGGGGAAGCTCAGTTTTTTCTCTTCGCCGTGCTTTGCAATTGCATCATTAACCGCACCCTCGGCGAGTCCGGCGACGGCATTAGAACCTGCATAAATAAGATCGAATAAATTTGCCATAATCCTTCCTCCAATTATCATTTTAGTTTTTCTGATGTGCCATGCCAGTAGTATATTTTTTTATTTTTCACTCGAAGAAACGTCCTGTTTATACTCGTGCGCCTCCCCCTCGCAGGGATTGTCCCCATCCGTGGGTACGCTTGTCATAAAAAAATATACTACTGCCATGCCACATATAAGTTACAACTTCAATTCAGTAATTATATTTTTTACTGCAACTTTTATGGGGCTGTCTGAGGGGATATCTGCTACCGGTCGGCCTTCGGAGTCGTAGTCGTAGACTGTGTTGTCTTGAGGGATGGTTGCAAGCAGGTCGAGGTTTTGGGATTTGATTTCTTCGAGAACGCCGGGGGCAAGCTCGCTGCTTGGGGTTCTGTTTACAACCAGTTTTAGAACAGAGGGTTTGAGCTTAAGCTCGTCAACAAGGATTGCTGCACGGCCTGCTGCCTGTATACCTCGGCGGGAGCAATCGCTGACGAGAATAAGTGTATCAACCTTCGGCAGTGTGCCGCGGCTGATGTGTTCGAGTCCTGCTTCGTTATCGATAACGATGTGGGTATATGCGTTTGAATATTTATCAATTTGCTTTCGTAAAATGCCGTTAATAAAGCAATAACAACCTTCTCCCTGGGTTCTTCCCATAACGAGCAGGTCGAAGCTGTCTTCCTCGGCGAGAGCATCGCCGAACATAAAATCCATGTATTCCTGTTTTGTCATTCCGCCCGGGGCGTTTTCGCCTGTGGTGGTTTTCAGGACCTCCTCGCGGATTTCGCCGAGAGACTTCGGAGCGTCAACTCCGAGAACCTCGTTTAAGTTTGAGTTTGGGTCGGCGTCAACAGCAAGCACACGGCAATTTTCGATTGAAGAAAGATGCCTGATGATCATACCGCAAAGGGTTGTTTTCCCCGTGCCGCCTTTTCCTGCAACAGCAATTATTTTTGGCACTTGCTTCCTCCCGAAAATGTATTATTAATACAAATAAACTGTACTATATACTCACTTAAAATGCAAGATAATTTAATGGTTGATGATTGATAATAAGTAATATATAATTTGCATATAAAAACTAATAAATCACGGAGGTAACAATTAATGGGATTTAAGCGGGAGCCTCAGGTTTTTTCCGGCAGTATAAACGCAGTAGAAATAGGTGCCGGAGAGAATAAAATCACAATCGGCGGGGAGAATGTTCTCCCTTTGTATTCCTTTGATGCTCCGATTGAAAACCGCCCGAAAATCGGAGTTGCTGTTTCAGACATGGGATATATAAAAGGAATCCCCGGTTTTGACGCATTTTATAACGGTGCGGATACGGTTTTAGAAATGGCAAAGCGTGCAGATGCAATGCCCGGGGCAGATTTTCTGGTGCTGTGTCTTGACAGCGCACATCCGAACAACGGGGATAAATCTGTTGAGGAATGTGTTGCACTTGTCAAAGAAGTGATTTCTGCAGTCGATATACCTGTTGTTGTAGAAGGGAGCCGTCATCTTGAAAAAGACGGAAAACTTCTTGAAAAGGTTGCAGAGGCAACACAAGGAAATAATATCCTTATTTTATCCGCACATGAAGAAAACTATAAATCCGTTGCAGCCGCAGCCGCTTTGGTTTATGACCATAACATATCAGCGGAGTCGGCTGTTGATATCAACCTTGCAAAGCAACTCAATGTGCTGATAAATGTCCTCGGCATCAAATCTGAGAAGATGGTTATGAACCTCGGCTCTGCTGCAGGCGGATACGGGTTTGAATATATCGCCTCTACGATTGAAAGAGTCAAGCTTGCGGCACTTTCACAAAATGACGCAATGCTTAAGATGCCGATAATAACGCCTGTTTCATCGGAAACATGGGCTGTCAAGGAGTCAATCGCAAGCGAGGAAGATTATCCCGAGTGGGGAAGCCTTGAGGAGCGTGGCGTAAATATGGAAATATCAACTGCAGCGGCGTGTCTTGCGGCAGGCTCAAATGCAGTTATTCTCAGTCATCCCGAGTCGGTTAAAACCGTATCGGAAATGATTGGCTTATTGGTTTAGGAGGTGAGTGACGATGGCATTAAAAGGACTTGATATTTTTAAACTTACCCCCAAAACAAACTGCAAAGATTGCGGCAATGCAACATGCATGGCGTTTTCAATGAAGGTTGCACAAGGAGCTATTGAACTTGCCAAATGTCCGCACTTAAGCGAAGAAGCACTTGCAACACTTGGAGATGCGACTGCACCACCGATGGCAAAAATAACACTTGGAGCCGATGATTCGCTTGTACTCGGCGGCGAAACAGTGCTTTTCAGGCATGATAAAACCTTTGTTTCAAAAAACTTGTATGCAGTTTCGGTTTGCGCAGGCTGTTATGACGAAAAGATAACAGCAATTGAAAAAGTGGATTATGACAGGCTCGGCGAGCGCATGTACGTTGAAATGCTGAATATTATATACGACCCGGGAAAACCCGGTGCATCGGACAAAGAGTCATATATTGAGCTTGTTAAAAAAGCGGCTTCAAAAAACCGCGGGTTGATACTTGATTGCAAGGATGCCGATGTTGCAAAGGAAGTACTTGAGGTTTGTGCAGCGACAAAGCCGTTACTCAACGGAGCAGATGCGTCGAACTACGAAGCGATGAACAAGCTTGCAGTTGAGTTCGGTGTTGCTTTGGGTGTTTCGGGTGATAATTTAGACGAATTATATGACACAGCTTCGGCACTTGAAAAGCTGGGAAATAAAAATCTTGTTCTTGATGTCGGCTGTGTTTCGGTTAAAGACGCTTTTGAAGGAGCGGTTCAAATCAGGCGGGGTGCATTAAAGGACGGCAACCGCACATTCGGTTATCCGTCAATTGTAAATGTCGGAAAGCTTGCACCCGGCAATAAATACATGCAAACTGCACTTGCGTCATTATTTACGTTAAAATACGGCTCTATTATTATCATGGAAGAAATGACATTCCCGCAAGCCCTGCCTCTGTATGGCTTACGGCAGAATATTTTCACCGACCCGCAAAAACCGATGAAAGTCGAGCCGGGAATATATCCGCTGAACGGTGCGGATGAAAACTCCATTTGTGTAACAACGGTCGACTTTGCCCTTACATACTTTGTAGTCAGCGGCGAGCTCGAACGCTCGGGAGTACCGATGAACCTGTTGATTTCCGATGCAGGAGGCTACTCCGTACTCACCGCCTGGGCAGCAGGCAAGCTCTCAGCTTCCTCCCTCGCAAAATTCTTTAAGGAATTCGACGTTGAAACCAAAATAAAAAACCGCACCCTCGTAATCCCCGGCAAAGTAGCCGTCCTAAAAGGCGAAATAGAAGAATCCCTCCCCGGCTGGAAAGTCATCGTCGCCCCCGGCGAAGCCATCGAAGCCGTGAAATTTTTCAAGGAAAAATTTTAAGGAATCTTTTAAATAATCAAAATATTATGACCGTCCCCCTGACAACTATAATAACGCTCATTGCGGGTGCAACAATTGTTTTGGGAACGGTCATAGGCATGCTGTTTACAAAATTTTTGGGTTAACGGAACAGGGAAAAATACCGGTTGTCAAGTTATCCCACTCTAATAAAGTTAAATCAATTAGATAACTGTCGGGAAACTTGTCCATGTTATTTTTCACAGCTTGGTTTATATGCTTAGTCTCCACCCCATATAAACCCGCAACATCTCTGTCCAACAACACACGCTCACCCCGGATTTCTCTACTTTTCAATTAATACATAATTGCCGTGTTTATCAAAGTAGTTAGTGTATTTACTCGTTGAACTGGCACCAGTAGGGAGAATAAGTGACTCTGTAAACTCAATTACATTATCTGTTCTCTTAACCTCATAATTCCAATTATTAAGTGTGTTTAACCCAAGCAGCATACGCTTTTTTACAGGAGTACCGGAAAGTGGAGCAGCAAAGAC
>WQXS01000046.1 GCA_009784725.1 Oscillospiraceae bacterium
ATAAAAAGACGTGATGCATTAAAGCGTGCAGTCGTATCATCGAATGCTATAACAAAGGTGACCATTGCAGGAGTGGAGTATACTGTTGCCGAAGCGATTGAAATGAAGAATACCGGGATTTCTTACAAGGCAGACTTAATATCAAGCATTCGAGAACAATATGATGATGCGATCAATCATTGTACTCGTGAAAATAATGTACTTGCAAGAAAAGCTGATGAATATATTATGGGTATGTATCAATCTAAAGATATTACTAAAATGTCAGAAGATATGCAAAAAGCTCGTAATGAGTACATCACACAAAACACATATGAACTGGTTGAGTCAATTAAAATTCTAGAAGAGATAAATAACTTAGATGAAGAAATTGCCAGATTCACATCTGAGGTTGACAGTGTATTAAGCGTATCAAATGCTTTAACCACAATATCATTTTCATATTAATGCAAAAAATCCGGCTGCCTTACGAAAACCTTTAACTCGTAACCTAACAACTTTTTGGTAGATGCAAGGTGTTATAAAACAATAAGAAAACTACCGATTTCAACCAAATACTCTTGAAAAGTATAATGGTGATATTTCGCCCGTGCCTGCACGGGTGATAGCTGTGGCGCAGTGGATAGCGCATCGGACTGCTAATCCGAAGTCACCGGTTCAAATCCGGTCAGCTTTGAAAAACAGACATACTGTAAAGTTTAAAATTTTAAGTTAAAAGTTTATTTTCAAAGTTTAAAGTTTAGAGGGGATAAAGGTTCAACACTTAACGAACAAAGTGTAAAGATAATTAAACCCACAGTTGTAGGTTAGTCGTGTGGTTGCGATTGACGCTAGGTGACCCCTTGTGGCTGTAAGGTAGCCGGATTATTAGCTTGGATGAGATTATTATATTCTGTGGAGTAGAGATAAGTGATACACGGAGTGAAAAATGAAAAGTAAACTTGTGAATAAGTACAAAAATATTAATATAGGATTTGGCTCTGGCTTTCCCGGGTCTAGATTTAAAATAAGCTTCAGATTAATTTTCCATCGTTTTTGGTGGAGAGACCTTCGTTATGAACTAATATATGCGTGGCAGCGAGCGGTACGCGGATATGATAATTCACTAACGTGGAGCCTTGATGAAAATATTAAGAAATATATAATCATTGGTCTATTATCTTTGGCAGAAAGCCATATGGGTGTACCTAATTTTGATTATAGAGGTGGTTATGAAGTTTATGCTAATTTGTCATCAGAAGAAGCAGACGCTTTAACAGAATCACGAAGTAAAGAATGGAAACTTCTATTGATTGATCTTGCAGACAAGTTTTATGAATCGTTAAAGCACGAAGACAGCCAATATGAGTTGAATCAACATGAAGACGATTGGCACAATAGTTTCACAACTGAGTTTATTAAAGAGGCTGATAGTAATTACTCAACAATGAAGTTCGTTCCGGCAAACGGTTATACACAAGAACAATATGAATCATTAAGCGAGCTTTATCGAAATCGAGAAGATGAAATCTATGAATATAAGAAAGAAAACGAAAAAACAGCTATGGCTAAATTAACAGAAATTCTTCCTTATTTATGGGATTAGATAAAAAAGAAAATTATATTTACTAGATTGCAAGCCTAATTGTTGCGTTAAGACTTGATATAAACTATAATAAGTTTTGGAGGAGTCATGATCATTGATTTAATAATAGATAAACTAACACCATGTCTTGAAGAAATTTCAACAGGGAATATTTTTCAAACGACGTTCTCAGTTGCAAAAGTAGATGAACTTAGCAGATTACAAGCTAATAATTGGAATTTTAATTGGACAGATAACGAGTTGAGTCGGTATAATATATATAAGTTGCAACTAAAAAATGATGATATTATTCAAGGTTTAGTTGCAGCAGAGGTAGTACGCGGAGCAGTGCATATTCGTTTAGCTGAAAGTGCTCCACATAATATTGGGAAAAATAAAAAATACAGCGGTGTTGGTGGACATCTGTTTGCTATAGCAATAAAACTTTCAAACGCAATGGGATTTAATGGGTATGTATTCTTTGATGCAAAAAATATGAAACTCGTTGACCACTATACAGAGAATTTCGGCGCAAATCGCATACCTACTAGAGTACATATATTCCGAATGGAAATAAATGAGATTAACGCTCAAGAATTACTTGAAAAATATACGCTAGAGGGTGACTTAAATGTGCGATAATACAACCAGAGAACAAACATTGGACGAAATTGCCGAAGAAGCCGGTGGTTATGTAAGTTACACTCCCGGAGTTCCTCTTGTAGTGGATGCAGACTACCGTGCTATGTCAAAGTATTGTATAGAAAAGGGAATTAAGCCAATGGACTTAACAGACGAAGAGTACAGCATGTTCCTATATGATGAGCCTTTAGTTTACGCATAATCATTCCTTTGCTTGCCTGTAATTGCCGGGGGAGATGCCGTAGGTTTTTTTGAATTGTTTTCCGAAGTAGGCGGAGGTGTTGAAGCCACAGCTTAAAGCGATTTCGGTTATGGAAAGTCCTGATTCCATCAGCATTTTTGCTGCTCTGTAAAGACGATACTCGTTGATGTATTCAACGGGTTTTTTATTTGTAAATTGCTTAAAGCTACGGAAACATTCTGTGCGGCTGATGTTTGCATGTTTTGAAAGCTTGTCTACCGTTATGTTTTCAGAGAAGTTCTCATGGATGTATGACAGAATTTCTTTAGCCCGCATCTCATATTTTTGATTTCCCTTGCTTTTTAAAAGTTCCGGGTCATTGCTGTTTATATAAGAAATGGTTAACTCCCAAAGCTTGCTGATAATGCTCATACACTTTAGCTCATAAACAAACTCTGACCTGTTTAGTGTATTTGCTTTTAAGATGTTCAGTGCAAACTCTTCAGAATACTCATTGCCTTTAGGTATAATAAAGCCTTGCATATTGGAGGTTATAACAGGTTCAAAATGCTTTTTGAATATCGTGCTGCTTGGTCTGTCGGCAAACAATGACGTTGGAAAACCCACACCCTTTATAACCGCCCCCTTACTTCC
Source organism: Oscillospiraceae bacterium (assembly GCA_009784725.1). Taxonomy (GTDB): domain Bacteria; phylum Bacillota; class Clostridia; order Oscillospirales; family Oscillospiraceae; genus WRMH01. The sequence goes on from WQXS01000046.1 coordinate 3,042, forward strand.
TTGCGCTTGTTTTGCCGTATGCATGGTGTTTGAGTTAATAAATATCGCATCTCCTTCATTCATTTTCATATGGACACCGCCTACATTATAATCCAGCGATCCGGACATCAAAACTCCAAACTCAAAATCAGGGTGCCAGTGGCAGTTTAGTGTTTCATCAATGAAAGAGTCGAATACATCATCCCACGAATCCACCGGAAAAGAGATGTCTGCAAAAGGCATACTCTCCATTTGTTTATCATCAACTTTTACCGGAATAATTTTCATTACTGACCTCTTATTTTCCGCAATTGGTACGATTGTTATAATATTCGGGCTTATTAATATATAAATTTGCAATTACTGACACTATAATTATAATCGAAACAGGGTTATTCGTCAAACGGATTATAATGATCAGACAAGCAAAGGAAAAATAACATGACAAAAGTAACATTTAGAAATATAGTTAATATTGAACAGCTATTCAAAATGATTGATTCATGCAAAGGTCCGGTCTGTTTAGTTTCAAGCAGCAGCGAATCACACGACCTCCGGGAAAATGAGGCGGTCAAGGAATTGATAACCGTTGCATGCAGTAAAGGTGGAATTAATAAAATGAATGTTATGGTAAATGACAACCGCGATATGCATCGTGTTATTAAGTATCTCATATCATGTCGGTAAAGAAGTAAAGAAGTAAAGAAATAAAGAAGTGAAGAAGTAAAAAAAGACTAACTATATGAAGTCAAGATAAATATCTGAAAAATCTAATAGAAATTTTTAATACTAAAAAAGACCATGCTAAGATGTTTTGCGAGTAAGAAGTTTGTAATGTTCGTGCTGAAATGACCGGTCGATTCGAGTCCTACTCTTGCGTTTTCAAAATTAAGCTCCGCACAATGACCAGACACGGCTACAAGTAATTGATTGAACCCATTCCTGTTATTAGAAAACGTGAACTCGCTTAACACATCCCCACATGAACCGAGGATACAGCAGTCATGCTTCTCTGAAGCAACATCGATACCAACGTAGACCATATAATATACCTGCTTTCATAAAAATGTGACGCTGTTTGATCTCCGCAGACTACCACGCAACTTAACCTCGTTCGACATAAAACGTCAAAGCGTTATCTAACTCATTAAAATTTACGCATGGTGCTGCGGTTGTAGCCTTTTCAGAAACAGTCAGCCGAAGCCACCGTAGGAGCAAAAACCAAGCCGCAGCGTCCACAGATAGTATAGGGCTATCAGACAATAAACAAAAGAAAATTGATGATGAACCCTATGTCATCATCATTATACGAGGAGCGATTATGAGCACACATATTGATTTACATATGCACTCGAAATATAGTGATGACGGGGAGTTTACACCTGCCGAGCTGGTTCGGCAATGCAAGAGAGCAGGTGTTAAAATAATGTCGATCACCGACCATGATTCAGCAAGAGCAAATGCGGAGGCAAGAAAGGAAGCGCAGAAGCTCGGTATAAAATACATCTCGGGAATAGAAATTGATTGCACCTTTTTAGATATAAACTTCCATCTGTTGGGATATAGTATTGATGATGAAAGTCCGGACTTCGTAGAACTTGAAAACAAAATCCTTACAGGAGAGAGGAACGCATCCGGAAAGCGTCTGGAACTTACAAGAAAGCTGGGCTTCAATATCTCCGAATCGGAGATAAATGCAATTTCTGATATCACCGCCGGAACAGGTATTTGGACAGGTGAGATTTTCGCTGAGATTTTGCTTGGGAAAAGTGAATACCTAGACCATCAGCTTCTTATGCCATATAGAGAAAATGGAGATAGAGGCGATAATCCATATGTTAACTTTTATTGGGACTTCTATGTACAAGGAAAACCCTGTTATGTTAAAGTCGATTACCCCGAACTAAAAGAGGCAATCGAGATAATTCAAGCAAACGGCGGAAAAGCTGTTTTTGCGCATCCCGGCAATAATCTGAAAGGCCGTTATCAACTATTCGATGAAATAGTAAAAACCGGAATCGACGGAGTAGAAGTATTTTGCAGTTATCATGATAAAGAAGCAGCAAAATACTTTTATGAAAAAGCACAGCAATACGATTTAATAATAACCTGTGGCAGTGACTACCACGGAAAAACAAAACCTTCAGTAAAATTGGGAGAAACAGGCTGTACACTCGACAAAAGAGAGCTTGAAAAATACTTGGAATTTTGAACCTTTTCACGATTACAGAGCTGTTCGGATTTTACGATAACGTCAAAATTATTAAATTCGCATGATGGTGCTGCCTTGGTGTTGTATTGGTGTTCTTGACAATTTTCTCAATAAATGTTACAAAATACGCTATGTGAATGTAAAAGTTTACGAGGGGTGAAGTATGAAACACATAGCGGATAAAATGCTGGTATATATTAGAGGCATTATTAATGAAACCCATGATAAAGATTCGGACATTAGCGATATTCCGGAAGATTTCCATGAGTTAACGGAAGAGTTAAAAACTTTCGGCGACTATGTCGTTGAAACAAGGGAGAAGCACAACGAAAACTTAAATGAAATGAAAATGCGTAACGCTTCGATTGAACAGTTCAACCTGTTGTTTTCGGAGCTTATACATTATATACCGCAGCAGATTATTGTCGTTGAAAAGGAAAACCTCGGAATCCTGCTTATGAATGAAGCTGCGATTATGGAAATGCATATAAACCATGAGTATATCGAAACCATCACCGGACTCATGGCCGAGCATCTTGTTTCTGCAAGCGGAGTCGAAGTTGAACTTGATTATACATATGATGATGTAACGCGGCATTTACATGTTAGAGCATATGAAGTAGAATGGGACAGACAAATAGCATTGATTTATGCTGTGTCGGACATAAGCGACTCAAAGAATGAAATAATGGAACTGGAAATCCACGCTTACCGCGACAGCCTCACAAATCTTTATAACAGAGCGTTTGGCATGAAAACACTGGAAGAATGGATAGAAAACAAAAAGCGTTTTGTTTTGGTTTTTGCAGATTTAGACAAGCTTAAACATATAAATGACGAGTATGGACATAATGAAGGCGATATGTATATTATAAACGCCGCAAAGCACCTCTTGTCTTTCCCGGAAGACGCAGTAATTTGCCGCCTTGGCGGTGATGAATACATGGTGCTTGTCCCTGATGCCGGAAGTGAAGAAATCGAGGAAAAGTCCGCCATTATATACAATTATCTCAGTAATGATGAGTATCTGTCCGATAAGGAGTATTCATACAGCATAAGCTTTGGGCTTGTAGCTGTTGATGAGAATAATACGCACCCGTCAAGTGTGCTTTTAAGTATTGCCGACGAAAGAATGTACGAAAGTAAAAAGGCAAGAAAACAAGCAAGGCTAAAGGAACGCTTATAATCCTGACCAATTTAGTATATAATATTGATTAAGATTTGGCGACAGCTAGTAAAGGGGCGATAATTAAATGTTTTATGGAATTATGTTTTTAGTTTCGATTACAATAATTATTGTTGCAGGATATATGCTTTATAAGCTTCGGCCTGTTTTTGTTGATGAGCCGCGAATGAACGGATTTTATCCGATGAGCGTGGTGACACTTGCGTGGATATCGGTAGCTACCATTGAACTGCTTTCTGCACCGCAGTATTTTCCGATTATAGCAATAACAAAAACAGCATTTGTTACTGTTGTTGCATATATGACATTTTGGTTCATTCTGAATTTTATTGAATCACGTTTAATCCATTCAAAGATTGTAAAAACCTGCTTTATAGTAATTCCGGTAATTGATACTCTTGCGCTCGTTACCACACCGTTCCACAATCTTTACTTTACTGAGCTTGAGCCAATAGCTTACCCGTATAATGCAGCTCCGGTCGGTATTCTCTTTTACATTCATGTTGCATTAATATCGTTAGGTGTTCTATTCTTCTATACGAAGTTTGTCCGCTATATATTTAGAAACTTCCGAAAATATCCGCTATTGTTCATAACCGGAGTAGCGGTTTTGATTCCGTTTCTGTTAAACCTTGCTTTTGTGTTCGGCTTATTCGGATTAAACTATGATTATTCACCAATCGGGTATTTTCTGACGATTGTTCTGTTTGCGTATTATTCGTATACAACAAAGGTTCGCAGCTATAACCCGCATTATTTCAGCGATACCCTTTCCTCCATAACAAAATCGGATGTTCTTTACTATGGTGTACTGGAAGATGCGATAAAAATGATAGCAGAAAAAGGTTGTCAGGCATTAAATGTACAGTGTATTGCTATATGGAAATTTACGGATGATATGAATCTGCTTGAAAAATTCATTGTTTATGAGTCCGGTGATGTTAAGACAATGATAAAAGACGAAATAGACATGGTTAAAAATGAAGATTATAGGGAAACGATATTATCACAACGGGTATTCGCAGTAGACGATGTCAAAGCAATGCAAAATTCACTTGCAGCTTCTATCGGAAATGAAGAACCTACACTCTGTGCATATTTGGATGCACCGATTCGAGCTGAAGGACAACCGTTTGGAGTATTAAGTATAGAACAACATCGTTGCAAAACATACCCGGAAAGACGCAAATGGACCATCAATGAACAAAGCTTTACATCATCTCTTGCAGACTTTGTATCTTTTGCAATAGAAAGTGAAAAACGCCGAAAACTGGAAACTGTAGTATCCGAATCATTTAAACGAACGATGCTTATGATTGATTCATCACCGCTTTGTACTCAGATATGGGATCGAAACCTGAATACAATAGATTGTAATCTGGCTGCAGTGTACCTATATGGGTTTAAAGATAAGAAGGAGTATATAGATAATTTTATAGAGCTATGTTCACCTAAATATCAAATTGACGGACAACGATCGGATGAAAAAGCTGTAAAGCTTGTAAACAAGGCATTTAAGGACGGCATTTGCACCTTTGAATGGTTACATAAAATGCCTTACAACGACTCACTTATACCTGCTCTTATAACACTTGTAAGAGTTGAGTATAATAATGAAGATGTTGTAATCGGATATACAAGGGATCTGCGAAAAGAAGCAGAAATGATAAAGGATATAGAGTTTCGGGACAGGTTGCTCGGTGCAGTAAATCATGCAGCGTCCGTATTACTCATGACAGATGAGGAAGCCGATATATCGGAGACTTTATTAAAGAGCATGGAGATTATAGGCTCTTCAATAGATGTAGACAGAATCCAGCTTTGGCGTAATGAGGAAATCGACGGGGAGCTTCATTTTGTTCACTATTTCCAATGGTGCAGTCAACTTGGCAAGAAAAAAACAGAGCTTCCGTTAGGGGTTAAAATATCATATGACCATATACCCGAATGGAAGGAGCTATTAATAAACGGCGATAGTATAAATGGCCCTCTTACAGAAGTACCGCAGAACATAAAAGAATTTACTAATGAGTACGGTGTTGTTTCAACAGCAATTACACCGTTATTCCTTGGCGATTATTTCTGGGGATATTTCAATCTTGACGATTGCGTTAATGAACGTTATTTCAGTGATGATGAGATTACGATTCTAAAATCTGTCGGACTTATGATGATAAATGCAGTAGCCCGTCATGAACTGATAGAAAAACGCACACAGGAGCTCACATTCCAAACAACTATACTCAGCACATTGTTTGACGCAATACCGGACTTGATTTTTGTAAAGGATTTAGATTTAAACTATGTAAATTGCAATAAAGGGCTTCTGGAATTTTTTGACCGTATGAAAGATGATATCATCGGAAAAAATGATGCATATGTCCACGGTATAAAAGAAAAAGATGCAAAGGATTTTATTAAATGGGACAATAAAATTATTGACGAATGTAAAACCTATGCTATTGAAGAAACATTAACAAAATCTGACGGAACAACGTTGCTCTTTGAAACAATTAAAGCTCCTTTGATAATTAACGGCAATGTAGAAGGAATTGCCGGCATTGCACGCGATATTACAAAACGTAAGGAATTGGAGCAGGATATAATCAAAGCAAAGGACGATGCCGAAGTTGCAAATAAAGCCAAATCATCCTTCCTTGCGAAAATGAGCCATGAACTGCGCACACCGATGAATGCGATTTTAGGAATAACCGAAATACTGGTAAATGCAGAAAATCTTCCCGACAGTATAAGAGACGGTCTCGACCGGATATACAGCTCATGTATGTTATTATTGGGGATAATCAATGACATTCTGGATTTATCAAAAATAGAAGCGGGCATACTGGATATCACCCCTGTTATTTACAGCTCTGTCAGTATGATTAATGATTCAATTCAAGTAAATATAATGCGAATTGAAAGTAAACAGCTTGATTTCTTTGTTAAGATAAATGAAGACTTCCCTCTATCCTTAGAAGGGGATGAACTGAGAATCAAACAAATACTGAACAATTTATTGTCAAACGCATTTAAGTATACGGATAAAGGTTCGGTAACACTAAACATAGACTATGAACCCGGGGTTAAAGATGATGAAGTGATTGTAGTTGTTTGCATTGAAGATACAGGCATTGGAATGTCGGAAGAGCAACTTGAAAGATTGTTTGACGATTATTCAAGGTTTAGTAATGACGCTAAAACAGAAGGTGTCGGTTTAGGATTAGCGATTTCAAAGCAATTGATAGGCTTAATGGGCGGAGATATTATTGTAAAAAGTGAACCGGGTGCCGGATCTTCATTTACCGTACGCTTTCTTCAGAGAAAAATCGGTAATGATGTTGTTGGAGAAGAAATTTCAAAAAACATGAGAAACCATACATATGGTGTGCATGTCCAAAGAGAACGCAGGAGGATAATCCGCGATATCATGCCTTACGGCAATGTTTTGATAGTAGACGATGTAGAAACAAACAGATTCGTTGCCGCAGGGCTTTTAATGCGATACAAGCTCAATATTGATACTGCAGACAGCGGATATGATGCAATTGATAAAATTAACAGCGGAAACGTTTACGACATTATATTCATGGATCATATGATGCCCGGGATGGATGGAGTTGAAGCTACAAAACACATTCGCGACATGGGATATAATGAACCAATTGTTGCTCTGACAGCAAATGTTGTTGCCGGGCAATCGGACATGTTTATGAAAAACGGATTTAACGGATTTATTGCAAAGCCTGTTGATGTCCGCCTGTTAACCAATGTTCTAAATAAATATATACGGGATAAACAAAAACCTGAAGTTCTTGCAGCAGCCAGACTACAAATGGAATCTGAAGAAAAAGCAAGGAAAATAGACGATTCATTAAGCATTAAATCATCAAGCCCTACCTTTAACCATATGCTAAACACGGGAATTGACGGACTCGATATGGTTAAAGGATTTAACAGATATCATAAAAATGAAAAAGTCTTTTTGCAAATATTACGCACATATGTCAACGACGTCCGCTATTTGCTCAACGGACTGTCATATGCAGATGAAAGTAACCTGCATGATTATAAGATTAAAGTACACGGAATCAAAGGAATGAGTACAAGCATATATGCCGATCAAATTGGCGAGTATGCAAGAGATTTGGAAAATGCTGCAGAATCAAATGACTTGGAATTTATTAAAAAAAGTAATCAAACCTTTGTTGACGCATCTTTATCGTTGGTAGATGAAATAGATAAAATGCTTAAGAGGATTGAAAAGGAAGCCTCACTAATTGAACCAAAAAACGAAAAAGACCGCCCGGATCCCGAAATTTTATCAAGACTTCTGTTAGCGTCTACGGTTTATGATAAAAGCGGAGTTGATGATGCAATGACGGAAATTGATAAATACCAATACAAATCAGACGACGGTCTCGCAGTATGGCTGCGGGAAAAAGTTGATATGATGCAATATATGGAAATCTCTGAAAGGCTCTCAAAATTATTGTAAATTATTGAAAGTGATTGAAGGTGATAAAAATATGGACCAATATAAACACAAATTAGTTTTAGTCGATGATATTCAATTTCATTTGCTCTCAACAAAGGAACGTTTTAGAGCAAAATATGATATATATACAGCACAATCATCGGTTGAACTTTTTGATATTCTTTCAAGTGTTTTGGTCAGTGCAATTTTACTTGATATAAATATGCCTGAAGAGGATGGATTTGAAATACTCAAAAAACTTAAGGATAGCGAATTTTATGCACATGTTCCTGTAATATTTTTGTCCGCAAAAATCAACAGAGATGTCATAATTAAAGGCATGAGCCACGGAGCGGCGGACTTTATTCCCAAGCCTTTTTCAGATTTGGAATTTATAGATAGTATAGAGCGCTGTGTACACCCGGAAAGATACTCTGCAAATAAACCTGTTATTCTCGCTGTAGATGACAATCCGGCCGAGCTTCAAACAATTCACTTTTTCTTAAAAGATAAATATACAGTTTACACACTTCCCGACCCCGGCAGAATAAATGATTTATTAACGATGATAACACCGGATTTAATATTACTTGACTGTCAAATGCCTGTTGTCAGCGGATTTGATCTTGTTCCTATAATCAGAAATATAGCAAACCATGAAGAAACACCTATAATTTTTGTTACAGCCTTGGGGTCAATAGATAATATCTCCGTTGCTATGCATTTGGGTGCTTGTGATTTTGTTGTAAAACCAATCGATGAACTTACACTAAATGAAAAAGTCGCACAACATCTAAGTGAATATGTTATGCGGCGGCGGATAAGGGACTTTACACCCCGATAAACAGCTATTAATTAAGTATCGGGAAATTATACCTGACAAATGATAGATGTAATTATTACACTATATCTATTCCTTTGTTGTTTATTTTGGTATAATATATGCACAAATCAGGGGGAGCAATATGAGAAAAATTTGCACACTTTGTGCTATTATGTTGATAATCGCACTGCTTGCAGGATGTTCAAGGACAGGTGGCAGCGTTATTGTCGGTGCAAAAGATTATACCGAACAGCATATTTTGGGGAATATTATTGCACTGCTTATAGAAAATAACACAGATATCGAAGTAACATTAAAGGTTGACTTGGGGTCCGAAATAATATTTGCAGGTATAATTGCAGACACCCTGGATATATATGTCGATTATACAGGGACGATTTATGCCAATCATTTGAAGTTTTACAGCAGCCATTCTGACTTTAACGAAATAATAAGTGCGGATACTATATTTGAAACGATAAAAAAAGAATTGATGGATAATTACAATATCATCATGCTCGAAAGGCTCGGATTTAATAATACATATGCAATTGCAGTCAGAGCCGAAACAGCTGCAGAGTTTAGTTTAAGCTCAATATCTGATTTAGCGAAAGTATCATCTGATTTAATATTCGGCGGAGGAAATGAGATACAAAACAGAAGTGACGGCATCCCGACATTGAAAATACTTTATGATATGAGCTTCAAAGAAGAACTGGTAAAAAACGGAAATGACCGTTATTTTGCGATAGTAAATGATGAAGTGCAGGTTATTGAAGCGTTCTCAACCGATGGAATGCTAATGGAATACAATCTTGTTGTTTTGGATGATAACAAGCAGTTTTTCCCACCATATCAGGCGGCTCCTGTTATCCGCGGCGAAATTGCAGAAAAACACCCGGAGATAATTGAAATTATAAACAAACTCACAGGTATCTTAACCGATAATGTTATGCGAAGTTTAAATCATAAAGTTGATGTCCTTGGTGAAACTCCAAGAGATGTAGCGGAAGAATTTTTAAGGAGCTTCAACCTTATCGGAAAATAACTCTATCAATTATTGGAGATGAATATGTTTAGCACCTCAGCAACAAGTACTGCCAAGGGAAAAAACAGAAAAATCGGCAAGCTTGCATCACGATTCAGAAATATTGATATGTTATTTATAGCTGTAATTCTTGTAATCACGGTTGTGGTTTCCAGTATTATGGTTCTTAGTTTTGTTGAAAGCGCATCAATTGACTATGTCCGGTTTTATACGGCAGAGTCTGCAGATATTCTGCAAAAACATTTAAGCAAGGAACTATCGCTTGTACAACATATGTCACAATCTGCAGATATTGTTGAATGGTTTGCCGATGAAGAGAACTCGGATAAAAAAGAAAACGCATTTAATGAACTGATTCTTTTTTCAGATATGCTTCAATCCGGCAGATTAAATTTTGCGATGATGGGTTCTCTTAACGAATATTCGGTCAGAAATGATACACAATTAAATGAGCTGGTGCCTATTAATGTTTTAAGCTCCGATATCACGGAAAACAGATGGTTTTTTGACACGGTTGGTTCATTTTTCGATTTTACATTAAATACGGATATCTGCCCGGAGACAGGCACTCGGCTTTTATGGATAAACCATAAGGTAATAAAAGACGGCAGAACAGTTGGTATATTCTGTTCCGCTTTGTTATTTGATGAAATTTATGACAGTTTATTCGGGCATTATGACATTAAGAGTGTAAAAGGTTTTGTTATTGATCATAGAGGGGTCATTAAAATTAACAGTACAATCCCAAAATATGATGAAAACCAAATTAACAGCCTTAAAGAAAACCATATACTTTCGGTCAGCTCAGACGATGCGTTAATTTCTTCGATTAATATGTATCAGAGAGACCCGACGATTTTTACCGGACGGACAGTACCGGAGGTCAGCAGGTTGTCGGAAGGTGACTACAGATTTATGTCGATTGTCCACATAACCGATACAAGCTGGCAAATAGTTACATTCTTTAATTCAAGCGCACTCTTTGATGCAACACGGATATTGCCGCCTATTTTCGTTGTGGTTTTAGCATTTATTATTTATGCTGTTTTGAACTCGGTGATTATAAGACGAATCATTTTCAAACCTCTGGAACAACTTACACAAAGCGTTTCGGAGTCTGATAAGGATTCAAGTGCAATATACGGAACGGACCGCAATGATGAAATCGGAGAGCTTGCCCGGGAAACCCAGGAAACATGGGACAGCCTGCATGAAAACTCAATTGCGTTGCAAACCGCTGTTGAACGGGCAAATATGGCAAGCCGTTCAAAGTCCGAGTTTCTCGCAAACATGAGTCACGAAATCAGGACTCCAATGAACAGTATAGTCGGATTTTCCGAGCTTGCGATGGATGATAACATACCGAGAAGAACAAAAGATTATCTTGGTAAAATTATTGAGAATTCAGAATTACTGTTGCAGATTATTAATGATGTACTGGATATTTCAAAAATAGAATCCGGCAAGATGCAGTTGGAATGCGTACCGTTTGATTTGAGTGAAATATTTTCATCCTGCCGTATAGCCATTCTTCCGAAAGCCCTGGAAAAAGGCATAAAATTATATTTTTATGCAGAACCCTCTGTCGGCAAGAAATTATACGGTGACCCGCTAAGGCTGCGTCAGGTAATAATAAACCTTCTTTCAAACGCTGTAAAATTTACAAACAGCGGAATGGTAAAAATACATGCTGTAATTAAAGAGAAACCGGCTGAGGACACAACAATTTCGTTTGAAGTAAAAGACAGCGGAATAGGAATGAGTCAGGAACAGCTGGATGTAATCTTTGATCCGTTTTCTCAAGCGGAAACAGGGACGACACGAAAATACGGCGGAAGCGGCCTCGGACTTTCCATAACCCGGAATATCATAGAAATGATGGGCGGAACACTCCATGTGGAAAGTACGCTCGGGGTGGGCAGTAAGTTCATTTTTGATATAACATTCAAATCAGTTGACATTGAAGAAGAAGCCGACGATATCGGGCATTCGTCATATAGAGATATTAAGAAACCCATGTTTGACGGAGAGGTTTTGGTCTTTGAAGATAATACAATGAACCAACAGGTAATAAGTGAACATTTATCAAGAATCGGCTTGCAAACCGTAATAGCAAAAAACGGAAAAATCGGTGTGGATTTTGTAAAAGCACGCATGGAAAACAATGAAAAACCATACGATATAATTCTTATGGATATACACATGCCTGTTATGGACGGGCTTGAAGCGGCTGCAAAAATCGCAACACTGGATGTCGGCACCCCGATTATCGCAATGACTGCAAATGTTATGTCAAATGACAGAGAAATCTACAACGAGGCAGGAATGAATGATATAATCGGAAAACCGTTTACATCGCAAGAGCTGTGGCGATGTATGTTGAAATTCCTTAAGCCCGTGGATATTCTTACTGAAAATATTAATAAAACCGAGCGGGATGATGAAAAGCTGCGCAGGAAGCTTATCAGGCATTTTGTGAAAAATAACAGAAACAGGTTTTACGAAATCCAAACCGCAATTGATATCGGCGATATTACCCTTGCACACAGACTTACACACACCTTAAAAAGTAATGCGGGACAATTAAACAAAACCGTACTGCAGCAGGCTGCCGAGGTTGTGGAGGAACACTTAAAAACCGGGGAGAACCAAACTACAAAAAATCAACTGAAGGAGCTTGAACTCGAGTTAAATGAGGCTCTCGAAGAGCTTGAGCCTTTAACATGGGATGAATCTGCTCAAGATGCTTTGGATGTGAATATTGACATTCACAATATACGAAAAATATTTAATGAACTCGAAGCATTACTTGATGACAGCAATCCGGATTGCCTTTCATACGTTGACACTTTGAATATCATACCGGGATGTGATGACCTGGTCCGGCAGATTGAAGATTTCGAGTTCCAGGCAGCGTATTCAAACCTTTTAAGAATGAAAAAGGAATTTTTCAACGATTAATACAAAGAATTTTCAACGATTAATTGTACCGGAATAATCTTCAAGCCCCGGTTTGTTGTGGTGTTTAATTTAGGAATTAATATCATACGATGAATATTCCATATTGCTTTTTTATCCGCATGGTGGTATAATCTGCGAGCCGAACACCTCTATAGCTTCGCCTAAAGGGTGAGGCTATAAAGTTAATAGGGGCCTTTAGCTCAGTTGGTTAGAGCAACCGGCTCATAACCGGTCGGTCCGCGGTTCGAGTCCGTGAAGGCCCACCACGAAAATGTCCTGCAAAACCTTGTAATTACAAGCAATGCAGGACTATTACTTTTTTGTGACTACTCGCACTTACCCGATAAAAACCGCTCTTTTTCGATAAGATTCAAGTCAAATTCAAGTCAAAACTTTATGTCTTGGAATCAAAAGTTATTTTATGTCGATTTCAATTTTGAATGTTTTATAATCCCCTGCTGTGACCGAACCTGCGTCCTGTTTATTGCCGTTGGGCCAAAACTCCGCTTTCCCGACTGTATACCCCCAACCAACATCATCTTTATTATCATAAAGGAAAATTGTCATACCGTTAATTTTATTTTCTGATGAATAAGTTTCGACAATATGCTTTAGCAAGTTTTCAATTTCTTCATTTGAGTAATTTCCTTTTGCAATCAAAACATCTAAACTCGCTCGGACTGCACCTGCAATTGAAGTATCGTCATTATTAACAATTTCAAAATCAATGTTGGTTTCGGTGATTTTACTTCCGCCGTCACCACAAGCGACAATGCCGATTGATAAAATAAATAATAATCCGATAAAAAATATTTTTTCATTTTAATCTCCCTTTAAATATGTAATTTACAATTATGAATTCCACCATTCATCAAAGCCAACAAAATTACTTCGCAAAGTTTCTTTTGTTCCGTCCATATATTCAATGTCAAGGCTATACAATTCTGCTCTTTTAATATCTTTGTTATACCATGCATTTCTTTCTGTGCTTGTGTTTCGTGTGCCTTTTTTGAATGGTCCCGTAAACTCGAGATGTGTCAAACTGTTACCTCTAATTTCACACTTAACGGTATCGTCAACTGCATTATAAACTTCAACTGCAAACTTAATATATTTTATTTCATTATCCGATTCATTTCTCCATGTGATGGTCATATTTACACCGCCTGCGGAGTTTGGTCTACTTGTCGAAAACCCTGTTATTGTGATTAAATCATTCCATTTATTTATAAACGCTTCGATACCTTCATCGAGAGTAAACAATTTGTCATAATCAATTAGGTCGCCATCTTCAGCATAACGGAATGAGTGAAACATCATTTTTCCAACTTTAAACTCTTCATTTTTTCCGCTATCTGATGTTGCATTGTAATAAACAAATTGTTTATTTTCTAAATTGAGATTTACTCTCAACTTTTCAACTGAAACATCATTTTCATTTGCGATTTTAATTACATTATCTACAAAAGGAACAACCAATGAGGGAAAATCATCTCTTTCGTGTGGTTCGTAAAATGTAATTGCTACAGTAATTTTATCATTCCAATCTGCTTCAATTTCAAACTCTTTTACTCCATTTGCACTACTGTATTCGTTAGTTAATTCCTCGATAACAATTTCAACACCCAATGGTTCGGGTTCTAGTTCGGGTGTAGGTTCGGGAGTTGGATCAGGTGTTGGCGGTGGCGGAGGAGGAGTTTCGACAGGTGCAGGTGTTGTTGGTGGTGGAAGTGGAGTTTGTGCGGGTGAGTCGCAAGCGACAATAGCGAAAATTAGAATTAATGTTAATGTAATAAATAAAAGTGTTTTTTTCATCATAAATCTCCTTTATTAAAGATACCCAAATAATCCTCTTATTTCAGAAACGAAAAATGCCGTGTATTTTACCCATACACAGCATTTACATCGCAACCGACTTAAACATCTTGATTTGGATATACAAATACAATATAATCAGTTTGCGGTATAGACAACTATTGCTTGTGTGGGTTTGTCACACTTGCAGGGCGGGGAGTGGTTGCACACTTCTCGCCTGCCGCCGAATAATCGACGTGGCATTTTCGTTTCCTACGACTTGGATTATATTATTACTAACAAAAAAATGCAATAGTTTTATCGTAATACAATATAAATTACGAGATTTATCTATCTATGTTTGATTAATATGCAGAAAGTAAGCATTTCGCCGTTCATGGCATGCTTACTTCAATACCGGTTGATTAGTTTTCGTGGACAAAAATGTGGAAATCATACCTTACAGATATAAACTTCCAACACTGAGACTTTGGCCAGTTTCTAAAGAAACCAAAAAACAAATTCGACCCCGGCAGTCTCCCATTCGTAATCCCACACTTCACAGCCCACTGGCTCCGCCATACTTTCTGTACACTAATGTATCTTGCAGGCTGCGATATTTTGACAGCGAGAAACCAAATGGGTCATGCTGATATTAAAACAACACTGGCTATATATTCACACTTGGATGCGGTGTATAAGCGTAAATCA
>WQXS01000047.1 GCA_009784725.1 Oscillospiraceae bacterium
TATCCTGCAAGGGTTGTTAAATGTCCGATATCCTTGACATGAGCCTCGTTTCCCGTAACGGCATGGTGTATATGAGCAATGCTCCAGCGTTGAGGTATACTGAAATTAAACAGCTCTGTCAGAGTTTCCGAGGATTTTTCCGTAATTGTATTTCTCCATGTGCGAAACTCTGCGAGTTGGTTATCGTTTTTATCGAGAACAAGATAACCATGCATCATAGCTGAAATACCAATACCGGAAAGCTCCGGCAATGGTCCGCCGTTTCTTTCCGCATAGTCCAGAGCAAGCTCCTTATAGCTATGCTGCAGTCCTTTCCAAACATCATCAAGACTGTAAGTCCATACATCATTTTCAAATTTATTCTCCCAATCAAAACCGCCGGAAGCGAGAGGCTTGCCAACCTCGTCAATTGCAACGGCTTTTATACGGGTGGAACCAAGCTCAATACCAAGAAATACATTCATTTGAATAGCTCCTTACAGACTCATTTTAGCCAAGAAGTGCAGCCTCCATTCGAGGTCTGATTTCCTCGATTACTTCGGCAACTGTTTTATTCCCTCTGATAGCTTCGACCATTGCCGGGTTAAGGATTGTGTTGATAATTTCATATGTGTACGGTGTATAGTACCAGCTTGCCGATTGTGTAACATTAAAATCCATTGCAACATCTGCAATTGCAGTTCTGTATGCTTCGGCGGGAAGTCTTGCACGGAGCGGTACATCATCAATCCATTTTGTCAGTAAGGGCTCTGAATACCAGTTTGATTTTGACGGCATCCACCAACCGGCTTCAATAAGTGAAAAATTATTTTCCTCATCTGTGTACCATCTGACAAAATCCGCAACTTCATCGGGATATCCGGTACCCGCAAAAACTGCCACAGGCCCGCCTGTTGCTATATTAGCTTTCCGCTGCATATATGGAAGAACGGCAACTCTGTAATCAATATCAAGCTCCGGATAAAATCCGACCGCCCATTGCCCCTCTGTTGTCATGGCAACATTTCCCACAGCCATTGAATTGGCAAATCCGCTGTCTGATGTCGCAGGTATAAACGGGGCTACATTATGTACAAGATGCAGGTCTACAACTTTTTGTTTTGCCTCTATTGCCGCTTCATCGAAAATTATAGAGCCGCCATCCTCCGAGAACCATTTACCTCCGTTAGATAGTGCCCATACTTCAAGCTGCCATGTCCATTGGTTTACGTATGCACCGTATTGCTTAATATTATTTTTATCAAAACCCGGGTCATCGGGTGTGTTTCCGTTTACATCGAATGTAAGTTTTTTCGCAGTATCGATAAATTCATCCCATGTCCATGCCGAATCCAATGTTTTTGGAGGATAATCAATCCCTGCATTATCGAACATTTCCTTGTTATACCATAAAGCAAGAACTTCATTTGCACTTGAATATGTTACTGTCTCACTGCCATCCTTGAATGCCAGATATTCGAGCGGTCTGTTCTGCTGACCTGCAAAGATATCAATCGGCAGAAGCAGGCCGTCTCTTGCCCAGCCCAAAACGGTAGCTTCGTTAACCATTCCGCAATCGGGCATATTACCTGCCCGTGCCAAACCCTGTAATATATTCGCATATTCTTCGTTTGGTATTTGAAGTGCATTGACCCATACAATGTCCTGCATATTATTATATATATTCAATGCTGCTTGTGTTGATTCCTGCTCTGCAGGGTCTCCCCATAATGAAAATGTAATTTGAATGCGATCGGGCGGTGAAACTGTCAGGAATGTATCTTCTCCGGCGGTAGTCTCTGCAGGCGCTTCAACACATGAAACGAGGCCTGCAATAATCGCTGATACGCAGATAAGTGCAATAACTTTAATTATTTTTGTCATAACTCACGCTCCTTCTATACTGTATTATACACATACAAACGCCTGTATACAATGTTTTTACATGTATATTATATAGATTGAGCCTGTTAACAGGGGACACACCTTTTAGACGTTAAAGGAATGTCCCCGGAAACCTTTTTAGATGCAATGTTTTCTTCCAAGCACCTTCGGCGAGTGTCAGTTTTTCATGCCGGTCATGACGATACCCTCAACGAAGTAGCGCTGACCGAGAATATATATTGTGAGACATGGGATGATTGTAAGCATTGTTGCGGCAAACATGCCTGCGAAGTCTGCTTTGAAAGTGCCGAAAAATGCTGTAAGACCAAGGACCATTGTGTAGTTTTCGCGTGAGTGTATGTATATAAGCTGTTGCAAAAGGTCATTCCATGTTGTGATAAAAATTAATAATGAAACAACTATTATTGCCGATTTGATTGACGGAACAATAATGCTTACCAAAGTGCGGAAATAACCGGCACCGTCTATTTTTGCGGCTTCGTCGAGTTCCTTGGGAATTGTTCTTATAAACTGCCTTAAAAGGAAAATGTTAAATGCCCCGCCGCCGCAGAGAAACGGAAGAATCAAAGGCAAATATGAGTCGACAACTCCGATTGCCGTCCATGCCATATAAAGCGGAACAAGTGTTACTGCAGCCGGCATAAGCATTGAACCTACACAAAGAGCGAATAAAAATCTCTTTCCTCGGAACTGCAGCCGCGCAAATGCATATCCGCATGATATTGCCGTGCTTGTACCGAAAATAACACAGGGGACAGAGATAGTAAGGGAGTTACCAAGATAACGCCAGAAATCGTAGCTTGTCGGTCTGATAATGTAGTTTTCCCACTGCCACTCAACCGGGTTGATTGTTCCCATCGGGAGAAACGAAGGCGGCCATAAGAATATGTCAAGACTTCCCATAAGTGAGGAACGGAATATCCAATAAATCGGCAGTAATACAAGTGCAGAAATTATTACAATACATGTAAATGAAACAATATCAAAAATCATCTTTGTGCGTTTTTTACTTTGAAGCCCGCCGAAACCGGGAGCTTTTATTTTTATGTCAGTTTGATTTGTTATACCGCTCATTATTTATCATCCCCTCCCTCGTAGAAAATCCAGTTTTTCGATGTAATAAAGAGAACCGCTGCCAAAATTGCGGCAATCATGAAAAATAAGAATGCAATTGCACTTGCGGTTGCATACTGTCCGCTTCGAGGCCCGTAGTGGTACATTAAATATGTCATAAACATTGTTGATTTCCCGGGTCCGCCGCTTGTGACGGCAAGTGCGGGTACAACGATTTGAAGATTTACGACAAGACTCATGAGCATATTAAAGAAAATTATCGGAGTCATACAGGGTATAGTAATTTTCCAAAACCGCTGCCAGAAGTTTGCTCCGTCCACTTCGGCGGCTTCCATATATGTTCTTGGTACATTTTGAAGTCCCGCCAGAAATATGACAATTAAATTACCGCATGCCCAAACAGCAATCATAACCAAAGAAGGTACAACAGTTTCTGCCGATGACAGAAAATGCACTCTGTCAAATCCCATGTTTACAAGAAAATAGTTAATTAAGCCGCCTTCAAATCTTAATAAGAAGGACCAGCTTATTATTGTTGCCACGGCAGGCAGAATATACGGGACATAAAAAACCGCACGGAAAAATGCCCGCCCCGGTATTCTGCGGTTAAGAAGTATCGCAATAAACATTGAATAAACAACACTTGAAACAACCGCAAAGAGCGCAAAGTATACTGTTACAAGAATTGAATTGAAAAAGTCGATGCTTGGATTGGTAAAAATATCAATAAAGTTTTTCAGCCCTACAAACTGCGGAGCTTCACCGCGTACCATATGCCCTATGGTTAAATCCGTAAAACCTACAAACAGTGCAGCAAGGAGCGGCAGGTATGTTATTAATGATAAGCCCAGAAATGCAGGAATTAAGAAAACATATGCAGCACGCTGCTCTTTGATTACCATATTTGATTTTGGGGGTTTATCCGATTTCTTCACCGCTGATGCCTCCTCACTGTTTATCACTTGATACGAGGGGAGCCTTATCGTTTCAACTCTAAGGCTCCCGTCATAACTAATCTGTAAGTGTTGCTGCAGTACTACCCTGCGAGTGCCGCTTCCAGAGCAGGACGTACTTCTTCAATAACCTGTGCAACAGTTTTGCTGCCGTTTGCTGCTTCTGAGAGTGAAGCAATTAAGATTCTGTCAACCTGGTCTGTATTCGGTGTGTAGTACCAGCCTGTTGGTTGTGTTGACGGATGAAGCGCAACGTCTGCCATTGCTGTTCTGAATGATGATGCGGGAAGTCTTGCACGGTTCGGGGTATCATCGATCCATCTTTTGAGCAGTGCTTCGTCTGTAAACCAGTTCATCATGTTGGGCATCCACCAGCCTGCTTCAATCGGTCCCCAGTTATTTTCGGGATCTGAGTACCATCTTAAGAATTCTGCTGCTTCATCGGGATGGTCGGTATCTGCAAATACTGCAACCGGTCCGCCCGCTGTGATGTTTGCCTGTTGCTTCATGTACGGAAGTACAGCTACACCATAGTCGATGTCACTGTCTCCGGCGAATCCTGTAGACCATTGTCCGTCGGTTCCCATTGCAACATTTCCTGCACCGATGGAGAACCACCAGCCATTGTCTTCCTGACCTGCATTAAACGGTGCAACATTATGTACCAGATACAGGTCATAGACATTTTGCATTCCTTCGATTGCAGCAGCATCAAAGACTATTGATTTACCGTCTTGTGAATACCATCTGCCGCCGTTGGAAAGTGCCCATACTTCCATTTGCCATGCCCAGCAATTGACATATGCTCCGTATTGGACAATGTTTCTTGCGTCAAAGTCGGGATCATTCGGAGTATTGCCGTTTGCGTCAAAGGTGAGTTGCTTTGCTACTTCGATAAACTCATCCCATTGCCATGCTGTTTCAAGTGTTGCCGGAGGATACGGAACTCCTGCTGCATCAAACATGTCTTTGTTGAACCACAGTCCGAGAACTTCACTTGCTACGGAATAAGCAACTGTTTGACCGTTGTCTTTAAATGTGATGCCGTCTTTTGGTTTGCTTGGTTGCCCTGCGTAAATGTCAATCGGGAGAATTAATCCTTCTCTTGTCCAGCCGATTGCTGTACGCTCGTCAACCATCCCGCAGTCGGGCATATTGCCGCCGGCTGCCATGGTCAGAAGTCTTTCCGAGTACTCCTCTTGTGCAATCTGAATTGCTGTTACGCGAATTCTGTCCTGCATGTCGTTGAATACATCAAGAGCTTCCTGTGTTGTTTCCAGTTCTGCCGGGTCACCCCACAGTGCGAATACCAGTTCAACACGGCCTGATGATCCGCTTCCGCCGCATGCGGCAACTAATCCGAGAATCATAATTGCTGCGCAAAGGATTGCTATAATTTTTGCTTTCTTCATAATTTTACCCTTTCTTTTGTGTAGTTTATGTTAACTCTTATAAATTAGAGTTTACACACGTGGTTGTAAGAGACTAATAACTTATTGTAACTTCACTGCCTGCTTCAGCTGTTTCCTGTTTGTCATAAACCGTAAAGGTCAATTTTGTGTCGGATTTATTTTTAAGCTTCATGGAATTTTTGGTAACCGTAACTCCGATTTTTTGCCCCTTCCAGATTATCTGATAAGAAATTTCGTTTATTTGCTCCGGTATACATGGCTTAAATACTAAAGTATCGGAGCTGAGTGCATTTACAAGACCGCCGAAGCCGTGGACTATTTCCTGCCACATTCCGCCGACGTTTGCAAAATGTATCCCTTCCGAGGCACGGGGGCGGACACCGAAATCAATATCAACAGACTTAAGCCAGTTTTCATATGCCAGGTCGGGGCGGCCCATATATGCAGCAACTATTGCATTGTGGCATATAGAGTTGGATGAATCATGGATTGTATACGGATTGTAATATTCATAGGATGCAATCATCTCTTCTTTTGTGAATGCTTCTGTATATAGACCCATAAGTGCGATTACATCGGATTGTTTAAGGCATTTTGCACGGTAGCGCAGCTCTTGCGTTGTGTAGAAGCCGAATTGTTTGTTCTTATCTTTCCACAAACCTTCAATATCAATCTCACAAAAGGCTGTGTCGAAATCGTCGCATTGCCAGACTATTTTACTGTGTGGGTCTTGCGGTATGGGAAGTCCGTCGGCTATTTCGTTGAAAAGCTCAAGCTCTTTTTCATCAAAAGCTATTTTTTCACAAAGCTTGTTGTAAATGTCGACCGCATCGGTTTTGCACATTTTCACTACTGCCGAAGCGAGCCTTAAGCTCTCTCGGACAACAAAGTTTGTATAAGCGTTATTATTTGTAATCGGCTTATATTCATCGGGGCCCATAACTCCCAGAATATGCCAACCGTGGCGGCCTTTTAGCTTGTCGGCACGGGTAGTCCAGTAGCGGGAGGTTTCGAGGATTATTTCAAGGCCGTGATTATATAAAAAGTCTTTATCAAGTGTATTGAGATAATAATGCCAGAATCCTATTACAATATCTGCTGTTATGTGTATTTCATGGTCAGCATATTCGAACAGAGAGCATACTTCATTACCGTAGCGGTCAGTTTGCCAGGGGTATCTAGCTCCGATATAGTTATGCGCTTTTGCGCTGCGGCGTGCTCCGTCGAGTATTCCGTAGCGGAAAAGGCCTGTCATTTTAGCGAGTGCGGGCTGTGTATAGATATAAAACGGTTGGAAGAATATTTCCATATCCCAGCAGACGGAGCCGAGATACATTTCGCTTGTTGAACCTTTTGCGCAGTTTAGTGCTCTCGGGTCTGTCGAGCGGGCGCGGAAAAGATGATATATAGACTGCCGGATCGCACGCTGGCTGTTGTAGTTTTCAGGGTCGTTCGAGTCGATTCGGATATCCGACATATCCCAGTTTTGTGCCCAGCGGTTAATATGCTCATTATGGAGGGCTTCCGCTCCTTTTTCTATTGCTGTATTAATCATTTTGATGCCTTCGTCGAGAAGGGCTTCTTCATCGAAATAAACGCTTGCTGCCTGAGCCGAAACTTTCAGAGCTTTGACCTCTTCATTTTCCAGTGCGGTCAATGAGAGGGTGGAGCTGACCCTGCATCCGTCTTTTTTGACGATATGGGTGTCTGTTTTGGAGCAGACAAGGCGGCTGACGGTGACTATGCGGTCTTTGAGGTTTCCTGTAACGTCCGAGTATATTACACGGTCTGCCGCAAAGCCGGTATCACGGCTTGTAAACTTGTCGTAACCGTTGGTACGAGTGTCATTGTCGATATAGCTGACAAGTGAAATTTCTGCATTTCCGGAGAGCATTTTAATGTTTAATTCCTGAATACAGACAAATTTATCGTCGGGATTCAGGTAACGCTTAAAAAGCAGATTTATTTTTTTGCCGGATTTTGTTTCCCAGACAAATGTTCTGTATAGGGTAGATTTTTGCATATCCAGCCATCGTTTATAGCCCACAATGTTGCTATTTTCCATATCGAGCCGCTCTTGGTCGGCATAAACCTCGAGCCCGATCATATAAGGAAGGTTAATAACGCCAACGTTCCAGAAGGGGTGCTGACCCTGAACAAGCGGGATGAATGTTCCCCAGCGGCTTTTTTTGGTGGGAACAACTTCTAATGATACATTCATAGCCTTGCGGTCATAGGAAATATTTTGCTCATCTTCGGTAAAGCCCTCATCGAAGCTTGAACGAATGGTTAAAAAGCCTGTACCAAGAGCCATAACGGACTCATTGTGACGTACACGGCTTAAATCAAACGTGTCTTCAATCACACACCAGTCGGGATCAATTTTCAGGTTATCTATGTACATTTCTACCTCGTTATATGACAAGATGCTAATGAATGCTTTTCTTCTATGCGTTTATAAACGTCTTCAAGAGTTCCCGCAAACGGGCCGTAGGTTTCCATTTTAATTGAAACGAGTGCTGCGGCGAATTTCAGGGATGTAGGGACATCGTGCTTCAGCCTCCAGCTTTGGTAGGCTGCAAAGGTTGTATCTCCTCTGCCGGTCCTTCCGATAACACTGTTATTTGAAAATTTTTCGAAATATGTAATACCGTCTTTTCTTGCAAGAACACCATCGGATTTTGTGACGACTATTTCGGGACAGCCCCAGGATTGAAAGATTTTAGCGGCTTCTTCAAGGTCTTCTGTTCCGGCGCATACTCTTGCCTCGACGATGTCCAGCTTGACCATGTCCATTTTTGAGACTATTTCCTCTTTGTTTTTTGCCTCGGCAAAGTTGATTTCGTTGGTGACGGGTGTTATCTGACGCACGTAGCTTTGCATATCGGTGGAAAGCCTGTAACCCCTCGCTTTTAATCCGTCTATTAATACCATATCAAACTCGGAGTCCGATATACCTCCCAGATGATAATATTCGGATTCAAGCTCGGGAATGTCCTCAATTTTCATAAGTCCGGCTGTTCTGACAAGGTTAATGTCACGCTCATCGACATTTGCCGATTTATGCAAAACACGTGAGTACGTCGTACAGTCTGCCGGGATAATAAACACGTCAACGCCGAGGTCCTTCATCGGCTGTGTAATTTCTTCATCCTCGAGAGACATCTTTACAACTGCTGCTGTTTTAACTCCGATTCTTGCCGATACCATTGCTCCGCAAAGAACGGCGCTGCCCGGTGCGACAATTTTACCGCCACCGAAATGATGAACCTCATCAAATGCCATGTGTCCTATAAATGTAATTCCGTACTTACTCACTTAATCTCCCCTTAATGTAAAAAGGTTAACAATTTAAATTATTGATTTTACTGTATCTCGTACAACTAATCTGCTCGGAATAATTAAGTTTCGTTTATCTGCATATTCACCTTCACCGCTGAGTTTTTGCGTTGCCATTTGCGCTGCATTGTATCCTATTGCTTTCATATCGATCTCTACGGTTGTCAGCTTCGGGAAAACAAAGTTTGAAACTTCACGGTTATCAAAGCCTACAACTGATATATCATCGGGAACCTTAAGGTTTGCTTCTCTTATTGCATCCATTGCTCCTACTGCCATCAAATCGTTCATTGCAAGCACTGCTGTCGGCAGAGTTGATTTTTCTGCTTTAAGCAGGTCCTTCATGCAGTCATATCCCGATGTGCGTTCCCAGTCTCCGTTTCTGACAAGAGAACCGTCCAATATAAGTCCCGCATCTTTAAAGGCTCTGTTTATCCCCTTTAAACGTGTCTGCGAGGGTGATGTATGTGCAAGACCTGTGATTATAGCAATCTGTTTATGTCCGTTTTCTATAAGATGCTTAGTCAGCTCTGCTGCACAATCCTCATTTTCATAGTTTACCGAACATATATGCTCATCATCTGATGTGGAATATGCTATTACTACCGGTTTATTAATGTTCGAGATTATACCTGTTATATCACGGTTAAACATGCCGATATAAATAACTGCATCAACCTTTGCCCCGAAAACCAAAAATGAAAGTGCATTATTTATCTTTTCTTTTTGATGAATTACCTGGTCATACTTATTAAACAAACTGTCAAGCATTCGCAGGTCATTAAGTAATATATTATAGTCGGACTTTTCCACATATTCGGAGATTCCGTTAATAATACCCCCCGACGGAAACCCGAGAATATCTTCGGCAAGAACCCCGATTATATTTGTTTTCTTGGTACGAAGGCTCTTCGCAACACGGTTCGGCTGATAGTTTGTCTTGGAAATTACATCAAGTACCCGCTGGCGTTTTTCCGGCATAACCGATCTTGAGCCGTTTATAACATAAGATACCGTGGCTGTTGAAACCCCGGCTTCTCTTGCAATATCTTTTATTGTGATAGTACTCACCCCACATCAAAAGAACCTGTTATAAATCAAAAGTGCCGCACATGTGTAATTTTGCTCAAGCACTTGCAAATCTTAATTTCTAATCGTTTAGATTTATTAAGATTATACTCGCATAAAATGAATAAGTCAACAACTATCATTTGTGCAATTGTGCAGAATGTTTGCTTTTTTATATGTGCAATATGTCTAAAATAAACCTCTTAATTATACTAAATTCTAACTGGCATACTATACCACCACGGTTACTATCAATTTTTTGCATAAATCCTTATAATTTAATGTGCAAAATTATGATTATTCTTAATAGAAGCACTATTTTTGTTCACAATTTTATGGTATATTTAAACTTGAATAACGTGTTTATTTAGATAGCGAAGTAATACTTATGAAAATTCTTAAAAATAAAAGACTTCTCGTGATCATAGCCGCAGCTGTTCTGTTAGTTTCAACTGCGGTTGTGCTATTAATCATCAAACCATGGGATAAGCAGCAAGCTTCAATCAGCGTTACCGGTGAAGCCGAGGCTGTTATGACAACAAAGCTTGAGGTTTTCGACGGAATTTGGGAGCCGACAAGATACTCCGACGAACTGTACTACCCTATCGGTCTTGCTTTAGTTGACGATTATATTATTGTAGCCGACTCCAAATGTGACAGGCTTCAAATTATCGGCGGTGAAAGAAACAGGCGAATCGGACTTCCGGGGCAATACGGACTGTCCTACCGTGATTCGGGTGCATTAATCGACGGATTCCGCGAGCATGCCATGTTTATGAAGCCGTCAAGCGTGTTTATATGCACAAACGGTGATGTTATTGTTGCCGATACAGGAAACCATGCCATCCGCAGAATGGACGAGGATTATGTCATAACCATAGCAGGCAGCGGAGTTGCAGGCTTTAACGACGGAAAAGAAGGGCAGGCACAGTTTAATCATCCCCGAAGTGCCGTTATGTGTCCCGATGGTTATATATATGTAGCCGATACTTTAAATCATGTAATCCGCCGTATCGACAGCAACGGTAATGTTGTTGTGTTCGCCGGTGCTCCGTTGGAATCCGGCTTCGAAGACGGAAACCTTGCCGAAGCACGCTTTTTTGAACCAAGCGGTCTTTGCATCGATGAAAACGGAGTTATTTATATTGCCGACAGCGCAAACCACGCAATAAGAAAGATAGAAAACGGGAATATAACAACAATTGCCGGTTTGCCCGGTGAAATCGACAGATATTCCGGTTACCATATCGGTGATTATATAGACGGCGATAATGAGAATGCCCGCTTTAATTTTCCGAGAGATGTCGCACTCATGCCAAACGGTGATATCCTTGTTGCCGACAGTTTAAATCATGCAGTGAGAATGATTACCCCGGACGGAACACGAACCGTCGCAGGAAACGGGATGGCGGGACAGTTTTATGCTTCTGCAGAAAACCTTAAAATGACAAGACCCGAAGGTATATATACAAATGGTGAAACACTTTTTATTTCCGATTCATTTAATAACAGGGTATTAGCCGTCCCGCTCACGGAGCGAATCCTCGAAGGGCGTCCGTCCAGAAACAGAATGCTTACAGATACAGGCATTTCAACCACTTCAAGGTATTCATATCATGGTGACATCCGCGTATTTATCGGAAATCATTGGGTCGACATGGGAAGAGTTGCACCATGGAACACCGCCGATTCCATATTTGTCCCGATCCGCCCGCTTTTTGAAGCTCTCGGAGCCGATGTGCATCTTAACGAAAGAACAAATATTCTTTCAATTATTTTCGGAGACCAGGAAACCCAACTTGCACTCGACACCGACTATTTTATTTTAAGAGGAGTAGCCGTTACAACCATAGAGGAAATCGAGAGGCTCTTCCCTCATACTTTTGAGTGGTTCCCCGAGTTCAGCACAATTGCACTGCATATTCCAAGCGATTTAAGGCAATAAGCACATGTCTTTTCCATGCTGTCCCTGTATGCCCGATTGCTTTTGAGGTAGCGTCTATGATAAAGAAACTAAAATACCTATTCCCTGTTGTTATGCTGATTTTATTCGGATTGATTCAGTATTTCAGCCTGATTCCGATTATAGATACATTAATCCACGATGATTTTCTGGCAAGCGAACGAAAACCGATGGACAATATAATAATAGTCGGAATGGATGAGACAAGTATAAGAGAAATCGGCACATATCCCTGGCCCCGTTTTTACATGGCAGACGCAATTTTACGTCTTACGGAAATGGATGTTGCGGCAATAGGCATAAGTGTCTGGTATGACTCCCACGGAGCTATTGAAGAACACGACAACAGGCTTGTTGAGGCGGCAAAAAACACCGAAAGGCTTGTACTCGGAGCATCGGCATATCTGTCGGATTCGCGCAGCTTCGTCGCAGAAGAATATATTCTCCCGTTTCACGAGCTTGCAGAAGTGAGTACTGCGGGATTTATGAATGTCCTTCCCGACAGTGACGGCGTTATGCGCCACGCACTCACATCCGTAAGATACGGCGACATTACAATTCATTCCCTGCCGCTTGAAGTTTACCGCACATATACCCGCACCATGGGAATCGAAGATAACATTCACTCAATTCCGCTTGATAACCACGGGCTTTTTCCAATCAACTATGCCGGAGGTCCCGAATCGTTTACCAGGTTCTCTCTTTGGGATGTTCTTAATGAGCAGGTCCCGAGAGCCATGTTCAAAGATGCAATCGTTCTTATCGGTCCGTATGCTCAGGGAATCGGTGACAGGGCATTTCCGACACCGCTGAGCAGGCAGACACCGACATACGGAGTGGAAATAAATGCAAATATTATCCAAAACATACTTGAAGGACGCTTTAAACAGGATGCCGCTTGGTGGCTCAACCTTTCCATTCTTCTTTTTACAGGTCTTATAGTAATTATTTTCATTCCGAGGTTAAAACCTCTTCCATCATTGATTCTTACAGTAATATTAAATGCTGCGGTGCTTGGAGGAGCAAAACTTGCTTATGAGCAGTTCGACATTATTTTTAAGGCAGGCGATATAATTGTATTTCTTATCTTCTGCTTTGTCGGCAGCCTTGCGCTCGGTATTCTTGCCGCAAGGCAGGAGAAAAACCACATCCACGGGCTTTTCGGGCGTTTTGTCGCACCCGAGGTTGTAAGTGAGCTGATGAGCGGCGGAGTTGATATAAAACTCGGCGGAATCGAAAAGGAGATAACCGTTTTATTTGTTGACATTCGCGGATTTACCGCATTTTCCGAAGCAAACCCTCCCGAAAAAGTTGTCAGCATGGTAAACAGATATCTTGCTCTCACAAGCAGCTCCATTCAGGAGCAGGGCGGAACACTCGATAAATATATAGGTGATGCAACAATGGCAGTATTTAACGCACCAAACGACCTGCCCGACCATGCGCTTCGTGCTGTGCGCTCGGCATGGATAATGAAGGAGGGTGCAGTTGCACTGCAGGAAGAAATCCTGCGCGATTACGGAGTTGATTTACAGTTCGGCATCGGTGTCAACACAGGTATTGCAGTTGTAGGAAACATGGGTTCTGATTTCCGTATGGATTATACTGCAATCGGTGACACGGTCAATACGGCAGCAAGGCTGGAGAGCAACGCAACAAAGGGTCAGGTTATTTTATCGGATTCAACTTATCAGCTTGTAAAAGACCATGTACAGGTTGAAGATATGGGAATTTTAAATGTAAAAAACAAACAGGTCGGTATACAGATATATAATTTGTTGGGTGTTACTATATAGGGGGAATATTATGGATAGAAATTTCGAAGTCACTTTTCTTGGTACTAACGGTTCTTGCCCGTATAATTGCGGGAAAAGGCAAAAATACGGCACAAACACACTTTGTGTTGCCGCTAAAGCGGGTGATGATGTCATAATATTTGACGCCGGCACAGGTATCTGCGGTCTTAGTGAACTGCAAAGCTACAAGAGCAGTGAAAAACACTTGTTTCTGACTCATTATCATATGGACCATATTGACGGCTTTTTATTTAATCCCGATATGTTTAACCCCAAGATAAAAATGAATATTTACGGCCGGGGTGACGTTCAGACAATACTGGAAACCCTTGTAGCGCCGCCTGTATCTCCTGTAACCACAGAGGTTTTTGAAGCTGAAATAGAATACAGGTCAATTGAAGCTAACCAAACCATTACTTTACCCGGAGGGTCTGTAATTAAAACATGCTTATTATCCCATCCGGGCGGAGCACTCGGGTGCAGGCTCGAATATAACAATAAAACACTCTGCTACTGTGTTGACGTTGAGCTGTCAAACCATAAAAACGACACAGTTCTCGAAGAATTTTTCCGAGACTCGGATTTATTGATACTTGATGCATCCTTTACCGACGGAAACGTTATACCCCACTGGGGGCATTCATCTCCAAGCGAATGCATCGAATGGGCAATAAAAACAAATGTAAAAAAACTCGCCTTATACCATTACGGTTATAGAATGTCAGACGATGACATCGATAAAATGCAAGAGTCCGCAAGGACGGTATTTCCCAATACCTTTACCGCCACAGACGGCATGAGTATTTTCCTATAGAAAGGAACAGTTTATATAATGATAAATATCAGCCAGCTTTCCGAGCGTTGGACTCAGCGCGAATCATTCTCGAACGGACAAGTAATAATTCATGACGGTGAAGCCCCGGACGGTAAAATGTACATTATCGAAACCGGAACCGTTTGCATTTATAAAAATTATAAGGATGTCGGAGAGCTTCTGATTACCGAGCTTAACCAGGGTGATTTCTTCGGCGAAATGACTTTGTTTCTGCAAAAACGCAGGACAGCTACTGTTGTTGCAAAAACAGAGGTAACTGTACTAACTATTGACCGCAGACATACACTTAAATTCTTGGAAACACAGCCGGAGGCTACATTTTCATTGATCAGGGCTCTTTGCTTAAGACTCGAAGCGACAACCGAAAGCAGTGCCGATAACAGCATTAAATATGAAGAGGATTTAACATCACTAAATGAAGAAATGACTGCTCTTGAGCAAACTGCAAACACCGATGCCCTGACCGGAGTTTATAACAGACGGTTTTTTATGGAAAGTATTCCGCTTATGATTTCTTCTGTTATAAGAGAAGGAAAAACCCCCTTTGTCGTTTTATTTGATTTGGATCATTTTAAGAAGGTCAATGATACCTACGGGCATCAAGCCGGTGACTATGTACTTCAATGCTTCGCAAAATTAATTAACGAATCTGTACGTACAAGTGATATTTTTGCAAGATACGGCGGTGAGGAGTTTATTATGCTTATCTCTTGTGCCGCAAAGGAAGATGCACAGGGTTTTCTTGAACGCATACGTGTGAAAATAAATAATCTGGTAATTAATTTTGAGGGTACTTTAATCCCGATAACCTCAAGCATTGGTGTTTCTGCCGCAGCCTCG
This sequence comes from Oscillospiraceae bacterium, assembly GCA_009784725.1. Classification (GTDB taxonomy): domain Bacteria; phylum Bacillota; class Clostridia; order Oscillospirales; family Oscillospiraceae; genus WRMH01. The sequence goes on from WQXS01000047.1 coordinate 15,165, forward strand.
GAAAAGAAAGAAGATATAGACACAGCCATCGCATACTCTGACCGGGCGTTATATATAGCAAAAGACGAAGGTAGGAACAGAGTAATTTTCTATTATTAGAGGGATTTTACATGACTGAAATGGAAATGCTGCGTAATGCAGGAACAATAGAAAAATACGGCAGAGGCCAACCTGTCTTTTCCCAATATGACCCGGGAAATGAGATGTACGTTGTGCTCAAAGGCACATTCGGGGTTTATATAAACACATTTACGGGCTTTACAAGCCGTGTTGCGGGAATAACCCAGGGTTCATTCTTTGGTGAAATGGCAGTCATCGACGGCTCACCCCGCAGTGCCTCCATTGTTTCCGAAGACGAGGAAGCTTTTGCCGTAAAAATTGGCAAGGATAACTTTAAGGTGCTTTTGGAAAAAGCCCCGAATATAACTTCTTCAATTATGATAACTCTGCGTAACCGTGCAACCGCAACAGCCGAAGCCGTAAAAAAAGCGGGAAAGGAAGCTCCCGAGCTGCCTGCAGTTCTATCTGCAGAGGAGTGCAAGGATGCAAATTGCATTTTATGCAACCTCACAACACTTGCAGCCCATATACGCAAGATGAACACCATTCTTGTCTCCGAGGACAAACCTCCCGAACCGGATAGTGCAGCCCCTGCCGAAGAAACCTCAAAAGAGCCTGAATCACAGGATGCAATAACTCTTTTACCCGAGGGTTATAAAAAGTTTAATATAACCGACAAGAAAAACAATAATAATACATTTCGTGTCATGGCGGTTGTTTGCCCGTATTGCCGGAAATCACTAAAAGCATACGTGCCGATTTACGGATGCCTTGGAGAAAAACGCGAAACACTTGACGGGCGAGTTATATACGGCAATTTGGATATTTTACTTTATACCAATACTATTTGCCCGAATTGCAACTACAGCGACACCTACATGGAATACAGCGCACCTCGTGATGCAAGTGTTCCGCCCAAGTATGAAGGGAACCAATTTGAAAACGCAGAAAAATTTACAGGATATATAAGCACTCTCAACCGCACGGTAGATGAAGCTATTCTCAGTTATTATCTTAGCATTGATTGTCTTAAAAGAACATCGGCAAACCCGCTCAAATTTGCAAATGCATGGATACGCCTGTATTGGTTATATAATGACCGGGGAAGCAATGATTTTGCGAAACAGGCTGCGAAAAATGCCCGCTACTATTACGGAAAATATTCCGAGCAAAGCGGAGGCTCCATGTCGGTCGACGATAAACTGCGCCTTGGTGCAATTCTCGGAGAAATGTCGGTTGTACTCGGTGATTATGAAACTGCATTTAAGTTTTACACGACAAACACGAATATAGGAAAAGGTTCAAAAAACGAACTGTATCAAGACAGCATAAAACGCTGTAAGGAAATAAAAAAACTGATATAGAAATGTATTAATGGTTAAGCCGAAATGAAAAAACTTGTATTTCTTATTTTAATACTTCTTTTTGCTCTTGCTTTGCCTTCGGCATCGGCTGATGAGGACGATAACCCGAGGGTTACGGCAATACGCGGGTCTGTTTATGTATATAAATCAGGCGGGTTAAGCTCTGCTTCGATGTATGTCGGAATGGATGTCAGCGACGGTGACGTAATTGTTACAGGTCTTAATTCATCGGTGACCATTAACTACCATAAACAGGAAATGGTTGTCGGGGAGCTTACTATGCTTTCAATATCCTCTGTATGGAACCGCAATCAGCGCAGCGACAGTTCGATTGTGCTTATTGAGGGTATGATACGAAAGCGTGTAGATATTGTTCTTAACGATAACTCAAGAAATGTTATCCGTGCGGCAAACACAATTGCAGGCGTGCGGGGAACAGAGTATATCCTGATATACAGCCGGATGGGGCTTGAAGACGGCGGTGAGGAAAATCCCTTTACACGTCTTATGGTTCTGGAGGGAGAGGTCAGCTTTGAGCTTGCGGTTGTGAATCAGGACGGAGATGAAGAGGTTCACACCTTCGTTATCGGTGCCGACGGTGTTGCAAGAATCGAGACCGACATCAGGGGGAATCAGTCGGATATCACTCAGCCGGGTCAGCAAAACCCCGGAACATTTACTATTTCTCTCAGGGATTTGGACATTGTACTCCTTGAGGCTTTAAAGAACGATGAACGTCTTGCGCAGCAGATGCCCGAGCTGCTTTCATTGATTAATGACGCTATTGAACATAAAACGGCAGAGAACGAACGAAGAGATGAAAATATGGCGGGAAACACAAGACCTGACCCGCAGCCGATATTTACATCGGAGGCAGAAGAAGTTCTGCCTACACTCCCTGTTCCCGAGGAAAGAGGCGAGCCAATCCCCGTGCCGACACCATCACCGACACCTGTACCGGCAACACCTCCTCCAACACCTGCACCCACACCGGAGCCTACACCCGCACCAACTCCTGCTCCAACACCTGCACCCACACCCGCACCAACCCCGGAACCCGAACCACCGGCACCGCCGCCTCCACCGCCGCCTCCACCGATTCAGGACCAGGCACCGTTTTCAATTAGTGCAGTCGGCAATATTTCATACGGTCATGCACCGTTTACATTAACGACCCAGGGCGGATCGGGTGACGGAGCTGTCACATTTGCCGTAACCTCCGGTAATGCCGTTTCTGTTGCTCCAACCACCGGAATGGTAGTTACCGAAGGTCTCGGAACCGTTGTAATAACTGCCACAAAAGCAGGCAATGCCGCATTCAACCCGGCCGTTGCATCTGTTACCATAAATGTTGAAGCCCGGAATATTTCACATGCTCACGTCAACTTTACAAGCACTCTCGTTTATAACGGGTCTGAACAAACACCAACATTCACAGTAACAGACGGAACAAGCCCGAACCTGATAACCGCAGCAGATTACACTGTCAGCTACTCAGGCGAAAGAACCAATGCGGGAACATTTAACCTGATTCTCACAGGCCAAGGAAACTACCACGGCACAAGAACCATTCCCGTAACCATAAACAAAGCA
>WQXS01000048.1 GCA_009784725.1 Oscillospiraceae bacterium
CCTGCCTTGTAGTTTATGATCTTTATATTTTGGTGGCAGAACTTCACCTTTTGCAAGTATTGTTATCGGTTCCTTCAAAAGTGTTATATCATAACCGCGTTTTTTGATTGCTTTAAATGTTCTCTTATATAAAGAGGTTTCAACCGGTCTGTACTTGAAGTTTTCCATTATTCATTTTCCCAAGAAGCGAACAACTCTTCGGGAGTGTTGTACACTGTAGCTGTTCCATTATTAAGCGCTATATCGATTTCCTCGGCATCACGAAGTAAAGCATATGCATATAACGGTTCTGCCACAACTTCTGTTAATGGAAGTTTTCCCTGTATTACAGATTGCGTAACAAATAGATTTATTGCCGAAGAAAGAGATAGTCCCATATTTTTGTACAAGATGTCTGCCTTTTTTCTCATTTCTTTATCTATACGGACATTATAAGTAGTATTTGTTGACATTATAATCACCTCACCGCAATTATACCGCATATTCACCGCAAATGCAACAACCATTTACTAAGAATACAACATAACCGCCTTTTATTGTCGTTTTATGTTATGGAGCCGATGGCTATTGCGAGGAGGAGCCAGACGAGCCGGGCGGCTATTGTTGCCAGGGTGCATAGGATTATTCTGAGGGGGGTTGAGAGGGAGTATTTATTCTATTACAACGGCTAAAGTTATGTGCATAAATGTCCGATAATAAAGTTTAGGGAATGAAATTCCGTTATTATGCTTGTTATCAAGCAACATGGGAACACACAAGGAGTAAGAAAGTATGGTAAGAGGTCTATATATTGCGGGGACAGGGATGTTGTTACAACGCAGGCGTATGGAGACCATTACAAATAACATAACAAATGCCGAGACGGTAGGTTATAAAAAAGAGTTTAATGTCGCACACAGTTTTGACGAAGTGATGACAAGACGTATAAATGATACAAATAATTCATTGCTAAACAGACGGTTGGTCGGACCGCTGAACCTTGGTACTCAGGTTGACCAGCTTCATCTTGATTTTCAACAAGGTGCAATGGAAACAACGGAACGTCCCACAGACCTTACGCTTGTAGGGGATGCATTCTTTGTAATACAAACCGCAGACGGCGAACGCTATACAAAAGCAGGGCATTTTTACTTGGATGACGCCGGGATTCTGGTTGACGGTGAAGGAAATCCGGTACTTGGAAATAACGGGCCGATTAATGTCGGAGGGCTTAACTTTGTTGTTGACCCCAACGGCAACGTTTTTGGAGCGGATGGAGCATACATTGATACAATAAGGGTTGTATCCTTTGCTGATAATGAAGACCTTAGAAAACAAGGAAGCAACCTGTTTTACTCGGTTGAACCGCCGCTTGCCGAAGCAAACCCGTACACAATACAGCAGGGATTTCTTGAAATGTCAAACGTAGATATAGGGCGCGAAATGGTTGATATGCTTGCAATGTACCGTGCATATGAAACAAATCAGCGCATGGTTACAATGATAGATGAAACAGTAGGCAGAGCAGTAAACGATATAGGCAGACTGCGGTAGAGTAATAAGGTGATTGTACAAGGTACAACAAAAAATTAAAGGAATAATAAGGTAGATGTACAAAGTACATTTATGTGTTGATATAAAAGGAGAGATAAGGTAGATGTACAAGGTACAACAAAAAATTAAAGGAATAATAAGGTAGATGTACAAAGTACATTTATGTGTTGATATAAAAGGAGAGAATTACTAATGTACTTGGCAATGTCGATAGCGGCCAGCGGGCTAAGGAATCAGCAGACGAGGATTGATTCGATAGCGAATAATGTAGCAAATGCAAATACTGTAGGCTTTAAAAATGCAAGATTGGATTTTAAAGACTCTTTATATACGGTCGGGCTGACACCCGGTCCAAACAGAACAGTGGATGGCAACCTGAAAAAAGGACACGGTCTTATGACCAATGCAGTAACGAGGGATTTTAAACAGGCTCACTTTGAAAGAACAGAGAGAGAACTCGACTTTGCAATAGAAAATGAAGGCTTCTTCGCATTTCAAAATGCGGTCGGTGAGGTTGTTTACGGCAGAAACGGTGTTTTTAATCTAAGTGTTGAAGCGGACGGAACATACATAGTCAACGGTGAAGGTTTATATGTTCTTGATGAAAATGAAAACAGGATTCAAATACCTCTCGGAACAAATAAAATTGAATACGATACGGATGGTACTCTCCGTTTCGTTACTTATGACAGTGTTGAACTCGGCAGAGCAACTCTAGGAATGTTTACTTTCCGCAACTTAAAAGGCCTTGCGGCAGCAGGCAGCACCACATTTTCGGCAACACCTGCGGCAGGAGAAAGACGGCTTGCGGAAAATGCCATACTGAGACAAGGGGTTATTGAAGGCTCAAACGTAAAGCTCGCAGACGAAATGGCGAGATTAATACGCACACAAAGAGCATTCCAACTTGCTTCAAGAGCACTTTCAACAGCAGATCAAATGGAAGGTATTGCAAATCAAATGAGAAGATAATTTGTTAAGTTTTTGCAAATTATCCCGGAATTAATTTTAATCCTTGTAAAAAACACAAAATAATTGTAAAATAAGTACATTATGATTTGATATTGGAGGATACACTAATGAATATCATGCAATGTACTTTTTGCAAGAAACCCTTTCAAAGCCTTGGCGGAAGAATATGCCCCGCATGCATGGAGCAAATCGACAAGGACTTTGTTACAGTAAGAGACTATATTTACGAGCATAAGCATTCAAACATTGATAGAATCTCAAAAGAAACCGAAGTGTCCAAGCAGATAATTATGCATCTGCTCAAAGAAGGGCGGTTAATTATTGACAGCCCCGACGGTGACGGGTTATTGCTTTGTGAAATGTGCAGAAAGCCCATAAATACAGGCAGATTATGCAAAGACTGCACAGGAAAAGTAGCGTCCTCGATGGATAAAAATGTTTCAGATAACAAGAAACCGGAGCCTAAAGCAGAAGTGCCGAATATTAAAGGTTCGGCAAAAATTAACGGCTAGTAAAAAAAGTTAAAAAAATACGAAAAAAAGCTAAGGTCAGGGACCAAATGTTCCGATAATGCTATTAGAGAGACATGTAGTGATTACTATGTGATGATGATAATCCCCAAGAGAAGGTGAAAGACATGAAAATCAATCCAATTACAAATCCGAATATCCTTAGAAGCTATCAGGCTGCAAAACCTGCAAAGGAAGAGACTAAAGTTGCGAGCGGTCGCGACCAGGTCATTTTCTCGAAGGAAGCCCTCAGCTTTTCAAAGGCATTAACGGAAGCGAAGGAAGAGCTCGAATTCCGCACACCCGAAGAAAAGGCACATATCGCAAATATCAAAGACGCTGTTCAAAAAGGCGAATATAGAGTAAGCAGCGAAGATATTGCAGATAAAATCCTGTCGAGCATTTTAGGAAGCCGCTAATGAGACAAAGACTTGCTGACTTGTGTGCTCTGTTAAAAGAGCAGAAGGAAGTGCTTGAAAACATGCTTGCGCTTTCGAAGGAAGAACGGCAAATCATTGTAAACGGCGAAGCAGACAAACTGGAGAACGTGATTCGGCTTGAACTTAAGGAGCTTAACAAATTAGGTGCCATTGAGAGAAAAAGACTTGCACTCCACGGGCTTATTGCGGCCGAGTTAGGCTTACAGACAGATGAAATTACTGTAACAAAAATAGCCGAAAAGGCACAGCCGGATGAACGCGAAGCGATAAAAAAACTGCAGACAGAGCTGATGCCGCTCATCGAAGAGCATGCAGCTGTCAACAAAGAGAATCGGGAGCTTATTAAAGCTCATGTGGAATACTCGGAGACAATGCTGAACTTAATGTCGGAATCGGAAGACCCGCTTAATAATATGTACGGTGGCGACGGAAAAGCCGCACCCGACAGAAAAAAAGCAACAGGATTCTACGACGGACACGCATAATAAGTATTTTTACTCAATATAATTACCGCTTATGGCTGACTTCACAGGTACAGCCGGAGGCGGTAATAATTCATGCAATTTCCAATAATATTCCTATAATAAAAAATTTATCTTTTTCCTTTAAAGTTACTAAACTTCGGGACGGAACATGACGATAATGTAATTAGCAGGAAAATTAATATAGCGAAACAAGGAATGTTTCGCTTGAAACAATCGCATGAGAACGGATTCTCCCTTAAATTCTTTAGTAGGGAGACATTATAATGGTCAGAGGAACATTTTTTGGTCTGGAAATTGGTAAAACCGGCTTAACAACCGCTCAATTCGGACTTGATGTGACAGGTCACAATATATCCAACCTGGATACGGAAGGCTATACACGCCAGCGTATCGTTCAAACAGCATACGACCCGTTTTCAAACGTCGGCAGGTTTGCTCCGGTGGGGCAAGGTCTTGTCGGCGGCGGTACGCGTGTAATGATTCTCGACCAGATACGTTCGGCATATCTTGACAGAAGATTCAGAGATGAGACCAATACACATGCATACTGGGAAACAAGAACACAAAGCCTTACATATATCCAATCGTTTTTTGACAATGTAAACGAAAAGACAAGCATAAACTACAGCATTGCCGAGTTCTTCAGATCAATGACAGAAATTGCACGCGATCCCGTTGCAGGAGCACCGCGTACTCTGATGCAAACAACTGCAATGGACTTTGTTCAGCAGCTAAACATGATTTATGAAGGTCTTATAGATTTTCAAAAAGTAGAAAACAGAGCAGTGGAAACAAAAATCGGCGACATTAACAGAATGACAAAAGACATGGCCGAGCTTAATGTTGCTATATATACATTTGAACTTACCGGAATGATTGCAAATGACTTGAGGGATAAACGCAATTTACTCATCGACCAGCTTTCAAGATATGTTGACATTGAATATGAAGAGTATCCCGACCCGTTCGGACACAGCATGTTCAAAGTTTCGGTCGCAGGGCAGACGGTCGTAGACCATGATTATCCGAAGACTGATATTCTCGGTTATGCAAAAGTGGAAAATCCGCTCGGACCCAATGAGGATGATGTATCTGTTCCGTATTGGCTTTTCAGAGTTGACACTACTTTTGATCCGGCTAACCCCGATCCAACACAGCTTGATGCAGCAAGACTTGACATGAGCAGAATCAGCGGCGGTGAGCTGAGAGCACACATTGATATGCGTGACGGTTTAGGCGGTGGCGTAGATAATAAAAACCGCGGTATCCCGTATTATATCGATATGGTCAACAACCTTGCACGTGCAATGCTGGTGGAAATAAATAAGCAGCATATCCAAGGCTGGACAGATAATCCCACCGGGTCTGATACAAGCATTCACTTTTTCAGTATTGTTGTAGGAAAAGATGCAAACGGTGATGATATTGTCGAAAATGTAGGACATATAACTTATGAGTTTGACAATGGCACATTTGCAGACAGCCCGCCTGCAGCAGTCGACCCGAAGGACCCGGCAATAGTTTCAAAAGTATACGTTGTGGACCCTGCAGCATTAAGTCTGGTCACAGCAAGAAACTTAACGCTGAGTGAAGATATTCGCAGCAGTGCATACAATATTGCAGCTTCTTCCGTTGAAATCGGAAGACCGCAAAGCGCAACAGGTACATCCGGTGACCCGACAGAGCTCCAACGGGGTAATAATATAAATATGCTCAGGATGTACGATTTATTCCGTGAAACAGGAATAACAATCGATGTAATCGACCCAAGAAACCCGCCAAACACAGTTACAAGAGATATCGGCAGCTTTGACGAATATGGAACAACAATAAGATTCGATGTAGGTAAGACATTAAATTCGGCAAAGCAATCGGGAGAGACAAGCAGAATTTTGACACTTGCGGCAAATAACCAAAGAACGGCAATTGCAGGAGTTTCACTCGATGAAGAGATGGTAAGTCTCGTAAAATTCAACCACGCATATAACGGCGCAGCCCGTGTAATAACACAAATGGACGATGCACTTGACAGACTGATAAACGGCACAGGACGAGTAGGACTGTAAGAAACAATGTAGGGGACATTCCTTAAACGAATAAAAGGTGTGTCCCCGGACATGACAGATATGGATAGATTTAGGAGATAAAACAATGGTTTCAAGAGTTACAAACACAATGCTTCAAAATACACTGCTCAGCAATTTGAGCATGAACTTAAACAGAATGGACAAGCTGCAAAATCAGCTGTCCAGCGGCAGAAAGTTCGGTCATATAAGCGATGACCCGTCGGCTTTGATATACGGTCAGGCTGCACGCAACAAGCTTGCAAGGCTCGGACATTATCAGGCAAATGTTGAATCTGCTCAGAGCTGGCTGACACAGGCCGAGGCAGGTGTTATGGAGCTTAATAAAGTAGTCGGAGCTGTTTACGAGGAGCTTGTTAGTGCAGGCAGCGTAAAAACCGATAAGGATAAACAAAATCTTGCAATGGTTGTAAGTCAGCTTCGCGATCACTATGTAGACACATTAAATACGGTATACGGTGACAGATTTGTTTTCGGCGGATATAATACCCCGGGTGATTTCGCTACAAACTTAAGTGCGGACGGAATCAAACCGTTTTCGGTGGATAATGCGGGAAATTTATTCTTTAACGGATTAAATGTATCACAGTTTGACGGTATACCTTTTGAAGTATTTAACGATATGTTTAAAAATATTGACCCGTCGGGCATGACAGACGCTGACCTGGAAGCAGCATTATTAGCTGTACCCGGTTTTAACCCCGGAATAGCTCCGACAGACTTCACCGTTGCCGATGCAGTAAGATTCAGCAGGCTTTATAATGACAACCTTTCATTTGATGTAGCCCCCGGTGTAACAATGCCTGTTACCATGAACGGTCTTGACATTCTTTTCTATACAGCGTCGAATGAAACAACGGGACTGCCCGAAATGCGAAACACTTTTAGCGTTTTATCGGACATCCATGAGGCGATTAATAGAATTGTTCCCGGAATCGATACCGGAGCAAGTACCGACGAGCTTACAAAAATGATTAAAACCGCACAGGATGCACAAAACCATCTTCTTACAAAAACTGCTGAAATCGGCGGAAGACAAAGACGTCTTGAGCTTCTTGAAGCGAGATTCGCACAAGATAACTTAAACTATGAAAAAATGCGCTCGGATGCAGAAGACGCAGACATGGCAGAGGTTATCATGTTCCTGAAAATGTCCGAAACTGTCTATCAGGCAGCACTCTCGGCAGGAGCAAGAGTAATACAGCCGACACTTATGGACTTTCTGCGGTAAATGTGGTATAATGAGTGCCTGGCGGCACTCATTATTTTTCAGCCTGATAAAGGACTATCAGAGGCAGGTGAGATAGGATGTCTATACAAAGGTTAACATTTGAATACGGGCTTTCACAAATCGGTGTCAGAGGTAATTCACCGGCAAGGCTTCAAATCGGCAAGCAGCAAAGTCAGTTTCATATCCAAAACGGCAAAGCACAGCTTGAAATCAATACACAAATGCCGAGGTTCAGAGGAAACAGGCAACGGGTAAACAACGAGTCCGGGCTTATGGACCCTCTCACATTTGCAAAGCAATTTCGCGATAAAGGCAACCGTAATGCAATGCAGGCAGCAGGGAATTATGCAAGGGACGGGGATTTTATAGCAAACCCGCGCATTCCGGGTGACAAGTCGATTCCCATGCTTTCGAAAAATAAAATGAACAGGGTACTCGGTCCGAAAGAAAAAAACATCGGGCTGATGCCGTCGAGTATACCGAGCCTTGATTGGGAAAAAGGCGGCATCGAGATTAACGCATCGAGACAGCATGTTGCAGTTAACTGGAACGGTAAAAACACAGTTGATGTATCGGCGCAGACAAGTTATCCGGTAGATGTATTTCTCAGCAGACAGCCTCATTTCAACGTTACGGGTACTGTGCCGAATGTATCAAATTCAACTTACGGAAGATATATAGATCGTATGGTTTAATGTTGACCGCACAAAGTACGTATGATAGAATAGCTGCGTCATCGTACGCAGTTATATTTTTTTAGGTTTATGTAAAGGAGAAAAAAGTATGCAGGTAGATACCCTACGGTTCGGGACGGTTGAAGTCAATGAAGAAAAGCTTATAAACTTCGGCGATGGAATTCCGGGTCTTGAGCAGTATCAACAATATGCATTACTGCAGTTTGAAGAGAGCTATCCGATTGTATGGCTTCAATCAATGGAGGATAAAGGAATTTGTCTTCCCGTGCTTGATACATTTAATGTACTCCCCGATTATGTATTTGATATTGACGAAACGGATGTTAAGGATTTGGAGCTCACAAGCCCCGAAGAGCTGCATGTAGTAAGTGTAGTGGTTATACCCGAAGATATTCAAGGTATGACCGTTAATCTCGCCGCTCCGATAATCATTAATACAAAATCCGGAAGCGCAAAACAAATTGTTCTCAGCGGCAGCGAATTTAATGTAAGAGCCCCTGTCTTCCAACAAATATGCAAGGTAGTTGCAAGGGAGGAGGGTGATGACGATGCTGGTTCTGTCGAGGAAACTGAATGAAACAATTGTCATCGGCGAAAATATCCGTGTAACCCTTCTCGGAATAGACGGAGATAAAATAAAACTGGGCGTTGACGCACCCAGAGATGTAAAAGTTTTCAGAGAAGAACTGCTTGAAGCTACAAAAAGCACAAACGTGCAAGCTCTTGGCGCTCCTATTGTTTCGTTTGATTTATCAAAAATCAATAAAACCGGAGCTCAGAAAAAATAACAAAAAACGGATAAAATCACAATATATAGAACACCATATATGCTCAGGTGTTCTATATATTGTGATTTTTTGTAAAAATCTGTTGCATATTGGTATAGAAAGTGCTAGAATTTAGTGTGGTATACATTGCATTATGAGTAATGCGTTGTAAAAATTTAGAAATTTTTACATAGCGTTACATTTGGGGGATTAGTGATGAGAGAAACATTGCTTAGAATGTGGATGCAAATCAGAGACTGGTTTGCGGCCATGCCGAGAAACAGAAAGATACAGCTTGCGGTTCTTTCGGTTTTTATAATTGTTCTTGCAATTGTTGTTGTCAACCTGCTTACGCGTACAAACTGGGTACGCCTGCCAATCACCGACAGGACGACTGCTCCGGCAATATATACTGCACTGAATGAAATGGGAATACCAAACAGAGCGCTTCCGGGCGATATAATAGAAGTGCCCGAGGACCGTCTCGGTGAGGTACAGATGCGGCTCAGAGAGCAAAACCTGCTCGGCACCGCTGATTTTCCCAATTTATATTTAGATGATGCAACAGGTTTTGGTATAACGGACCAGCATGCAAGAGAGTTATACAGCAGGCAGAGAGCCGAGGAAATAAAAGTCCAGCTGATGCAGCATCCGAGGGTGACAAATGCGCTTGTTATTGTAAACTTAGGAGACACATCAGTATTTAGGATTCAAACAAATACAAGACAGGCATCGGCATCGATAATGCTTACACTTTCGGGAACAGACAGGCTTACAAGATCGGAAACACAAGCAATTGGTGAAATCGTAAGAGGTTCTGTATCGGGTATCGAATATGAAAATATCTCAATAACAGACCATTTATACAGATATTACAGCCTGACAGGTGAAAGCGGCGAGGATATGGAAGAAATGCTCGCACATCGCAGAGTTGAACAAAACAGGCTTACAGAGATGCTTCAAAAGCAGGTCCATGAGCTTCTTTCACCGGTTTACGGCTATAATAATATTCAAGTACAACCAAATGTTGATCTTAACTGGGATAATATTGTCACCGAAAGTGTTGAGTTTGAACCCCCGATACCCGGTGAAATGGAAGGTATTGTCCGCAGCCTTTCGGAAATACATGAGCAGTCAAGAAGATGGATGAATGCCGAGGGTGTGCCGGGGACAGATACAAACAACATGGGAACAGTTGAATATCCATGGGGTCCGTTTGATGATGAGGACATGTACAGACGGTCCGTTATGGAAAGAAACATGGAGATAAACGAAACAAGGCAACGCATAGAACATGCACTTGGCACAATGGACAGGCTCAGTATCGCTATTTTAATTAACTCTGAAATCGAAGGCATTGACCAGGAATATACGGATGAAGTCATTGATTTGGTAGCAAAAGCAATTGGTGTATCAACCGGGAATATTTCAGTTCAGCATATGCCGTTCAGCTTTATAGATACAACTCTTGCCGACATGTATGAAGATTGGCAAGCTCAGCAGGCTGCTGCAAGAAACAGAGCATTGCTTGAGACTATTATGATGTATGTGGTAATTCTGCTGCTTGGCATCATGATAATGCTTCTTGTCCGTACAATTGTCAAAGCAGTCAAGCCGCCGCCGGAGCCCGAGCCTGTACTTGCAGCTGCGGGACCCGAGGGCATTGACCTGATGATTGGCGATGATACGGAGCAAATGGAATACGAGGATGTTGACCTTCAGCAAAAATCCGCAGGTCTTGAACAAATTGAAAGATTCATTGATAAAGATTCGGCTTCGGTGGCACAGCTGCTGCGTAACTGGCTGAGTGATGAATAATATATTAAAGGTAGTGTTCAATGGCAAAAGATGATATGTCCCCAAAGGAAAAAGCGGCAATTCTTCTTATCAGTCTCGGCAAGCAATACTCTGCCGAGCTGTATAAGTATTTGACCGACGAAGAAATCAGCGACATGACACTGAGCATTACAACAACAAGACGTGTCGAGCCTGAACTTAGAGATCAGATAATAAATGAATTTTACGAAATGTGTCTGACCCAAAAGTTCATTACCGAAGGTGGTATAGACTACGCCCGTGATGTTCTTGAACAGGCAATAGGTGCCGATAAAGCCGAAGAAATGATACGAAAGCTGTCATCTTCATTGCAGGTACGTCCGTTTGATTTTATCAGAAGAGTTGATGCAACACAGATTCTCAACGTCATTCACAATGAGCATCCGCAGATAATAGCTCTTGTGCTATCTTACATTGAACCGAGACAATCCGCACAAATCATAGCATCCCTGCCGTCGGAGCGGCAAACGGAAATAATAAGCCGTATTTCAAGCATGGGAAGCACATCACCCGAGTACGTCAAAGAAGCAGAGCGTATTTTGGAACGTAAAATTACATCGATGGGCTTTACCGAAAATATCATCGTCGGCGGTATTGATACAATTGTTGAAATCATCAACTCACTCGACCGTTCTTCCGAGAAAAATATTCTTGAAAGCCTTGATGTCAACGACAGTGAGCTTGCCGATGAAATCAGAAAACGCCTCTTCGTATTCGAAGATATTGCGAAACTCAACAACGTTACAGTTCAGCGTGTTCTCAGGGAAATCAACAACGCAGACCTTGCAGTTGCACTCAAGATGGCGGGAGAAGATGTCACAAGAGTTATATTCGGCAATATTTCAAAACGTCTGCAGGATATGATAAAGGACGATATGGAAGTTATGGGTCCTGTACGTGTGCGTGATGTTGAGGAAGCTCAGCAAAGGATTGTTAACGTCATCCGTAAGCTCGAAGACGAAGGTGAAATTATTGTTGCACGCGGAGATGCGGATGAGCTTATTGTATAGACATGTTTTGAGCTTGGTCGGTGCAGGTGCACAGAAGGGAAAGACCTGATTGTTTAGGATTGACAGAAGCCTCGTTAAAATCTCCGGCATAAAATTTAAGAATTTCGATGCTGATGAAAATTCTGAGGTCGGCGCAGAGGGTGAGTTACCGGACGCGACGACCTCTGCAGAGTCGGCATATTCCATGGAAGCCGCTCTTAATCAATATATAAGTGATGCGGAAATCGAGATTAACAAACAGAAGGAAGAAATTCTCGACCAAGCAAAGGAAGAGGCGGCATCAATAATATTTAAGGGTCGCGAGGATGCGGAGGAGGAACGGCAAAAAGGCTGGCAGGAAGGCTTTGAGGAAGGTTCGCAAAAAGGAAAAACAGCATACGACGAGCAGCTTGCAGAAAAAATAAAAGAGGATGATGAAGCGTTAAAACGTGTTCTTGACGAGTTATATGAAGAGCGTGACCGCACATTCGGCGGACTTGAAGAAGAAACTACAAAGCTTGCCCTTGAAATAGTAAGGAAAATAATCAACCCTGCAGAGGATGCGTTAGGTGATGTTTTTACATCCCTTATAAAAAATGCTCTAAGGCAGCTGACTACGGACAGCAAGATAGTTATACGTGTCGGACCTACCGAGTATGAGAGGTTTTTCTCATCGGGAGCGGCGGAGATAGAGCTTGACAGCGGTGCTGTTGTCAAAGCGGCGGTACTCAGGGATGTATCATTAAATGAAGGCGACTGCATAATTGATACAGATGATGTAACAGTCAATGCCGGAATCGACTCGCAGCTTAAATATGTAGAGCTTGCTTTTGAAAGAGCAAACCAGTACGAACCGGAGTAGATAAATGAGAAATGATAATGCAGAATGCAGAGATAAATGAGAAGTTATAATGCAGAGTGCAGAGATAAATGAGAAATGATAATGCAGAATGCAGAGATAAATGAGAAGTTATAATGCAGAATGCAGAGATACATGAGAAGTTATAATGCAGAATGCAGAGAGTATAGATGTTTGAGATGTAAAACCGTAGGATAAGGGGACATTACTTAAACGGCTCAAAGGTGTGTCCCCGATAAATAAATATGAATACTATTGAATTATCTAAATATAGTACATATCTTGCAAAGTTTGATACTCTTGAGCGTGCAGGAAGGGTTACGAGGATTGTCGGGCTTGCTGTTGAAGCTTCGGGACCTTCGTCAAAGATAGGCGATATTTGTGAAATGTATACGCTTGACGGTGAGCGGAGCATGCGTGCGGAAATTGTAGGGTTCAGAGACGGGCAGACACTGCTTATGCCCTTTGGAAGTCTTGAAGGAATCGGGCTTGGAAGCTATGTTGTATACACGGGGAAGGCGCTCAGGGTGCCTGTCGGAAACGCACTTGTCGGAAGAATTCTCGATGCGCTCGGAAACCCGTTTGATGATTTACCGCAGCCTAAAATTGACGCATGGTATCCTGCCGACAACGACCCGCCAAACCCTCTGACAAGAGAGCGGATCAAGGAAGTAATGCCGCTTGGGGTAAAAGCCATCGACAGCATGCTTACGGTAGGCAGAGGGCAAAGGCTTGGAATATTCGCAGGCTCGGGTGTCGGAAAGAGTACGCTTCTCGGCATGATGGCAAGATATGCGGTTGCCGATATAAATGTTATAGTTCTTGTAGGAGAGCGGGGACGTGAGGTTCGTGACTTTATTGAAAAAGACCTCGGAGAAGAGGGTCTTCGCAAATCGGTTTTAATCATTGCGACCTCGGACCAGCCGGCACTATTAAGGCTTAAATGTGCAATGACGGGAACAGCGGTTGCAGAATATTTCAGAGACCAGGGCAAAAAGGTTTTACTTCTTATGGACTCCCTTACACGTTTTGCGATGGCGCAGCGCGAGATAGGAATGGCAGCAGGTGAACCGCCGGTTTCGAGAGGATTTCCGCCTTCGGTTTTTGCAATACTTCCAAGACTTCTTGAACGCTCGGGAATGTCGGATAAAGGCTCTATTACAGGATTATATACGGTTCTTGTCGAAGGTGACGATATGAATGAACCTATATCGGATACGGTACGGGGTATTCTGGACGGGCATATTGTTCTTTCGCGTGCAATAGCAAACAGCAACCATTACCCGCCGATTGACATTCTCGGAAGTGTCAGCCGTGTAATGCCGGATATAATAAGCAAGGAACATCTGCAGGCGTTCGGGACAATCAAGAATATGATAGCGGTTTACCGTGAGGCGGAGGATTTAATCAATATCGGTGCTTACAGAGAAGGTGCAAACGCAGAAATAGACAGGTCGGTTCATCTTCATAACCCGATACAGAGCTTCTTGAAGCAGGACATGCTCGACAGCTTCACGTTTGACGAAACTCTTGATGTCATGAAGGGTATTGTTGAAAGTTAATGAAAAAGTTTAAGTTCACCAAGTGAACTCTGAGGATATACTATTATGAAGAAATTTAAGTTCACTTTGCAGTCCTTATATAATTATAAGCTTACTGTTGAGAAGCTGCAGAAGGCGGAGCTTAAACGGGCACAACAGGCGTTGCAGGAGCTGCTTGATGAGGAGCAAAGACTTCTTAAAGCGTGGGCAGATACCGAGATATCGCTTGAAGAGGCACTTATAAAGGGAGAAAATGTAGGAACGGCTCTAAGTGAGCATGATGCTTTTTTCAGATTTTTAAGAGATGCGCTGATTGAGGTCAGAAAAAAGATTGTTAAAGCGGAAGAGGTTGTGCGGGAATGTCAGGACAGACTGATTCTTACAATGAAAGAGATTAAGACATACTTAAAGCTCAGAGAAGAGCAGTATCAGGCGTGGATGAAGGAAGTACAGGCAGAGGAAGCGAAAAATATTGATGATTTAGTATCATATAAAGTGATATCGGAAGAAGTGAACGCATAGGACGGGAGGCGAGGATGTAGTGGCTGACGAGGAAGTAACCGATTTAACCGAAGGTGAAGAGGCAGGTTCTACAGATACGGGCAAGAAAAAGGGTGCAAAGGCACCTAAGGAACCAAAAGCCCCAAAGGAAAAAAAGGACCCTAAGGATAAAAAACAAAAGGGGTCAAAGGAAAAAGGCGGTGCCGGCGGCATCATTATAATAATGATTCTTGTTCTGCTTATTCTTATAGGCGGGTTTGCTGCGGCATTATATTTTGATATTTTCGATTCACGTGTGATAATTGCCGATATAGTTACCGATCCTCTTTTGGATATTATTATATGGCTTGATCCGGGTTATTCGTCTATAAATCAGCGTCTTGCGAGCGAAAGGGAGCTGCAGGAAAGGCAATTTGAGGAGCGCAAGGCTGATCTTGATACCCGTGAGGAGGATGTATTACTGCGTGAGGAAATTTTAAACTCACGCGAGCAGTTTCTTGACAGAAAAGCTTTTGACCTTGACAGGCGTGAGGAGCAGATAATTGCGATGTATGAAAGAACGATTCCGCTTCATCGCCGCGATATGTCGGATGAAGAGCTTGCCGACATGATTTCACTCAGCAGGACATACACACAAATGTCACCCGATTCGGCAGCGGAAATTCTCGTAGAACTCTACGACCCGAGAGATGTAGCCGCAATACTTTACTACATGGGCGAAAGAAACGCCGCCTCCATCCTTGCCGTAATGAACGTAAGCTACGCAGCAGAAATAACGGAGATATTATTATATAGTTAGATTGTTTTATATTCACGACAGCAACCCTTCTGCTTTTTTATCTCAGTCAGTTCCGTGTCGGTTGCCCGAATTCCCTCGATAAAAAAGCAGAAGGGTTGCTGTCTTGTTTTTTATTTACCAAATTTTCGATATTTTCGCTAATCTTTATGACATATAGTGACGATAAATAAAATAGGAGGTGAAATAATGCATATACCCATGGAGATTCTGTCCTCGATGACGACCCGGACAGACTCAGGATCGGGTGTTAAGCAAAGACCGGGTTCGGGAATCGAACAAAGCAATTCAAGATTCGAAAAAATGTTTGAAAATGAATTATCAAAGTTCGAGACGCGGATGACCGAAAAAAGCTTAAGCGAAGATAATGGCAAAGAGCTGAAATTCTTAACAGGAGCAGACGAAGACAATAAAGATGAAGCACTTGCCGCCGGAGTTATGGGAAATCTACAAAGCAACGTCGTTTTTATTCTCGAAGGAGATAATGTATCTGCAAATACCACCGAAATACAAGCTGCAGTAAATGAAGTTCCACCGGAAACAACTGCGATAGTAAACCCGGAAGTCACAACTTCAACAAAAGAGTTTTCGGAGAATGTACAAGCAGCAACAGTAAACGCAGAGGCATCTATGACCAAGTCGGAAAACACAGGTACAGAAACAACAGTAACAAATTTATCCGATGAGGTGATGGCACGGACGCCGGATATAAGGACGCAAGATAGTCAGGAAAATAGAGATTCAAACTCTAAATCTTCCGAAAACGGCAATCTGAGCCCTTTGGAGAATGAAAATGATAACGGTAAAACCGTAGGACAGAAAGATAAAACGTACCAGCAAACGGCTGATGCCGTAAAAGAAACACTCGCAAGCAAGCAGGAGCCGGTAATACAGACAAACGAAATGGCTCCGCCAATCAGCGAAGGAATCAAAACAGAGCAGTTTCAAGCAACACAGCAAATGTCACAAGCAACACTAAGTGCACCGGTAAAACCGGAAAATCTGTTTCAGGAAATGATTTCTCGCGTAGAGCTAATGCAAAATGATACAAAAAGCACAATGACAATCCAGTTAAACCCCGAATTTCTCGGAAAAGTGGCACTCGAAGTAGCGGTTGACGCAGCCGGACTCCATGTAAAAATAAACGCAGAGGACAGCGGAGTCAGAAGCATGATAAACGGACAACTGACCGCACTGCTCGAATCACTTGAGAACAAAGGACTTGCAGTAGCAGAGGTAGAGGTAGTATACACAGGTGTAAACAATGGAGCGTTTAAGGAACAAAGCGGTGAAATGCAACAACAGCAAAATAAACACTCAAAACCTTTTAAACGTGACGTAAATGCAATAGACGGAGTGGCACATTACACAACACTTGCAGATTTACAGGATTATTACCTCGACACAGGAGTCAGCTCGGTAGAATACAGCGCATAAAAAAACCGCAGCAAAACACTAAAGCGAAACAGATAAAATTACGAAAAAACTAATAGAAACAATGAAGTTTCTTATAAGTAAACAAGATTTACTTAGCTACATGGGAAGGATCCCGATTTAGCGAGAGGCATTGCCTCTATCTAAGAAGGGAGCCTTTTACCATGTCAGTATTCGGATCAGTAACAGACTTACAAAACTCAACAGCAATCAATTCAGTGAAGTCGGAGCGCAAGCCCGGCGGGGATATGGGAAAACATGATTTTCTCATGCTTCTGTCTGCCCAGCTTCGTTTCCAGGACCCGCTGAACCCGCAAAGTGACTCTGACTTTGCAGCAGGACTTGCACAGTTCTCATCACTTGAGCAAATGCAGAATATGAACTCATCGCTTGAGTCAATGACGAGTATGCAATCCTACGGACTTATCGGTAAGTACGTAATAGCAGACGCAGATATCAACGGAGTAAGAACAGAAATACCGGGTGTTGTAGACAGTATTTTCACAAGCAACGGTATCCTGATGGCGCAAATCGGTGAATATATAGTTCCGGTTACATCTATCAGAGAAGTGTTTAACACAGATAACATTCTTACATCCGAAATGCTTCTGACAGCTTCAAACAATCTTATCGGACGCACAATCATAGCAGAGTTAAACGGCAAAGATATCGAAGGCACAGTAACACGCGTCTTTGTGGATAAAGGTCAGTTAATCGCACAAATCGACGACGGAACAAAAGAACCCAA
>WQXS01000049.1 GCA_009784725.1 Oscillospiraceae bacterium
GCTTTATAAAAAGCATATGTTTCGTACATAAAGTATGGGAGTCCCGGAGGTTTGTCCCATGCCTTCGCCTCGATATCTATACCAATTAATTGAGATAAGTTAAACATTTAATCGATTCCTTTATTATTATAACCTATTATAACCTTGTGAGGTTATTATGTCAATATTAAGGTTATAATAAATCGCCACTTGGTAAGTGACGATTTCATTTGCAGGATTGAATCTATATGTTTTATTCGTGTAACTTCGCTTTGCTACGTTGAAACGCTTGATTTCGATAATCGCACACGGTGCGGGAAAAATGTTCTCTTGTTATAAAAATCGTGTAAGATTCGTGTATGTACAGTATACATATTCCAGTTTGCCTTGCAATCGCAAGCCTTTTGGTGCTAAGTCTACCATTCCATCACACCGGCGTGTGTTTTGATTATATTGTATGTTGGGGTTTCTTTCAAGAGGTGAAATACCTTGTGAAAAATTCGTAGAAGTTGGTTTCCATTATTTTTTTGGAGGTTTCGGGGTTGAAGGTGGTGGTTAGGGATTCGCGGAGGGTTTTTAGGGATGAGACGTCGGTGATTCCTTGGGGTTTTGAGGGGATGCCGTCGAGGTCGCAGCCGAGGGCTATGTGGTTGCCGGCTCCGATTGATATGAAGTGGCGGAAGTGAGTCATTATATCATTCATTGTCGGGTCTGCTTCTGTGATTATTTCGGGGTACATGTTAAATCCGATTATGCCGCCGCTTTCTACTATTGCAAGTATCTGATCGTCTTTGAGATTTCGGCTGTGGGCAAATATCGAATAAGCGTTTGAATGGCTTGCCATGTATGGCCGGGTGCTTGTGTTGTGGGCGTCCCAAAAGCTGGCTTCGTTGAGGTGCGATACATCGAGTATCATACCAAGCTCATCCATTCGTTTAATTACTTCTATTCCAAACGATTTAAGTCCCTCTGTGCCCGATCCCTGTCCGAAGCCGAGTTCGTTTTCTCTGTTCCAGGTCGGGGCAAGGATTCTGACTCCTCTTTCATAAAAATGGTCTACGTTTTCGATTTTGCCCATCAGGGCTTCTCCGCCTTCGATTGCAAGAATTGCGCTGATTTTCCTTTCTCCCGCTATTCTTTTTATGTCATCCAAATCCAAGGCAATTTCAATTAAGTCACTATGTTTTTCCACTTCCTGCTCGAAAAAGTCAAACATTTGGTTTGTACGGTCGAATGCAGTAGAAACCCATCTGTTGGAGCACCATGCAACAAACACCTGAACGGGTGCATCAAACTCCGATAACCGCTTAAAGTCAACATCAAGCGCACTGTTATTGAATAGCCCCTGCTCTCCGGGGTCAAGCATTATAGCTTTTGATATTGTATCTGCATGTGCATCAATAAACCCGAAGCTTGGAACCGGCTCGGGTGGCATCGGCGTTTCCTGCGGAAGCACAGGCGTTGGCTCCGGAGTCGGCTCCGGTGAAGGTTCAAAAGCCGGTATTGGTGTCGGGTTGGGTGTTGGTGTAGTATTTATTTCTTGTTCCTCCGGTGTTTCTACATTAATATAATCAACAAAAGTGCATCCTTTCATGCAGACGGAAAATAATGCGAATAATGAAATAACAATTATAATCTTTTTCATTAAATAATCTCCATTATAAACTCAATAGGATATGTCAGGTTTTTCACTCAGAGATATCGGTTATTATTTCCACATCTGTCTTCGGTTCTTTTCTTGAGTGAACCGTATACCATATAAATATCCATGTACCTCTAATTGCTGCACTTGCTCCCACCGCTATCCATATACCCGTTAATCCCAAATCTGTAAACGATACAAACAGATATGCAAACAAAACACGCATTATGTTTGAGCTTATACTTGCAATTGACGGAGGCAGGGTCTTGCCTTTTCCCCTGAAAATACCTGCGGCAACGCCTTCGAGACATGCGGGTACCTGTACAAATGCCAATACCTGCAGGTAATGTATTCCCATTTTTATAACATCGGGTTCATTTGGTATGAATATGCCGAAGAGTACTCCGCCGCCGAAAAATAAAACAAGTGCTATTAAAATACCCCAGCATATCATCAAACCTGTTGAAATTTTAAACCCTTTGTTTATCCTTGTCCATTTTCCCGCTCCGAAGTTCTGTCCCGTAAATGCAGTCAGGGCTGCGGCATATCCGCCTGCTATTAGCCATGTCAGGCTTTCAATCTGAGAACCTATCCGGACAGTTGCAAGTGCTCCCGCTCCGTAATTTGCGACAAGTGGTGTGAGCATCATTGATAGTACGGTAAATAAGAAGCTTTCAAGCGAAACAGGTGTTACCCACTTTGCGATTTGCTTTATAATATCAAAGTTAGGTTTTAATGTCAGCCGCATTTTTTCAAAAGGTCTGTCTTTGCTTTTCAATAACACATATATAGCAAGACATACCGTAAGCGACTGTGCAATTACCGTTGCGATTGCCGCTCCGTGGATTCCGAGCCCTGCAGTGAATATAAGTATCGGGTCAAGCACCATGTTGAGTATAAATCCGAAGCCGCTTACCATCATTGACATGCGGGAATTTCCCGCTCCTACAAATATACCGTTTATCGCTGCTGTCATAAAGCCTATCGGCAGGCTTATACTTACTATTGCGAGATACTCGGCGGCTTCCCGTTCCACATGTGCTTCCCGGATTTGGAATAACCCAAGCAGCTCATTGTGGAATATCATAAAGACAGCTCCTATAAAAACGCCGCAGATTATTGCGATTATTATTGCATTTTGTGCGAATGCACGGGCGGTTTCGATATCCTTGCGTCCCAGGTTCTGGGAAACTCCGATTTCTGCTCCCATTCGTCCGAAGAGGAAAAATGCCATTGACAGCCACAAAAACATTCCTGCTGTCCCCGAGGCTGCAACTGCATCACTGCTGAGTCTTCCGAGCCAGAACATGTCGGTCAGATTGTACGCCATTTGAAAAATTTGTGTTACAATAATCGGCCCTGCAACAAAAAACAGCTTATTTACTATGCTGCCTTCCACCAAACTGTATTTTTCCGCTCTGCTCACTTTATTTGCACTCCCCGCATTACTTCCCTTACTTTCTTTACACTAGACCGATAAGGCTTTAGAAACTTCAAAAAAGTATATAAGCTTTTCCTTAACTTTTTTTTCGGTAATTCTTTCCAGAGCTTTTGCATATGCATCGAGCTGTGGAGTATACAAATCAATTTTATCGAAAATTGTTTTTTCTGAAACTTTGTCAGATTTATAGTCAATAATTACAAGCTCGTTGTTTTCTTCAAAGAAGCAGTCGATAACTCCCTGTATCAAAATCAAGTCCGTACCACTGCCCGGGAAATAGCTGTCGGCTCTGTTTAAAAGAGAAAATCTGAACTCATTTTGTACATTTTTCGCATTAATCAGGCGACCACCTATGTTGGAAGAAAAGAAATCAGCTATTTGCTTTTTGTTTATTACCTTAATATCATCCTCGGATATAATACCTGCTATTGCCATGCGCTGCAATTCATTGCTGATTTCGCCATCACGTGAACTCTTTTTGCGGTCTATGTGCTGCATTACATTGTGAAGTAATGTTCCGCGCTCTGCTCCTGTCATTTCTCTTTTTCCTGACAAAAACCCGGGTAATGTTGTGTTTTGATGACCGAAGCTTTCATTCTTAACCCATTTTGCTGCCTCCGATTCGGGGTCGGCAAGCTTTGTTAATCCGGTAACGGTTAACTTCGATGGTAAATCAACAGCATTTTTATAAGGATACTTTAAGGGTTCATACTCAATTGAGTTAAATTCCTTTTTCCCGGTATAAGAAACAGGCTCTGTTTCGAGATTTCTGTCAGCTTTGTTAGAAATCGTATATTCCGTAGTGTGGTCAGTAACATTTTTTATTTCGTTTTCTGAGAAAAGCGACCCTGTATCAATAACTTGTAATACTGCAGTCTTTTGATCAATATTACGAAGGCCCGTAAGCAGCCACTCAAGAATACTGCGCATTGACATTAGTGAAAAAGAAGAAATTTTGTCAGAAGGAAGAAAGTTAATTTTATCCAACAGTTTAGCTGCATCAGGTATTGCGGCTGTAATAAACAGTTTTTCTCTTGCTCTGGTCAGTGCTACATATAATACCCTTAACTCTTCCGAGTACATTTCATCGCGGAGTTTGCTTCTGATTGCATTTCTTGCAAGAGTTGAATATTTAATCCGTTTGCTTTTGTCTACAAACATAGTTCCGATACCAAGGTCGCTGTGAAAAACAGCACTTTTATTCATGTCCATATAATTAAAGCTCTTATTGACATTTGCTAAAAATACAATCGGAAACTCCAAACCTTTGGATTTATGAATACTCATTATTTTTACGGAACCTGACGCTATTGAAGATGAACTTTTATCATCAGACCATAACGGTAGTTCTTCATCTCTTTCCTGAACTGCGCGAATATATAGCAAAAATCCGAAGAGTCCTTTATATCCGGTCTTTTCAAATCGCCCTGCACTTTCTGCAAGTTGAATTAAGTTTTGTCTCCTCTTTTCTCCACCCTTCATTGCTGACATTATACCAAGAAGTCCTGTACTATTATACACATGCCATATGAACCTGTCAGCCGACATATCATAAACCATTGCTCTTAGATTATCCAGCTCAATTAAGAATTCCTTGCATTTTGTAGATGTTTCTTCTGAACACTTATTGTGTTCTGCAGACTTTTTTACCGCTTCATAGAAATTCATACCCTTTGCTTCCACTCGAATTTCCGCAAGCTCATCAGATGTGAATTTATATATAGGGCCGCTCAAAACGGAGGCCATAGATATATCCTGAAGCGGATTATCTATTACGGATAACAGCGACAATGCTGCAGATATTTCTATTGTATCGAAATATCCTTCACCACCCGGAAGCTCGGAAGGGATTTCTTTTTCCGATAAAGCAGCAGCATATTGCCATGCTCTGTTTTTCATTGAACGAAGCAAAATTACAATATCTGACAATACAGCAGGACGGTGTTCACCGTTTTCACCGGTAATATAATATGAGCCGTTTGCAATTTGCTGTATTTTTGATGCAATATATTCTGCTTCGATTTTTATTGCGGTAGGATTTTCATCTTCATTTTCGGCTTCCAATGTGCTCATGTCGAGTAAATCCACAGAAACATCGGCTGTCTCTTCATCATCATGGTAAGGTATTCCTTGTTTTCCTTGTTTGCTCACAGTTTCGCTGCGCCCGTGAATGAGGTGTTCTTTTTTTGTATATTCAAGCTCACCGAAATCAACTGACATAATATTTGTGAAAATATAGTTTACTGTGTCAAGAATACCCCGGCGGGAACGGAAATTTTGCGAGAGATGTATTTTTCTTCCAAATTGTGATGAAGGGAGTTTTTTATCGTTATTATTTGTTTCACTTTCATTATTATTTTCTGAGTCTTTTTCGTCCTTAGTTTTAAATGATTTATACTTAGACAGAAATATTGTAGGATCGGCATGACGGAATCTGTATATTGCCTGTTTTACATCCCCTACCATAAATATGTTTTTATTATTATCCGATATCGCATTAAATATTTGCTCCTGAACAGCGTTTACATCCTGGTATTCGTCAATCATTATTTCCTTATATCGTTTTGACATTGTATGAGCAAGCGTTGTTTTCTCTTTTGTTGTCTCGTCAACAAGTAACGATAAGGTCAGATGTTCTAAATCAGAGAAGTCTGCAGCACCTCTTCGCTTCTTTTCTTCTGAATATGCACTGTCAAAGCTTTTTAGCAGGTTCAATAACGCAGTAATTGCAGGACTTAGCGACTCCATCTCTTTTATATGTTCTTTTGAACATATTTTGAGCTCCTCGGTGCATTTTTTTAGTTCGGCAATACATTTTTTTCTGATTTCCTTAAGGTCATCATACCCTGAGATGCTTTTTGCACGGCTGAAAACAAAGCAACTCATCCTTCCGGCTTCATCCCAGCCGCTCTCCAGTGCTGCTAAAAAAGCATCGGTTTGACTTTCCAGTTCATTCACACTATCTGAGTATTTAACTTTAAAATCAGGATGGTATTCCATTTCATTACAGAGACGGTTAACTTCACTTTTTACATAATTTGCAACAGACTTCATTTTTGAAAGAGTATATGCTCCGTAGTCTGTATCTGATATATCCTTTATTCCTTCGAAGTTCTGTTTATTTATTTGCTCATTTAACCAGCTTCCGGGATCGGGCAGGCTTCGTATTTTATTATAGATGTCAAGTAGAAACTCAACCAGCTGTTTGTCATCTCTTGCTCCGGCTACTGTATCAATGAGCTGCTTAAACCCCGGATTAGCATCGATATTATCGTACAGCTCTCCTATTACTTTATCTGCGGTTTCACTCATTATTAACATGCTCTCGGTGGTATCGGCTATTCTAAAGTCCGGCGGTAATCTGACAAGATGGGAGTTTTCACGGAGAATATCGCTGCAAACAGTATGGATTGTGTCTATTGCCGCTCCTCTGCAAAGAAGTGCCTGGCGGCGAAGGCGTTTATTACCCGGCGCTTCGGAGAGTTTGGTCAGCAATTCCTCATGTATTCTCTCTCTAAGCTCGAATGCAGCAGCGCGTGTATATGTAATTACCATAAATTCATCAATGTTTGCTCCGTCGTTTATATGGCTGAGCAGGCGCTCAACAAGTACTTTTGTTTTTCCCGAACCTGCTGCGGCAGAGACGAGCAATGCTCCACCCCTGTGGTTAACAGACTCTTGTTGTTCAGTTGTGAGATTCATTTTACTGTTAATCATTTGTATTCCCTTGATTTTCTGTTGCTTCCAGCATTTCCCATGCTTCGTCATCTTTAATTTTGCTTATAAATCTGCGTCTGTCACCTGTTTCCTCATCGAAGCCGCACACAGAATGATAGTCACAGAAGTAACATGCATTGTCGTTTTCATTTTTAAAGTAAGGACTGCATTCATTTTTACCGTTTTTTATGTTTTCTGCTGCAGAATGGATTTTATTTTCCACATGATTTGAAAGTAACTCAAACTGCTGCGCTGTTATCAGGCAATTCCCTGTAAACCCGCCTTCTTTGTTTTGCTTTACGGGAAGATAATTTTTTTCATTTCCGCTTTCCATTGCTTCAAGTATTGCCGGATTATTCAAAATAAGCCCGCTGCGTTTCATTTCGGTCTTGCGTTTTTTTTGTATTTCCTCTGCGTCGGCATCACGGGGAGCATTAATGATTACATCTCTTGCGGGAACATATAATACTCCTGCAGCTTCTATATTCTTGAAATTTCCGTAAAATCCATATTTTTTAAGCGCAAAGAGGTAAAGAAGCATTTGCAGATCCCTGCCGGCAAGGATATCTGTCATATCAAAGGTATATGCAGCTCTGGCGGTTTTATAGTCAATGACCCGCAGATACAACTTTCCGTCATGTTCAAAACCGTCTATTCTGTCGACAATTCCCTTTTGCGTTTTTGTTAGGCTGCCGATATCGAATTCCAATTCCAAGGGTTCAAAGGATGAATTCTTCAACTCTGCCAGCATGTCTGAGACAACAAATCTTACATCACGGCGGTATCTCTCAAATAAATACTTAAAACGGGTTGTTTTTCCTTCAAAATTTATAAGGATATCATTTATATATATTTCAATATACTTTTCTGTCAGTGTAATGCAGGTTTCTTCATCTGTATCTTTAAATCCTTTGTTTTGCTTTATTTCCTTAAAAACACCGTCAAGCACAAAATGAATGAAGCTTCCCGCTGTAAGTGCGTCAAATTCTGCCTGTCTGCGGGGTGTAAGTCTTAGGCCGTTCTTTAAAAAATGCATATAAGGGCATGAATAGTAGCTGCTCAGACCGGTTGCCGATAATGCAATATTGTCACCGTATATCAGCTTTGCTGCCCGTTTCGATAAAAGTTGCCCCTGCCTTGCCATTGAAAGAAAGGATAAGCCGTTTTTTAGGCTGTCATATTTGTACTGCAGCTCCATATATGGTTTTTTTGCGGCGGTCATGTATGTCTCCGGGGAGATGGATTCCTCGGTTATGTTAAACATTTCTCGCAGTCGCTTGACTATAAACGAGGGTCTTTGTCCGTTTTCCGGTGAATATATCACAAATAGTTTTTCTGATGGGAGTGTTAAAACAGAATACAGCATGTTCATTTCTCTGTTTAAGCGTTCCTCTAAACCGAAAGGAATGTCAGCACCTAAATTTCCGAGAAGAGTTCTTTCATTTTCTGATAATGCACCGCTTCTTTTGCCGAGAGACGGCATGTTTTCATCGGTTGCGCCTAATATGATAAGACACTTCAAATCACGCCTGCGGCTCATTGACATGCTTCCGAGAGGAGTTCTGTCGAGAGAAACCGGAATAACTCCTATATCGTTTTGTGATATTGAGAGTGAAAACAACTTATGAAAGTCACTTGAACTCATCTTTTTGGTATCCAGAATTGAGTACATCTGTTCCATTGCACTAATAATAATATCCCACATCTGTAAATATTCATCTGCAAGGCGTTTATTGTTCTGCTGTGCAAAGATTTCTGCCTTTTTCTTAAGAGTACCTTGCAGGTCCATATCTTCAAAAAAGGTATATAATGCAATGAGTTTTGATTGAACTTCGGACTCGCCTTTTATATTATCACGTAGTTTTACTAACGGTTTAACTATCTTTTCGCGTAATTTGTTTAATTTTTCCAGAATTTCGAGATCGTCTTCATTGGAACTGTTGTATCCACCGGGCGGCATTGTCCAGCGACGATTCCATATCGTCCCGCGAACTTGCCATTTAATCGCATAATTTTCCAATATGGCAGAGTCGTCAGTTGATATATCAACTAACCCTGTCTTGAGGTACCTGAAAATTGACTTATATTCATACCCAAATGTCACAATTTCAAGTGCTGCATCAATTAATGCTATTGGAGGCTTGCTTAAAATGTCTGTTTTCCCGCTTGAAAAGTATGGAATATCATATTTTTCGAAGATATTCTCGCAAATTGCACCGTAATCCTCCCAATTTCTTGCCATAACGCCAATATCACGCCATCGATAACCTGATTTTACCAGCTCTATCACCTTATATGCAGCATATTCGCATTCTGAATACCGCGACGGTGCGAGTAAAAGAGATATTGCGTCACAGGGTTGATTGTACTTTTCAGGTGAGTCGTTAAAAAGCTGCTCCTCCATGTATAACAACTCAGGTGCTTGCGGGAGAGTGCTTTTCAATGTTGTAAGGTATTCCTTGTTTTCATTACTCGCTACCTTAATATTATACTTTGAAGCAAGCATCTGTAATCCGGTAACCGTTTTACGCGGTACCTCGAACACCTCGCTATTATCATCAAGGTCACATGTCAGGCAAATAGTCATGTGTGCTTTCTTCCGCATCAATTCTTCAATGATTTTTAACTCCTGAGCCGTAAAATCATTAAACCCGTCAAAATATATGTGTCCATTGCTTCCGATCGAGCTTTCAGCTATCAGCTCTGCAAGTATCGTAAGCCGCTCTGCTGCATCGTTTCCGTGGATTTCCAGCAAGGCATCATAGGCACTGTAAATAAGTGAAAGGTCATTTAATTTGTCTGTAAGCGGGTTTTGGGTCATTGATGCCGCTTTCTCAAGAATGGCGGGAGTAATCTTATAGCTCTTAAACTCCTTAACGGCATCAAGCAGTCCTTCCAGGATTTCTGTCCGTGTTCGTTTAAGTCCAAAGGCTTTAAGGCTTGCCGCAACTGATTCCATTGCTCTATGCAGGGCTAGAATCTGCCCTGATGCATCAAGCATTTTACCGGATGCTCTCCCTGTTTCCGCCATTACATTAATACACAGACGTGTAAAACTAAGTGTTTCTGCATGAAGAGACAGCCTGTCGCCGCATGTCCGGCATAGCTGTCTTTCCGCATCATGAGAGTACTGCTCAGGCACAATCAGAAGCATCCCTGTCTCGCCTTCACTCATTCTGCGCTTGATTTCACTCATTATATAATTAGTTTTACCGGTTCCTGCACGGCCAAGAATTAAGTTGAGCAACATTATCCTCCAAGCAAACAAGTAACAACTATACAATAGCATTACTGCAAAACGAAATCAAGGTAAGTCAGGGGTAAGGCAGTGTCTCATCGTACCTGCTTCCTTATTAAAACCACTCTGTTGTGGCAGAGAATTTATTTTTGTGGATATCTTGTGGTTTTTGTGGTATAATTAATGTGATTCTGTGTTTATCTTTCGGATAAACAGAACAAAACGAGGTCATATATGAAGAGAATTTTTATTATATTAGTTATAGTTATGCTGCTTGCGGGGCAAGCGTTCGGTACTGCAGCCTGTTTCGGCGGAGGGAGAAACAATGAGCCCGAGCCTACTCCCTCACCCACTCCGCGCCCTACACCCGAACCTACCCCGGAGCCTACTCCCTCACCCACTCCCGTTGTTTTGACTGAGTATACAGGAACGGTTCACCATCTGTTTTTCCATGAAGCCATAGCATATCCTGAAATTGCTTTTCCAAACAAGACAAATCAATTCGGGCTTGATAATTACATGAACACTGTCCACGAGTTCAGCATGGTGCTGCAGAGCTTGTATGACAGGAATTTTATCCTCATAAGCATGCATGATGTCTGGTCTGAATTTACGAATGAAAGCGGTCAGAACAGGATGCGCCGCAACACTCTTATGCTACCTGAAGGCAAAACTCCCATTATTTTATCATTTGACGACCTTACATTTCATTTAGAGCCTTATAATGCGTTTATGCACAGATATATCATAGGTTCTGACGGTGAAGTATGGGCCGAGGGTATTGATCCAAACGGAAATTACATTGTGACACAAGACCTTACTGCAATTACAGTACTTGATAAATTTATCAGGGATAATCCCGGTTTTTCACATAACGGCGCAAAGGGATGCATTGCTCAGACCGGTCTTAACGGTTTGCTCGGTTATAAAACCCAAACTAATAAAAATGATAACTCCGAGGAATACAGGCTCAACAGAATGAAGGAAATAGCAAGAGTACAGCCTGTTGTTCAAAGGCTTCTTGAAACAGGCTGGTATTTTGCATCTCACAGCTGGGGCCATATACGGTTCGAAAGCGCTTCTCTCGACCGTGTCAGAGAGGATGCCGTCCGCTGGCAGGACGAGGTTGCAACGCTTGTAGGAGATACTATAATCATGATTTACGCACACGGTGAAAGACTTGACGGAAATGATGTCTGGAGAGAAACTGCAGGACCTGCTCTCAGGTTTTATGTAGACGAGCTTGGCTTTCGTATGTTTGCTTCTGTCGGAAGAGAGCCTTTTACACGCATCAGAACAGATGTTCCTGCCGTTATGATGGACAGAATGAATGTTGACGGTATTGCTCTTAGAGGGCAGCAACGTGTTGTAAGAGAGCGCGACAGCGTTCTTTTGGTCGATTATGAAATTTATTATAATGTAAGGGATGTTTTTGACCCTCTGCGTCCGGATGGCAATATTGCATGGAACTGACGTATTTCTAACGGTTTTTTAGTTAAGTTTATATAGTTTTAACGCAGGGTTTATTCCTATGAATCAATTGTTTCCGTAAGAAAGCAGTCTTTATAAGTATCTTTTAGCTGCTCAAAAGCAGACTCTGCCTTTGTTTTATCTGTAAAAAGTCCAAGAACGGACGGTCCTGAACCTGTCATAACCGAACCTTGCGCACCGTTATCCAGCAGTGTGCTTTTTATTTCCGCTATTTCCTGCCTGCCGCGCGGTAGAATATCTTCAAAAACATTGTACATTCGCCTTGCGACACCGTTAATATCATTTTTCTCAAGTGACTTTATTATTCCTTCGGTATCGGGTCTTGCACGGATTTTCTCACATTTTACCAGACCGAACAGCTCAGGTGTTGAGCACGAAAAAGGCGGCTTGCAAATAACAAAATAGCAATGTGGCAGAGGAGGAATTTTTGATATTTTTTCTCCCCTTCCTTCAACAAGTTTTGTGCCGCCATATAAACTGAACGGTACGTCTGAGCCAACTGAACTTGCTATGCGCTCTAAAGAGCTGCTATCATGTTCAGTATTGAACATCTTGTCCAGCAATCGAATCACGCATGCTCCATCTGTACTGCCTCCTCCAAGGCCGGCACATACAGGTATTTTTTTATTTATTGATATCTCCGTTTTGTATCCTTTAATATTTGATGCATCAAAAAAAGCAACAGCTGCTTTCCCGGCTATATTCCGGGCATCATTCGGAATGTACGGAAGCCCGGTTTTTACTTTCACCCCTTCTCCCGGTGAGCACTCGATTGTTACTTCATCAAAAAGGCAAACGGTTTGCATAATCGTTTTAAGGTTATGATAACCGTTGTCCATTTTGGATATTATATCCAGTGAAATATTTATTTTTGCATATGCAAGCGATGATTCCTTCATTGAGCTTTTCATTCCTTAAACAATAAATCCATTAAACCGGTTCCGGGTACTGTGGTTTTTCTGCTCTCAGCCTCAGCCTCGGAAAAAGACATCCCGGTTTTTGCATCAAATCGGCTGTCGTACAAAACATACGGAACAAGACCGCTGTCATGCCCTCGTGTTGAGGTCAGTGTTCTGTGGTCGGATATTACAAGCATCCGGTAGTCAACATTTTTTTTCTTAAGCTTTTCAAGCATTACAGACAGAACTCTCGAATCAATCCACTCGATTGCCTGAAGTTTACCTTCCAAATCGCCGTTATGAGTGCATTCATCGGGGGCTTCAACATGCACAATAACAAAATCATGCTTATCAAGCGTATTTACAGCAGCATCCGCTTTCCCCTCGTAATTTGTGTTCAGCTCGCCTGTTGCTCCCTCAACATGGATTTTTTCAAGCCCAACAAGCACTCCTATCCCCTGACATAGCGGCACTGCAGAAATAACAGCTCCTGTTTTTCCATACCTTTCGGCGAAATCCGGCAACTTAACAGCCGTTCCCTCCGCCCAGAACCAAATACAATTCGCCGGAAGCTTCCCTTTCAGGCGTCTTTGCTCATTAATCGGATGATTGTTCAATATTTCATGAGATTGTTTTATAAGGGACTTGAGGACTTCTGCATTTTCAGAGCCATAGGGTAAAAATTTTCCAAGTGGTTCATCTAAATGGTCATGCGGAGCAGTGAGAACACATGAAGCAAAAGAGATGTTTGCTTGCACAGCTATATGCCTAAATGATGAACCCGGATATATTTTTATGCCGGCTTTTTCTGCAGTTTCCTTAAAACCCGGAGTGCTAAACAAGTCGGCAATCAGTTTATCTGACGATTCGCCGTCAATTGCGCCTGCTGAGTGAGAGAGTATTTTCTTTTCCTCAAAGGGAATATCTGCGTCTTCTATTGAAAGCATGTTACATCTATATGCAATATCGCCCGGCGAAAGGTTTATCCCGGTTGCTGCCGCTTCGAGCGGTGCTCTGCCTGCGAAGTAGACGCAGGGGTCCATGCCCAATATCGACAAGATTGCCGTGTCGCTGCCCGCTTGCATTCCGTCGGGGATGGTTTTTGCCGTGCCTAATTCACCGGAGCCTGCAAGCTTATCAAGCACCGGTGTATTTGCATATTGCAGTGGCGTCAAGCCGTCAAGTGCGGGTATCGGGTCATCTGCCGATCCGTCTGCGATTACCAGTACATATTTCATAATGATTTTACAAACTTTTCCATCCGTTCAAGGGCTATTCCAATATTTTCCATTGATGACGCATAGCATATTCGCACAAAACCTTCTCCGCCCTGACCAAAAGCACTTCCGGGTATTACTGCCACTTTTTCGGAAAGAAGGAATTTTTCGCAAAAATCCGAAGAGCTGAGCCCTGTGCTTTGGATGCTTGGGAACATGTAAAAGGCACCTTGCGGTTCAAAGCATTCGAGTCCGATATCACGCAGACCGGTAAGCAGGAATTTTCTGCGCTTGTCATACTCTGTCCTCATCTTTTGGACGTCCTCGTCGCCGTCACGCATTGCCGTTATTGCAGCATATTGACTTGTCGTAGGTGATGACATTACAGCGTATTGATGTATTTTTAACATTTGAACAATTATTTCTTCGGGTCCGCATGCGTATCCCATACGCCAGCCTGTCATTGCATGGCTTTTTGAAAAGCCGCCTACATATACCGTGCGCTCATACATATCAGGTATTGAGGCTATTGAAACATGTTTCTGACCGTAAGTTAACTCGGCGTAAATCTCATCTGCGATTACCATTATATTTGTTCCCCTTAGCAGTTTTGCAACTGCTTCAAGGTCTTCTTTTCTCATTACTGCACCTGTAGGATTGCACGGGTATGGCAGAATAAGCACTTTTGTTTGCGGTGTTATCGCTGCACGCAGCTCATCTTCTGTCAGTCTAAACTCATTTTCTGCTTTGGTTTCGATAAACACAGGTGTTCCGCCTGCAAGAGTTGCTATCGGCCCATAGCAGACAAATGACGGAACGGGAATAATAACCTCATCTCCGGGATTTACTATTGCCCGCATTGCAAGGTCAATCGCTTCACTTCCGCCGACAGTGATTATAACTTGGTTTTTATAGTTATACTCAAGATTAAAGCGTCTGCTTAAATACTTTGCAACCTCATCGCGAAGCTGTGAAAGCCCCGCATTACCGGTATATTTTGTAAACCCTTTTTCCAGTGATTTAATTCCCGCATCTCTTATGTGCCAGGGCGTTACAAAATCCGGCTCGCCGATTCCAAGTGATATTGCATCGGTCATTTCTTCAAGAATATCGAAAAACTTTCTTATTCCCGACGGAGCAAGGGATTGCACGCTTTTTGACAGAATTGAATTATATTCAATCATATGAAAATCTCTCCCTTTTCCTGAACGGGTTTATCCACAAGAACCTTGTTGTTTTCCTTATATTTTTTCATAATAAAACGTGTTGCTGTCGAGGTAACGCCTTCGATTGCCGCAAGCTTCTCATACACAAAAACTGCAGCTTCCTGCATCGAGTTTACTGTCATTGTGACAAGCAAATCGTAAGAGCCTGTCATCAGGAATAAAGACTCCACTTCATCGTACTGATAAATACGCTGTGCAATCCTGTCATACCCTTCACCAAACTGAGGAGATATTTTCACCTCAATAAGAGCATTCACCTTCTCACCTGCCATATCCGTCCCCTCCCAAAGAATTTTGCCTGTAATACTATCACGATAAACAAAAATTTACAAGTACCACCCCGAGTGTCAAGGGGTTCCTTATCTCTTGTGTTGGAGAACCGTCCCCTTGTTTTTGTAAAAGGGGTTAAAGTTAAATATTACCGGTGTTTTTTCCGTCCAGCAGGTTTGATATAAAAGAGTGAATATTGCTTTTTAGGTTTTTATATGCTATTTTATTCGGAGTAATACTATCCATAATATCAATATATTTTTGTAAGTGTTTTTCAATAAAAGCAGCTGTTTCATTTTTATCTGAAAACCTGAAGCATTTCCATGATATTAATTCGGAAACAATGTTGTTTATTGAAATGTTTGCGTGTATATATTCACCACCAACTGACAAAGCCATTCTACCGTCTGTACTATTATGACGGAGTGCAACCTGGTCATATGCAGGAGCTAATGATACAGATTCATCAGGCAGATGAAGAATACTGACATTTTTTGCGTGCATATCAAGGTTTCCGATAGCAATTGCAAAAATTAACTGAGCAGCAAACTTTTCTATATCATCATTGTTCCCAAAACGATGCAATGTTTGTGCTATTCGTTTTGCACTAACTTTTCCGCCGTATTCCTGATACTTTTCTGACCCGCGGGCACCCAGAGCTTGATTAAAGTCTTCCTGATGTATTCTACCTCCCTCAAAGTCGTTTTTTCTGTCATATCTTTCTATTACAAGAGCATCAGCTCCGTTAAAATTCTCAATCCATATTGGATATGCGGTTAATCCGGATTTATATGCAATTTGCATACAAAACTCCTCATCGTATATCATTGTCGGATATTCCAATACAACAGGCTTAATAATATGTGTTGAAGGGAAACCGTTATAAACTCTATGCCATGATGCATCTTTCTTTGCCAAAACAATCTTACCCTGTATGCCTCCTAATGAAGTTTTTCCTGTAATCGGAGAATTGGCAAGAGCGGCTTGCGGCATATGCTCTAACAAATAACGGATTTCATTATCATCGACTTGCTCGGCTTCCGGTTTTTTATCAGAACTTAAATCATCAGGGTCATAGATTGTAAGTGCACCGGCAATATCTTTACCATATTTGCGCAGCATGCCGTAAAAATTCTGTTCAGTGTGAGGTAATGACGTTAAAAGCCAATTATAATTTCTACCCTCAGGCAGAAGCTCTGTAAAAAAAACAGCAGAACGCTTCATTTGGGGTACTGTGTATCGCAGAAGAAGCGGAACATTAAGGCTCATTATCGTAGATGCTAATTGATATTTTTCAAAAACAGATGGAGATACTTCAAAATTAAACCCTTTTTCATTTTGCGAAAGAGTTCCTAAAACAGAACCGTATAATTCTACATTGAGTTTGCTCATTTACCGGATACATCCTTTACTTCAAAATCTGCGGATAAAGTAACACCTGTTTTTTCAAGAATTAAGAATAATCTTTCCATCAAAACTCCGGGTTTTCCTTGTTCCATTTCCCATACCCATTTTTGGTTAATACCCAACATTTTAGCCAACTCTCTTTGACTAAAGCCTTGCTGCATACGGCTTTGTTGTATCACTTGCCCTAAAGTAAAAGGATTGTTTATCTTGGTTGAAATTATCATTGCGCTACTCCTGACTTCAATAATGTAGTCACTGCATGCGACTACGATAATGAAGTCATTATACACGACTACGATATCGTAGTCAAGCGAAATGTTAAATAAAGTCATCTTGATAACAAGCAGAAAAAAGTGATGGAAATCTATAAATAAATATGTTATTTTATGTTTGTAGGAAGACCGGGCTGACCGGAATTGGATGGTCAAAGGAGTATCCTGCAAGACGAATATCCGGTTCAAAGCCGGATTTTTGTTTGCCTATTATAAAGCATAGACAGGGGGACGGTTCTTTTTGTCAAGGGTATTTCACATAATTAACTAAATAATTTTCGAAGTGCCTCGGCTACAACAGCTGGGGCACTTTATTAAAATGCCCTAACAAAAAACGCACCGCAATAAATAGATTAAATCAACTATATGTAA
>WQXS01000050.1 GCA_009784725.1 Oscillospiraceae bacterium
GATATCCCATCCTTTATGGAGTAAGGGTCGATGAAGACTACATCGTAGATAGGTCGGAGGTGTACGCACAGTAATGTGTTTAGCTGACCGATACTAATCACCCGAGGGCTTGATCTTAACAAGCATGAATAAGAATGCCAAGTGCAGGAATATTTATGAAAAAAGTTCAGATCAGATTTGCAATGCAGGCAAACGCTTTGTTAGTTAAAATGTCTTTGTTCAGTTTTCAGGGCACATTCAACCCTGAACCATGTTGGTGTTCATTACGGTGAGGTTCCACCCGTTCCCATTCCGAACACGGAAGTTAAGCTCATCTGTGCCGAAAATACTTGGACGGCGACGTCCCGGGAAGATAGGTCTTCGCCAACAACAAGAACAAAACTGACCGATTCGGTCAGTTTTGTACGTTTATGTGACAAGAGAACCGTCCCCCTGTCACATTAGTTATTTATCGATGGCCGGGCGCCGCCCATCTGAAGGCGTGCCATAGCTCTTGCGAGAGCTATTTTTGATTGTTTGTATTCGCTCATGCTTTGTTTTTGACGCAGATGTTCCTCGGCACGTTTTTTTGCTTCCTCTGCTCTTCGGGCATCTATTTCGTCCGGACGCTCACATGCCTGGACAAATATTACAACTCCGTCATGACGGACTTCCATAAAACCTTCGGAGTTTACGGATTCATCCCAAACACCATCTTTTTTTATGCAAATCTTACCAATTGACACAGGCATAACCATAGGAGCATGATCTGCAAGAACCATAACACTGCCATCGGGAGCAATAGCCGTAACACCCTCAACATCACCATCAAAAAACTCACGTTCGGGCGTAAAAATTTTCAAATTAAAAAGTTTTGCCATTTTATGCTCCTAAAGTGTTTTGGCTTTCTCTCTTACTTCGTCGATGTCGCCGACGAGGAAGAATGCGGCTTCGGGGATGTCGTCGGTATCTCCGCCGAGTATTGCGGAAAATGAGCGGATTGAATCCTTTAGTTTTACGAAACGGCCCTGCATTCCGGTGAATGTTTCGGCAACCGAAAAAGGTTGTGAGAGAAACTGCTGGATTTTACGGGCACGGTAAACAGTTTTCCGGTCATCGGCACTCAGCTCATCCATGCCGAGAATCGCAATAATATCGCGAAGCTCCTTATATCTGTTTAAACAGTTTATAACTCCCTGTGCAGTTTCATAATGCTCCGTTCCTACTATCGACGGCTCAAGAATCCGTGAGTATGATTCAAGGGGTGAAACTGCGGGATAGACTCCAATCTCTGCAACACTGCGCGAAAGAACGGTTGTTGCATCAAGATGTGAGAATATGGTTGCGGGTGCAGGGTCGGTCAGGTCGTCGGCGGGAACGTAAATTGCCTGTACCGATGTAACCGAGCCGTTTTTCGTGGAAACAATACGCTCTTCCAAGGTTCCAAGCTCTCCTGCAAGAGTAGGCTGATATCCGACGGCTGAAGGCATTCTGCCGAGAAGTGCGGAAACTTCATTACCTGCTTGTACATATCTGTAAATATTATCTATAAACAAGAGTACATCACGGTTCATTTCGTCACGGAAATATTCCGCCATTGTAAGCCCCGTGAGACCGACTCTCATACGTGAGCCGGGTGGTTCATTCATTTGCCCGAAAACCAGAGCTGTTTTATCAATCGCACCCGATGCTCTCATGTCGGCTATAAGCTCCGAGCCTTCACGGCTGCGTTCGCCGACACCTGCAAATACCGAGTATCCGCCGTGAACAGTTGCAATATTGTATATAAGCTCCATTATCAGTGTTGTTTTACCGACTCCCGCTCCGCCGAATAAACCGACTTTACCGCCTTTGGAGTACGGGGTAAGCAAGTCGATAACTTTTATTCCTGTTTCAAAAAACTCGGCAACCGGAGTTAAATCGGTAAATTTCGGTGCTGCACGGTGGATATCCCACAAAGGAGCATCTTCGATTGGAGGTCCGTTATCAATCGGGCGGCCCAAAACATCGACGACCCGTCCGATAACATTCGGCCCGACAGGTACACGGATTGCATGACCCTTTGCGTGAACTTCTGTTCCGCAGCACAGACCGTCCGTAGCATCGAGAGCAATGCAGCGGACTACACCGGGGGCAACATTTGCCGAAACCTCCATATGTCTGCCGTCGGATGTGGAAAGAAGGTCGTGCAGCTTCGGCTCATTGGCATCATGCTCAAAGCGGACATCAAGAACAGGACCGCTTATCTTAACAATGACACCGGTTTCTGTATTTTTATTTGCTTTATCCATATCAGTATTCTTCGCCATATTCTTCCTCACCTCTTAATATCTCTGCTGCATCGGCGATTTCCGCAAGCTCATTTGTGATGGCGCTTTGACGTGCCATATTATATTGCGTATTTAATTTATCAATCATTTCTTTTGCGTTGGTTGTTGCGCTCCGCATTGCCGTCATCCGCGAAAAATGCTCGCTTGCGTAGGCTTGAACCATTATTCCGAATAAAAGCCCTACAATAAACTGGGGAACCATTAAATCGAGAACTGTCTGAGCGGAAGGGTGGTACATTATTCCCGAGAGCTCTTCGGCATCTCTTATATCGACATAATCATGTAAATGGACAGGCAGAAGTCTCGCTTCAACAGGTTGTCTTTTTGTTCCGCCATAAAAGGATGTATAAATAACACTGATTTCATCGGTGATTGCACGCTCATACATGTCGGTGAGCTCGTTTGCGACTTCGCGGACTCTTTCAAGTGTCGGGTCCTGTACGATTCCGAGCATGCATATATCGGGGGTTATATCGTGGGAGCGGAAAAATGACTCTGCTGTATGCCCGAGTGTTATCAAAGAAGAGTTTGGGTTGGAACGGATACGTTCCAGAGCAAAGTTAAGTACAGCCGAATTATGTGCTCCGCAAAATCCTTTATCCCCTGAAATTACAACATATGTATGATGATGTCTCTCACGTTCAATAAGGAACGGATGGGATACATCCTGAGTGGATTCGAGGATTTCCTTCATCGAGCGGCGCAGGTATGTAAAATATCTGCGGTTATGCTCAATATGACCCATA
This sequence comes from Oscillospiraceae bacterium, assembly GCA_009784725.1. GTDB lineage: Bacteria > Bacillota > Clostridia > Oscillospirales > Oscillospiraceae > WRMH01. The sequence continues at coordinate 3,056 of WQXS01000050.1, forward strand.
ACCTGCCTCATTCTGTTTGAGGAGATCATTTCCATAGCACTCGTAATCTTGCGTGTCTGCTCGATTGCGGATATATGCTCCCGGATTTCACTGGCTTTCTGCATTTTTTTCTACTTTCTCAGCGAAAAATTTCTCAAACAAACCTTTTAGGGCGGAATTATCTTCATCGGTAAGCTCGCCTGTTTTTGTTATATTATCGATTATAGAGCTTCCGTTTTTGGCGATGAATTCAAGCAGCTCGGCTGCTGTGCTGCTGATTTTGTTTAGTTCATAGTTATCGAAATTACCGTTTTCTGCGGCGAGCAGAATGATTACCTGCTCTGCAAGCGTATAATTTCTTTCGGCGGGTTGTATCAATAATTGAACCAAACGCTCGCCTCGTCTCAGAAGTGCGGCTGTAGCACTGTCGATATCTGCTCCGAACTGAGCAAATACTGCCATATCTCTGTACTGTGCGATTTGGAGCCGGAGGCTACCCGATACAGTGCGCATTGCTTTTTTCTGTGCTGCACGCCCGACACGGGAGACAGAAAGCCCGACATTTACTGCAGGCCGTTGACCTGCGTTAAACATTGCGGTTTCGAGGTATATTTGCCCGTCTGTTATGGAAATTACATTTGTCGGGATATATGCAGATATATCTCCTGCCATTGTTTCTATTATCGGAAGTGCTGTCATCGAGCCGCCGCCAAGCTCCGGCGAAAGCTTTGCAGCACGCTCCAGCAGGCGGCTGTGCAGATAAAAAACGTCACCGGGATATGCCTCGCGTCCGGACGGGCGGCGAAGCAGCAGCGACATTGTTCTGTATGCAACCGCATGCTTGGATAAATCGTCATAAATTACCAGAACATCACGGCCGTTATACATAAATTCCTCTGCCACGGCACATGCTGCATACGGTGCGATGTACTGCATTGCAGCGGTGTCACTTGCCATTGCTGCAACAACAACGGTATGTTCAAGCGCTCCGCTTTGTTTTAATGAATGTACAATGCTTGATACTGTTGAAGTTTTTTGACCGATTGCACAATATACGCATAATACGCCGGTGTCACGCTGATTCATTATTGCAGACATTGCGATTGAGGTTTTTCCTGTCTGCCTGTCGCCGATTATAAGCTCTCGCTGGCCTCGGCCAATAGGAATCATACTGTCAATGGATATAATACCTGTTTCGAGAGGTGTATTTACTGCGCCCCGCTGCATTATTGTAGGTGCGTGTGCTTCAATCGGTCTGAATTTCTCACATTTTAGTTCTTTTCCGTCGAGCGGTTTACCAAGCGGGTCGACAACACGGCCGAGCATTTCGTCTCCGACGCTGATTTCGGCTATTCGTCCTGTTGTGTGAACAAGGCTTGTTGTAGAAACCTCTCCGCCAAGCAGTGCAGCTCCGACACCACCGAGAACAAGGTCGAGTGCAAGCCCGGTCGCTCCGCCTTCAAAGGATAAAAGCTCGCCGTAATGACAGTTCGCCAGACCCTGTATATGCACAATATCGTCGCTGTAGCTTTTTACGATTCCGTACTCGTACTCGAGCGGGTCGGATTTTGTTGATTTTACACGCTGCTTTAATAAGGTTCCGACTGCAGAAAAGGATGATTCAACTTCCCGCTTCGGTTCCTCCGGGCTTGTCATTAAACGTCCAAGCTCATGGAGCCTCGAAGAAAAGCTTGCATCATAAACCTTGCCTTCAATAACGGCAATAAAGCCGCCGGTTATTTTTTTACTTTCGACAACATCAAAATCAAGCTTTGAATCAAATTTACTATCAAATCCTTCCCGTATTGATGCTATTAACTTTTCATCATGTTTGGAAGCTACGATAAGAATCGGTTTATCCATAATTAATACATCCTATCCGTATTGTCACCCCGGGTGACAGTTGTTGGTGTTACTTTCTAAAGAACTCGTCCACTACGCCGGCGTTGTCCTGCTCGGAAATTTCACGTTCTAAAATTCTTGATGCCATTTCTGTTGCAAGACTTGTTATATCAAGCTGTGCTTCTTCGAGAGCCTGTTCTTTTTCGGCGGTAATCCGGGCTTCGGCATCGTCTAACATATCTTTTGCCCGCTCATGTGTTTCCTTGAGGATTTTATCTGATTCCTCGCCTGCTTTTTGTCTGCTTTCCCGTAATATTTCCTGTCTCTGTTCCTCTATACCGCCGAGCTTTTCCGAATATTCGTTACGGAGAGTTTCAGCTTCGTTACGGTGTTTTTCGGCATTGTCCATTTCTGATTGCACACGGTTTTTACGCTCGGCTAAAAAGCGGATTACATGCTTCCATAAAATAAACCGGAGCAATATAAACAGCACGGTAATATTTATGAGACTTATTACTACATCCTCAGGATGAATATCCAAAATCTCAACCCCTTACGTAAAAATGTCTTTACTCATAAGATTCTTCAGTCACAACGTTCCATCAGAATGGCAAAACGATATAGACGGATGTGTGAGAATAATAAAACTAACTGCTTGCGGTGGGACCTGCGAAAATCAGGATAAGTGCGGTTACGAAGCCATAAATAGCCGCTGATTCTGTTAATGCAAGACCAAGTAACAAAGAGGCGTTGATTTTGCTTGATGCCTCCGGTTGGCGTGCAATCGCTTCAACTGCTTTTCCCGTGGCAAAACCCATTCCGAGTGCTGCTCCCATACAGGAAAGTAAACACAGTGCTATTCCGACATAGTTCATAATAAATACTCCTTAAAATATATTATTCAATTGCTTCATTAATAAATGTTAGAGTTAGAGTAACAAATATAAATGTCTGTATTAGTGGGTGGAATGCATTAAAGTATAGGCCGAAGACGCTTGGGATGCCTACGGCGTTTACGCCGAGAGCCATGTAGAGTAAGTCAATTACTATCATACCGCCGAGCATGTTGCCGAACAGACGGCAGGCCATTGATATAGGTATTGCAAGGTCGGAGATTATGCGAAAAGGGAAAACCAGCGGTGTCGGGGATGCAAGAGATTTGATGCGTCCGCCTATGCCTTTTCTTTTTAACCCGTAGACGTTTATAAATAAAAATGTCATAAACGCAAGTGCAAATGTCATTGTTATATCTGCCGTGGGCGGCCGAAGCCTGAAAAGCTCCAGAAAAGCGCTCATTACTAAAAGCGAACCTACCGAAAGAATATACGAGCACAAAAATTCTCCTGCTCCGTGTACCTGGGCGTTTGTGTATTTGCTTACAGTTTCGACTATTAATTCTATTACATTTTGTGCGCCGCTTGGTATTGCTTTCGGGTTTTTGAAAACAGTAAGCCGTATAATAATCGCTCCGGCTACCAGAATTGCCATTGCTATCCATGTAAAAATTATTGTATAGCTAAGGCTGTATCCGAATACCGTGACACGTTCTGCGAAAATCGAAAATTGCAGTTTTTCTGCAGGCTTTGGGCCGAAAATAATATTAAGCAGGCGGGTAATAAAAAGAAACAGACCGGCAACAAATATAATTAGTGCAGTAACTTTGCTTCGCTTAACCGCTTTGTTTAACTTCAGCAGTATATAACCAAGGGTTATTAAAACAACCGATATTCCAAGTAATATCCAATCGAGCATTATAAAGCTCCATTCATTCCCGCCGTTGCAGGCAACACCTGCAATAACGTTTATTTCTTTTTCTTATCCGTGTTCTTTTTTTCGTGCTTTGACATGAATACAAACTTAATTACTGCACATGCAATTAGCGAAGTACCTGCACCGATGCCGACCCACATTAAATTATCGGTAAGCAGAAATGCACATAAAACTAAAACCGCAAACGGAAACAAAAATTGTGTTATCGCAAAAATTAATGTCCTGAGTCCGGACTTGCCGCCGGTTACGGATGTTACAAACTTATATAGCAAGTAGAACTGTATTACACCGGTAACAAGACCGATTAGTATACTTAAAAGAATAATAAGCAAAGAGTTAAAACCTCCACGAAATATACTACCCTACTCTACTCCAAATAAGTGCAAAAAGCAATATGGAAAAACGAAAAGCAGGGAAACAAATGTCCCCCTGCTTTTTTATTGACTTTAATTACCGGTTAGTCCGGAACGAGACTGTTTATGTCGATGATCAAGCTGATTGAGCCGTCTCCGAGGACTGCGCAGCCGCCGATTCCGTGTAATCCGAGATTGTGCTTTTGGATGTATTCGGGAAGCGGTTTAATAACTGCCTGCTGCTCACCGATGAGTTCGTCTACAAAGAGACAGAATGTTGTTGTGTCGGTAGTAATCATTATGAGTATACCGTCGTCGAGGTTTTCGTAATCGGATGCGATACCGAAAATCCTGTAAAGTCTGAGTACAGGGTAACAGTCACCGCGAATCATTATCATCTCACTGCCGTCCGGATCGAGGAATACATCGCCCTCTTCGGGTTTAAATGATTCCTGGATTGAAAGCATCGGTACGATAAAGACAAGGTTTCCGACACGGAGTTTCATACCGTCAATGATTGCAAGAGTGAGCGGGATGCGGATTTGGACTGTCATTCCTTCGCCGGGAGTGCTTTCGAGAGATATTGTGCCGCCGACTTTGTCAATATTACGTCTGACAACATCCATTCCGACACCGCGTCCGGAGAACTCTGTAACTTCTTCGTTTGTAGAGAAGCCGGGTGCAAAAATCATGTGGTAAGCTTCTTTATCGGTATATTCGCTTTCGGGCTTTGATGTTAAGCCTTTGTCTGCTGCTTTTCTTAAAATTGCATTTCTGTCGAGTCCGCCGCCGTCGTCCGATATAAGTATGACAACATCGCCGCCTGCGCTGCGGGCTTCAAGTGTGAGTTTGCCCATTGCGGGTTTGCCGTTTTTAATACGGACATCGGGTTTTTCGATTCCGTGGTCGACTGCGTTACGGATAAGATGCATAAGCGGGTCGGAGAGTGTGTCGATAATATTTTTATCAACCTCTGTCTCTTCGCCGATGAGAACGAGTTCAACTTCTTTTCCGACTTTTTTACTGACATCTCTTACAATACGGTGCATTTTTTGGAAAGAGTTTGAAACCGGAAGCATCCGTACAGATAGAACAATATCCTGAAGCTCGCTGATTAACTTACGAAGCTCCTGACTGCTGCGTTCGAACGAGTCAATGTGGAGATTTGCAACCTCGGGATTTTTTGTAACCATTGATTCTGTGGTGACAATCTCACCCATAAGGTTCATAAGTTTATCGAGTTTATTGACATTAACGCTTATATAATTTTGTTTAATAACTGCTTCTGTAACAGGTTTTTCATCAACCGGTTTGTCCGAAGCTTCGTTTTCATCAATAACAGGTTTTGCGCGCATTGAAGGCGGAAGCTCTTCGTTGTCCGGTTGAAGAGGAGTTATAACTGCGCTGTCGACATACATAATTCCGTCAACAGTTTTTTGAAGTGAATCAAGGCTTTCGGCGGATTGGATAAACAATGTAAATCCGTGTGCAATTATATCTTCACTTACAGTGCTGTCTTCCAAATCTTCGGGAATGTGCTCCATTTTTTGGCAAAACTCAGTAAGGGTGTTAGATACTGTGAAGGCGCGAAGATTTTCCATCTGACATCCTGATTCGAAAATAATCTTAATCTTATACAAGGGAGTTCCATCGTCCACAAAGTCCACATCCTCTCCACTAGAATCTGCGGTCGCTTCGCTTGTACTTGCGCTTGCAGTACTTGCGCTTGTACTTGCAGCTGCACCGCTGCTGCCGCTTTCCGGAGGAGGTGCGGCGCCCATAATTACATCTGTATATTTATGTATCCTGTCGCTGAGTTCGGTGAAATCACCGTCAGAGTCAGCTCCGGATGATAATTTCTCAACTTCAAGCTTGAATTTATCTCCTGCTTCGAGAACAAGCTCGGTTACTCCTTCGACGGCATCTGCGTCTTTTCTTGTTTTTCCTTCACGGATTTTATCGAACATATCTTCAAGAGCATGTGACAGTTTAGTCAGATTGTCGAGCGACATCATCGCTGACGAACCCTTGATTGTATGCATAACCCGGAATATTTCATTAATATGCTCATCTGTCATGGATTTAGCTTTCTCACTTTGGAGAAGCGTATCCTCTAATGCTTCGAGCAGCTGTTGTGTCTCGAAGATAAAAACATCAAGCATAGGATCTAGTTCGCGCATCATAGTCACCTACCATTTTCCAGGTATTTTAAGTTATTAACTCAAAACCCTTTTTCGTCTATTTGACCCTTCTTTGGGTATCGGGTACAACGGATTAATAACCGGGAATAAAAGTTATCCCAGTTTTTTAATTGCCGCTATAATACCATCTTCCTTAAATGGTTTGACTATGAAGCCTTTAGCTCCCGATATGATTGCATCGCGAACCATTGCTTCCTGCCCCATAGCTGAAACCATAACAACCTTCGATGAAGGATCAAGCTTTGTGATTTCTTTGAGGGCATCAAGTCCTGTCATCTCAGGCATGGTAATGTCCATAGTGACGATGTCGGGCTGTAAGTCCTTGTACATCTCGACGGCAATTGCCCCGTTTTCTGCTTCGCCAACGACTTCATAGCCGTTTTTTGTAAGCATGTTCTTGATCGAGATCCGCATAAACGCAGCGTCGTCAACGATTAAGACTGTTGCCATTATTCATCCTCCTAAGCAAAACAAATTTCTTTACGATATATTTCCGTTGTGCTACACCGTTTTTTATCTATTATGTGCATCGTCTTCCTACGGAAGCCATTAGGTCTTCTTACAGAAGCCATTAGGTCTTCTTACGAATACCTCATTATGCACTAAATAAACTTTTCTCCCGCACCGACGGTTTTAATTCTGAGTGCTCCCGAATCGATATCTAGCTCGATGGTGCGTCCGTGAGAGCCTCCTGTATCATTTGCCTGGACCGGGATAGCGAGCTGTCTGAGTATTGCAAGCCCTGCAGCTGCATTACGTTCGCCGATCTTCAGCATGTCGCTGTTTTGACTTCTTCCGAACATGTGAGCACCGCCTGCAATTTTTGCGACAAGAGCGGTTCTGGTAGCTCCTATCCGTACAAGCTGGTTTATCAGTTCAATAACGGCAGAGTCGACAAATTTCGCTTTATTTTGCCCTTCAAAGCCCTTATATGTTGGAAGCATGCAATGAGCCATACCACCTATCTTCTTTGCTCTGTCAAAAAGCGTAATCCCGACACACGAACCAAGACCCAAGGTCGTAAGTGTATCAGGGTGTTTAGCTACTTTTAAATCTGCCATTCCAACAACGATAACTGCCATATCATTCATCCAATCCTAGTGCGTTTAATAGTATCTTATACGAATTATAATCAGGAATCAAGAAAAAATGTCCGTTAATATCGCCCGCAAGGTCGTTAAATTGTGTTTTTAAGAATAAAACCGAATCGCCTATTTTTCCGTATTCAATCATTGCTATGCTTAAAATTGCTCCGAACATATCAATTGCAAGCTGCGGAACGGTCGGTGTTGCTCCAAGTCCCGAGAAGGAGGTTATCGCCGAAAGGAATGAACCGACCAGGATATTTGCGATTTCAAGAAGGGTATCTTTTTCGAGCTCTGTCAGTGCAAAACCGGGGTCTGTTGTGTCGCGTTCCTCCTCGTGGAGAGCCTGTGCGACCATTGCCATTGCATCTTCCATTGAAAGCAGGAGTAAAATATATCCGTTTAAGTCGCCTGACACATCGATGAGTACACCGGCAACTGTTGTTTCGGGGCCATCGAGAACATTGACTATTTCTGTGAAAGGCAGTACTGAAGCTTCGGGTACGCTCATGGAAATTCTGCGGTCCAGCAGACCTGCCAAGGCTGAAGCAGCATGTCCTGCTCCTATATTACCAATTTCTTTGAAAACGTCAAGATGTTTTGATAAGTTATTGTCACTAATTTCGCCCGGAATAATATCATCCGTGCCAAACTCGTCCATGTACGCTTCGTTTATAACGATATCGTCCATCTCGTTTTCGTTCATACTGCTTTTCACCTCACTTGCTGTAATAAAGTATTTTAAAGTATAATCGTAATATTGTCGATAATAATATTATATTGTATCCTATATATTATTAAGGGAGATTTTTATGAGAGTTGATGCATCAAGTGTGCTTGCACAAGGCGGGGTTAAGATAAAAGCCGGGAATGAAACTGCTGATTCACTTAAAAAAGGTGATATTCTAAAAGCTTCGGTTGTTTCAAGCGATAAAAACGGTACGGTTGCATTAAAAACGGAAACCGGTTTATCCTTTAGTGCTAAGCTTGATGCGCCGGTAAAACTGTCTCCCGGAGATGCAATTCTGCTTGAAGTTACGGAAAATGACAAAGGTCAGGTTTCTCTTGTATATAAAGGCTTGGATAATGCTGACGATGACCTGTCCGTCGGGCAAAAGAATCTGGTGAAGGATTTTTCCGATAAGAGTCTTGCGCCTTTTGCAAGTAAGCTTTCTGAGCTTAATATGCCTGTAACGGAAGAAACTGCACGTGTGATGCGTGATCTTATACAGCAGAATCCCGGATTAAAGCTTGATGAAGCGGCTTTTCTTGCATCTAATAAGCTTACGGGTGACGAGAGCCTTATGAAAGCGGCTCTTGCCGTTTTGGGTGACGGTGAAAAGACGGATGCAATGATTGCAAAGCTTTTATCACTTCTGGGTGAGCAGTCTGCTCCTTCGGAACCGGGTGCCGGAATGCGAAATCCGGAGACCGGCGGAGCCGGGGTAAAGCTTCCCGGTATGGCTGTGCCCGGTGAGAGCAGCCCTTCCTTTACCGTAAACACTGCAAATTCAGCGCCTTTAACGGAGTTACTAACTACAATTGTCAAGAGTTTTTCCGGTGTTCTTACCGCTCCTGTACAGGGTGATGGAACACCCGGAGCGATGACTCAGACGATTATAACACAACCCGATGCGAATATGCAAACAAATGCACAAGAAAATTTATTATTTTCAACTCAAGAAAATGGAAACCCATTGCAACAAGGGGCTTTGGGAGGGGTGCAAAATGAGGCTTCACAGCTGTCCGCTGCGGTCAATATGAGTCAAGGAATTCACGGAATCGAGGAAAATCTGTCATCTTCGGCGATAAAAGACCCCTCCGTACCGGGTAATGCTATACCTTCGGAAGCAAACACACCGGAATCTCAACCGGCAGGCAATTCCGGAGCAGCTGCGGCAGACGGTTTGCCGCAAAATACAGCGCAATCACCGCAACCGGCACAGGATATGGGAAGTGTTGTAGCTAGATTACTGTCTGATATCCCGCAGTTTCAAGGAACACCACAATCGGCTCTGCAAAGGTTTTCCGAAATGCTGCTAAGAGTGGCGGGTGATACGGGAGATGCACCGAACAATACCGAGGCACTCGCAAATCAGCTCAATAAGTTATTTACCAGAATAGGCAGAGATGATTCGGATGCCGGAGCACGGCTCAAAGACGCAAGAGAAGAGCTATTTACAAGACTTTCGTTAATAGAAGAAGCAATTTCCAGAGCAGCACAGCCGGCAAGGGCAGAAATGCTTGTACAGACACAAAAACTTATGGACCATGTACGTTTATTAAATAGTATTGAACAGTTTGTATACATGCAGCTGCCTGTTCAACTGAGTGAGGAAAAGAAAACTGCAGACCTCTATGTATTCAAAAGAAAAGGCAGAAAGAATGCAGACCCGGACAATGTAAATATTTTACTTGCCATTGACCTTGAGTTTATGGGACACTGGGAGGCACTGGTAAACATTAAGAATAAGGATGTATCAATCCAAATGGAAGTACCGGGTGCCGCAGAAAAAGACCATTTCAACTCAAATACAGTTTTGCTTCATAATATGCTTGATGAAGCCGGATTTAAGCTTGTAAGTACAAACATAAAATTCTCGGAAGAAGAGACAACTCCGCTGACGGCATTGTCAACACTTGACAGATACACAGGCGGAAAACAGGGTATAATAGACTTTAGGATTTAACTCTGAAAGGTATCAGATTATGACGGAAAATGAAAATAAAAAGCTACAGGCTGCTGCACTAAGTTATGACCCTGCCGAAAATGATGTACCTATTTTGTCGGCTTTTGGTGAAGGGCATATGGCGGAGAAAATCGTTTCTGTTGCCAAGGAGTCAGGCATTCCGATAATGCCTGAACCGGGGCTTACGGGGCTTTTGTCAAGGCTCAGTGTAGGAGATGAAATTGCTCCCGAAATGTATGATGCTGTTGCAAAAGTGCTTGCGTTTGTAAGCGAAATGGACAGGACGTACGGAGAAAAAGTAAAAAAAGGGTTAAGGTAGGCTAGGGGCTAGTGACTAGGGATTAGGGTTCAGTGGTTAGGGTTTAGGATACTTATTTTAGGGAAGGTGTGAAATATTTTTGAAGTTAGTTTCATGGAATGTAAATGGTTTTCGTGCATGCTTAAAGAAAGGGTTTCTCGATTCATTCGCTCAAATAGGAGCGGATATATTTTGCCTGCAGGAGACAAAGATGATGAAAGGTCAGGCTGAGTATGACCTTGATGAGGCTTTTTTATCCGGCGGGAATAAAAAAACGGGAAAGTTCCTGGAATACTGGAACTCCGCCGATAAAAAAGGATATTCGGGAACGGCTGTCTTTACAAGAATACCGCCTGTTGATGCTGCAAACGATATGGATATTGATGAACACGACCATGAGGGCCGTGTCATAACACTGGAATATGAACAGTTTTTTCTTGTCAATGTTTACACACCAAACTCGCAGGGAGAGTTGCAGCGGCTTGATTACCGTATGAAATGGGAAGATGATTTCAAAGAGTTTTTACTCAGTCTGGATAAAAAGAAACCTGTAATAGTCTGCGGTGATTTAAATGTTGCGCATAAAGAAATAGATTTGAAAAACCCGAAAACAAACACAAGAAACGCAGGTTTTACAATAGAAGAACGTGATAAATTATCAGCTTTGCTCGAAGCGGGCTTTACCGATTCATTCAGGCATCTTTACCCCGACAAAACAGATGCTTACTCATGGTGGTCATACATGCCGGGCGTAAGAGAAAAAAACGTAGGCTGGCGCATAGACTATTTTCTCATCTCAAACCGAATCGCCGATAAAGTACAAGAAGCCTTCATCCTACCCGAATTCTACGGCAGCGACCACTGCCCTGTAGGGATTGTTATTAATTTATAGCACAGAAGCAGAGAGGTCGGTGTTGTATTTTGTTTTTGAGGGTGGCTTAGGGTTAGTTAAATTGATTTTCGCACACCGAGGCATGGACGCCGAGGGGCGCTCAGTATAAACACGACGTTTCTTCTGAGTGAAAGGAAATTAATTTAACTAACCCTAAGTCGCACTGAACAAAATACAGCGCCAACCCCTCTGCTTCTCTATCCTACAGCACAGGGCCGCCTTTTTGCATGTCGTTGCAGCGGCCACAGTTTGGTTTACCACAGTAGGTTATTGAGGGGTCTTTTTTTATTGCTTCTGCGCAGGCTTCTACGGTTTCTTTTATCGGGAAAATACGCCAAAGACTGTTACCGACAGTTGTCTGTTTTTCCAGCTTCTCTACGGCGGAGTCAAGTTTGTCAAAACCATCGGAGCAGCTGCCTTCACGGATGCGGATAGTATTTCCGTTTTTATCCAAAGCCCAGTTAATAAAAAGATTACGGCCCGACAGCTTTTCGGCATAATGAATTGCTGTCATTTTTGTAAGCCCGACACCTATCATGACTATCTTTCCGTTTAAATCCATCAATTTTTGGAAAGGTGCATAAACTTCTTCGGGTGTCTGACAGCTTACAAGCTTTTCTGCTTCGGGTCCGATTGCAACAAATGAGTTTGTCGGATGATATCCTCTCGAACGTCCCGCTCTGAGAAGCATTGTACGGGGTATTGCACCCATATCCGGGGCGATTTCGTTAATTCCGGTATTATAGATTTTCCCGTTTGATTCAAAGGGTTCGTCATCATAATCATTATCATTCTGTTCAATTATTTCAACACGGGGCAGAGAATAAAAATATGAAAATGAAGGAGCAAGTATAGTACAACCTTCCTCTAAAAAAGCATCAATTACAGTATCTGCGCCACCCTCAACCTCGCCGAAGGAGCTAAGTGAGGAGTGAATACAAACAAGCTCACCGCTGAGCCCGGTTTCTGCTATTGCCTTTCGAATATCGTTTTTTGTAACTTTCATAATTATTCCTTTCGAATACCAAACCATTGGAGTGTAACGTATACCTTTTATTTCCTGTTCTGTGTCGGTTTCTTTGAAGCCAAGTCTGCGGTAAGCTTCAAGTGCATAAGGTGATGAGTTTACAGTGATTTTTACCGGGTTATAGTTTTCTTTCATTATTTCAAGCAACCGGCGTGCAATTCCTTTACGGTGGTGCTCTGCTGCCACAAATAAGAGGTTAATATGATCTTCGCTTGCGGCAATAGCTCCTGATATTTTATCATCGTACTCACACACCCATATACGGAGTTCTTTATTTTCAAGCTTTTCCATTATTTCATCAGGCTCCAGAAAACACAAAAACTCCTCTATCCCCTCTTCGGAATAATCGGGAGCCTCAAACTCCATAAACACATCACGAATCATCGTCAAAGTTTCATAAAGCTTATCAATATCAAGTTCAGTATATGTAAATCCATTCATGTTGTTTATTATATACTAACTTTAATTTTTTTTCTAATCATAGTTAAAAGAGAATGCCCGTGCCTTCTTTTAAGTATATATTGTTGACATTGTATACAATTATTGATACAATATTTATAAGGAGTTGATGGAGTTATGCCAAAAAATACCACAATAAATCTTCGTGTTGACAGTAAAGTTAAAGAGCAAGCAGTAGAAATTCTTTCATCATTAGGTCTTACATTAAGTGAAGCTTTTAATTTAATGCTTCACCAAATCAAAATTGTAAATGGTTTACCGTTTGAAGTTAAACAACGTTTACCGGTTGAGCTAAACGATGGATACGGCTCCTATGTATGTGAGTGTGGACACGTTCATGGCTATAAAAATTTCAACTTTGAAGCTGTTGAAAAAGAAATTAACGACCCGGATACAAAAGTTTATGACAATGTAGATGACATGTGGAATGATATTAATGCGGAGAGCGAAGATGCCTAAATATAAACCGCAACCAACAGCAAAATTTAAGAAGGATGTAAGAAAACTACGTAAGCGAGGATATAATTTCTTAGAAAAGTGTTGCAATTCAATGTGATTTGTGTATAATGAAGATAGAGGGAACGTCGCCGGATAATGCGAGGGTGATTTCACCAGCATGAGTAATCATGTGGCAGTCGCACCGGGGGTTCCTTTTACATTTGCTTACAAATCTTCTTGCCCTTAAAATAAGCCGCTTTTGGCTTCATTTTTTTATCATAATAGACAATACCGCTTATATCAGATGAATCATTAGTCTTGCACAGATTATTCTTTAATCTCATTGCAAAGCAAGGTGTTATAAAGCCGTACCCGTTTATTTCGTGTGAATAAAACATTGTTGTAGCGCATACATCAGCAAGCTGCAACATATCCCATGAAGATGCCTGCTTGCAATCTACATTGGTGAATACATCAGCTATTGTATTATTTGGATGCGGAATTATTTCGTTTTCAATATAGTCTACAAGCTCATTATCGCTTGATGTTCCTCTACCGGATAAGATTATTTCACCTTTTCGTTCGGTATCTCTTAATATCCAAGAAACACGTTCAAGTAAGGCTTTACAAATAAAATGGTAAACTTCATTGCTAAAACTTATCTTGCATACATCATATAGCGTAGTATCAAACATAATGTTAATATATTGAAAATGCTCTCCGACGAGTTCTCTTACGATATATGAACGACGACCAAAATCTTTAATTGACCTAAAATGTATCGATTGAAGATTAAACTTTGACCGTATGGTTTTTATGCATTTTCTAATATTCGCCTCATCCTTTGTATCAACAATAACAGCAGTAAGAACAAACCACCGTGTACCGCGATTATCACCTAAATCTCCTGCTTCATCTATATAAATTGTGCAATCATTATTTTTCACATTACTACCCCTGCTAATATAGTTATAAAGTTGAATTGTGTCGGCAGTGCCGACACAATAACATAATCTATGAATGCTTCGAATACTAAACCATAGCACCAA
>WQXS01000051.1 GCA_009784725.1 Oscillospiraceae bacterium
AGCGCGGGGGCGTAAAAAGGTGCGAGTTGATATTTTCAGTTTTTCATTTTCGTATACTATGATTGTTTTTGCGTTGCAATCACTTGCTTAATGTTTATTCATTAAAAATGGGGAAACTCAAATATAGATTTTAGATAACGCCTTGCAAATTAGTGCATTTTGAAGGTTTTGCCGATACTCATAAATTTATCGAAAACGTTTTTGGTGAGTCTTATACTAACATATTTAAAGCAAGCTGTCAATCATTATTTACATGTATAAACAGCATTTCGTCTTCTGCCTGTATTAAATTGTTGTACTTCTTATTACAAACTCATGGTCAACAACTATACGTTTCGGAGTTTCTTTATTTTCCACCATATTGATTACACATTCGGCAGCTTTCGAGCCGATTGTATAGTAGTTTTGACTTATGGTAGTCAGTCCTCCGAAAGCGTAACGGGCGGTGAAAATATCGTCAAAGCCTATAATTGACAGTTCATCGGGAACTTTTATATCAAGCTCTGCTGCTGCCATTAATGTCCCGAAGGCAATCAGGTCACTTGCACAGAAAATAGAGTCTATATTTTTATGCTCCGTCAGCAGCTTTTTTGCTTTCTTTTGAGCATCCGGAGCAGAAAAATCCGAATTTATGATAAGATTGTTATCAGCTTTGATACCGTTTGATTTAAGAGCTTTTTTGTATCCCTCAAGGCGCTCTTCACATACATGAGCAGAATTCTTCCCGTTAATTAGAGCAATTTTCTTTCTCCCTTGCTTTATCAGATAATCAACTGCTTCATATGAGGCTTTAATATTATCTGTGGATATAAGGCATATATTATCGCCTGAGACATCCATATCCATTAATGCGCAGGGAATCGGGCTGTCCTTAAGCTCACCGTAATAAGCGTCATTCATATGCAGACCCATAACAACAGCACCGTCCAGATTTTTATGTCTGCACAGTTCTAAAAATGTCATTTCCTTTTGCTTAAGCGAGTCTGTTGCAAGCAGTATAAATTCGTAGCCTCTTTTTCCGCATTCATTATAAATACTGCTTATAAGCTCATATATGTATCCGCTTTCATCTTTCTGACCTAAACTTGAAATAAGCAGAGCAATAGTTTTTTCGCGAATACCGCCAAGCGAGCGTGCAGAGGTATTTGGTACGTATCCCAATGTTTTTGCAGCTTTAATTATTTTTTCTTTTGTTACTTCATTTACATCCGGATACCCGTT
The DNA here is from genome assembly GCA_009784725.1 of Oscillospiraceae bacterium. Lineage (GTDB taxonomy): Bacteria > Bacillota > Clostridia > Oscillospirales > Oscillospiraceae > WRMH01. Next base: position 1,222 of record WQXS01000051.1, read on the forward strand.
TAATGCCTTGGATACTGTTGTTATTGATACATTGCAATACTTTGCCACATCACGAATCGTTGCTCTTTCCATTACTCAAAATCCTTTGTTATGCCAAGATTATATTTACCCGAAAATTGACCTTACTACATGAACGCCTGCAGCCCCTGCCTGTGCGAGGCCTCTTGTTATTCCGGCACCGTCTCCTGCGCAGTAGAGGCCTTTTATTGCTGTTTGAAGGTTTTCTGTCAGGTCAGGGCGTGCCGAGTAGAATTTTGCTTCCACTCCATAAAATAATGTATGCTCCGCTGCAAACCCGGGAGTTACTTTGTCAAGCGCCTGAGTCATTTCTATAAGGCTGATCATAGTATTATACGGCAATACCAGACCGAGGTCTCCGGGAATCGCTTCTTTTAATGTCGGTTCTAAAAAGCCCTCGGCTATTCTCTTATCTGTAGAGCGTCTGCCCCGCATGATATCTCCGAATTTTTGTATTATTAACCCGCCGCCGGATAAATCATTTGCTCTGCCGCAGATTTCTCTTGCGTATTCGTTCGGTTTATTAAATGGTTTTGTAAATACATGTGAAACAAGCAGGGCAAAATTAGTGTTTGGAGAGCCAAGTGCGGGGTCGAAAAACGCATGTCCGTTTGCGGCAATAACTCCGCTGTGGTTTTCAACAACAACATATCCCGACGGGTTTGCACAAAATGTTCTTACAACCGAACCGGTGGAAGAATTGAAAATAAGCTTAGCTTCGTAGAGGTAACGGTTAATATCCTGCATTATTACATTTGATGTTTCAGCTCTTACGCCGATATCAACCTGATTGCAGGTTACGGGGATACCGTGTCTCTCCAAAACAGTTGAAAGCCATGCAGAGCCGTCTCTTCCGGGCGCGATAAGGATTTCCTTACCTTGGTATTCCTTGCCGTCTTTTGTAATAATTCCAACGGCTTTCTTTTCTCCGTCCTTTGTAGTTGTTATTATATCCGAAACCTCTGTTTTAAAGAGCATTTCAATTTTCGGTTTTAGTTCATCGAATATGGATTTCATGACAAGCAGGTTCATTTCGGTACCTAAATGACGCACCTTTGCTTTGAGCAGCTTAAGACCGGCACCATAGACCTTTTGCTCTATCATATCAACCTCGACACTGTCCGGGTCGGTGATATTAGGCGGCGCTCCGTGAGTCAGGTTTATCCCGTCGACATAGTTGATAAGCTCAAGCAGCTGTGAAGCCGGCATATAATCACCAAGCCAGCCGCCGAATTCGGCTGTTATGTTGAATTTTCCGTCAGAATAAGCACCTGCACCTCCGAAACCGCATGTAACCGAGCAGGCAGGCTTGCAACCCGAAAAACCGTCCTTGCCTTCCGACATCGGGCAAAGCCTGGCTTTTTTACTCATTATTGGGCATTTTCTGTTATATATGTCAAACCCGCGGTCAACAAGAAGGATTTTTGCTTCCGGAGATAATTTAATTGCCTCCCATGCAGCATAAATCCCGCAAGGTCCGGCACCTACAATAATAAGGTCATATACCATAATCACACGTCCTTTTAATTATAATTAATCCCAATCCAATCTAACATAATACCCTTTACAAAGCAAGTTTAGCACAAGGGGGACGGTTCACTTGTGTTCGTTTACGGTTATGAGCATTACGGTTATGGACACACTTGACTGTTATATTATTTATATATATAATCCAAGCAATATTTCACAGGAGGATACCATATTGGAAAATATTACCGGAACAATTGAAATGGAAGACGGCGGTCTTATTAAATTTGAGCTTTATCCCGATTTAGCTCCGCAATCCGTTCGTAACTTTGTATATCTTGTCCGTGACGGATTTTATGACGGGTTGAAGTTTCACCGTATTATCAGGGACTTTATGATTCAAGGCGGCTGCCCGCAGGGAGAAGGTACAGGTAACCCCGGGTACTCAATTAAGGGCGAATTTGACGATAACGGGCATGAAAACGATTTAAGCCATGAACGCGGTGTACTCTCCATGGCCCGAAGCTCGGATTTTAACTCGGCAGGTTCACAGTTTTTTATCTGCCACGGTGACCCGCAGTTTTTAGACGGCTCTTATGCCGCATTCGGCATGGTCACAGACGGCATGGATGTAGTCGATGAGCTTGCCGAAACCCCTGTTACAGACAGTAACGGAACGGTAAGACCTTCCGATATGCCTGTAATGATGTCAATCACAATCGACGGCGATTTTGACCTTCCCGAACCCGATAAACTCCCCGGCAGATAAATAAAAAAGTGCTTTCCATCACTTTGATGGAAAGCACTTTTTTATTATACCAACTCAAGTACTGCGCATTCGGCGCCGTCGCCGCGACGGGTGCCTGTTCTGGTTATGCGCGTGTAACCGCCGTTTCTTTCGGAATAACCGGGGGCTGTTTCGCTAAACACCTTTGTTACAACGTCTTCTCTTGTCATAAATGAGAGTGCAGAGCGGCGTGATGCAAGGGTGTTCTTTTTGCCTAAGGTTATCATTTTTTCGGCAAGCGGAGCTATCTCCTTGCAGCGTGTAACTGTTGTTTCCATTTTTCCTTTATCAAGAAAGTCGGTAACCTGTTGACGAAGCATTGCTCGCCTCTGATCTGTCGGTTTTCCGAGTTTACGTGTACCGGGCATTATTCTATCCTCCTACTCCCCTAGTTCTCTTCTTTTTTTAAGCCAAGTCCCATCATCGCAAGCTTATGTATAACTTCTTCAAGTGATTTTCTTCCGAGATTGCGGACTTTAATCATCTCGTCCTCTGTTTTTGAAATCAAATCCTCAACCGTGTTTATATTAACACGCTTAAGACAGTTGAAGCTGCGTACCGATAAATCAAGCTCTTCGATTGTCATTTCAAGAACCTTATCTCTTTGAGCTTCGGCCTTTTCAACTACAGTTGATTGATTTCCAATAGATTCGGACAAGTCTGTAAACAAAGTAAAGTGGTCGCAGAGAATCTTCGCTCCGAGTGAAACGGCATCTCTTGCAGTTATTGTTTTATCTGTCCATACTTCAAGTGTCAGCTTGTCGAAGTCCGTAACATTGCCGACACGGGTATTTTCTACCGTGTAGTTTACTTTATGTACAGGTGTATAAATCGAATCAATCGGAATAACACCTATTGTAGGCTGCTGCAGTTTGTTGCGCTCTGCAGACATATATCCGCGCCCGTGGTCGATTGTAAGCTCCATGCTGAGTGAGGCGTCACTGCTGAGAGTGGCAATATGCAAGTCGGGATTTAATATCTCCACCTCGCCGTCTGCTTTAATATCGCCTGCAGTAACAATACAATCACCCGATGCTTCGATATAGACTGTTTTTGTTCTGTCTGCATGCAATCTTGCGACTATGCCTTTAATGTTAAGGATAATCTCCGTGACATCCTCTTTAATTCCGGGAATTGTTGTAAACTCGTGTTGTATTCCCGCAATTTTTACTGTTGTCACTGCCGTTCCCGGTAGGGATGACAGTAATATTCTGCGAAGTGAGTTGCCGAGTGTTGTACCGTATCCGCGCTCTAACGGTTCTATAACATACCTGCCGTATGATTCGTCCTCAGGTGATTCTATGCATTCTATACGCGGTCTTTCTATCTCAACCATGAAATACCCTCCTTCAATATAAATGAGAAACGAGAAAAAGCATTATAATCTATTACTTAGAATAAAGCTCGACTATCAGTTGTTCCTCAATCGGGATGTCAATATCTTCTCTTTCGGGTAATGTTGACACTTTTGCAATTAAAGCATTTGCATCATATTCCAGCCATTTTGGCGGTACTCTTGATGAATTTGCTTCAATAACCGACTTGAGCTTGTCAAGACCCCGGCTTTTTTCCTTAAGCGATATAATCATCCCCGGCCTTACAAGGAAAGAAGGAATGTTTACTTTTCTGCCGTTTACAAGGAAATGCCCATGCAATACCAGCTGTCTTGCCTCTGCACGACTCATTGCAAAGCCGAGTCTGTATACAGTATTATCAAGCCGGGTTTCAAGTATCGCCAAGAGATTTTCGCCTGTTTTTCCCTTACGCTTGCTTGCCATATTGAAGTATCCGCGAAATTGGCTTTCCAGAATACCATAATATCTTTTTGCTTTTTGTTTTTCCCTAAGCTGAAGCCCGTATTCCGATGTTTTGCTTCGTCCCTGGCCATGCTGGCCCGGAGGATACGGTCTGCGGTCTGCCGCGCATTTTTCTGTGTAACATCTGTCACCTTTGAGGAAAAGCTTTTGCCCTTCTCTGCGGCAACGGCGGCAAACTGCTCCTGTATATCTTGCCATATTATATTAATCTCCTTATACAAGATTTCAATTTGTGTGGTTTAGTGCGGGGAATAGTATCTAATGTATCTATATAACGTATGCAGCGAAATTATACTCTGCGGCGTTTTGGCGGGCGGCATCCGTTGTGCGGAATCGGAGTAACATCCTTAATCATTGTGACCTCAAGACCGGCTGTTTGAAGTGCTCTGATTGCCGCTTCACGTCCCGAACCTGGCCCTTTGACAAAAACCTCAACGGTTTTTAAGCCATGCTCCATCGCAGCTTTTGCTGCGGTTTCTGCTGCGGTTTGGGCTGCAAACGGTGTTGATTTTCTGCTTCCCCTAAAATCCATTCCGCCGGCTGATGCCCATGAAATTGCATTTCCATGTACATCTGTTACCGTAACCATGGTGTTGTTAAAGGATGATCTGATGTGAACTGCGCCTTTCTCTATGTTTTTCCGTTCCCGGCGCCTTGTTCTTGTCTTTTTCCCTTTAGGTGGTGCCATACTTATTTCTCCCTCCCGATTACTTCTTCTTGTTAGCTATAGTGCGTTTCGGACCTTTACGTGTGCGTGCGTTTGTTTTGCTGCGTTGCCCGCGCACAGGCAGTCCTCTTCTGTGCCGAAGCCCTCTATAGCTCCCTATTTCGGTCAGGCGCTTAATGTCAAGCGCAACCGTTCGGCGCAGGTCGCCCTCGACCATAAAACTCTTGTTAATACATTCACGAAGCGCTGTTTCTTCAGCCTCTGTGAGGTTTTTTACCCTTGTATCAGGGTTAATACCCGTTTCCTTAAGGATTTTCCTCGCACTGGTTCTGCCTATTCCAAATACATAGGTCAGCCCGATTTCTACTCGTTTATCCTTCGGCAGGTCAACGCCGGCAATACGTGCCATATTATTTATTCATCCTTTCATAAAAAAGTAACAGATGATAATGCAGAACCGTTTTTCTTTTGCATTATTGCTTCTTATTTATTCTATCCTTGTCTCTGTTTATGTTTAGGGTTAACGCAAATTACCATAACCCTTCCCTTGCGCTTTACTATTTTGCATTTTTCGCACATCGGTTTTACTGATGGTCTCACCTTCATTACTGTTCTCCTCCGTTTACTTGCTTCGCCAGGTTATTCTGCCCCGGGTCAGGTCATATGGTGACATTTGCACCGTTACTTTGTCTCCCGGCAGTATCCTGATAAAATTCATTCTTAATTTCCCGGAGATATGTGCCAAAATTGTGTGTCCGTTTCCGATATCAACATGGAACATTGTGTTTGGCAATGAATCGATAACTGTTCCTTCCAGTTCAATCATATCATCTTTTGGCATTTTCTATACCCCCTTCGCTGTGGTTTTCTGCAGCGTATTCAGCTAAAAAGCGTCTTATTTCGTTATTCGTAATTTTCCCACCTTCCGCCAGTTTATCTGCTATGCTGCTGTCTGCTTTATTTTCAAACCTTAAATGCTTATTCTTTTTCCGCTTCGGTTTTTCATATCTGCGGCCTTTGCCGTCTGCAATTAATGAATATTCTGCATCTGTTCCTATCACTATGAATCGTTTTCCGGCATCTCTTCCGTTTAGTGATATCACTATATCGGCTTTAACTAACCCTGTATTTGTTGAATAATGCTGTCTGTTATCCGGTTCATTATTCATGGCATTTCCTCGCTGATGGTCAGGATTTCCGGTTCGCCGTCGGTAATCAGGATTGTGTTTTCATAATGTGCAGATTTTTTACCGTCAGCTGTTACTACCGTCCACTCGTCATCAAGCACTTCTATATCTGCAACTCCTTCATTAACCATTGGTTCTATTGCAAGTGTCATCCCCGGTAAAAGTCTCGGGTCTTTTCCTTTTCGCGGTTTTTCAACAAAGTTTGGAACTTCGGGTGCTTCATGCAATTTTGTGCCGACTCCGTGTCCCGTCCATGCTCTTACTACCGAGAAACCGTTGGCTTCTGCATGGTTTTGGACTGCTCCGGATATATCCGATACTCTGTTTCCGGCTTTTGCGTATTTCAGGCCTTCATAGAAGCATTCTCTGGTGATTTTGATTAATCTCGCAGACTCACTGCTTCCTTCGCCTGCTATAAATGTTGCTGCACAGTCTCCTATATAGCCGTTTTTTGTTGCTCCTATATCTATGCTGACAACATCGCCCTGTAAAAGTTTTCTTGAGCCGGGTATACCGTGAATAACTTCGTTGTTTACCGATACACAAATGCTTGCCGGGTAATCCCTGTAGCCCAGAAATGTCGGTATGGCTCCCTGCGATTTAATGAACTCATACACAGCCTTGTCAATGCTTCTTGTTGTTGCTCCGACAGTCACCATTTTCCCTGCAATAACACGGGCCTCGGAGGCTATCCTTCCGGCTTCTCGCATAAGTTCAATTTCCCGTGCGGTTTTTCGGCTAATCATAAACCTAATACTTTAAATACTTCTGCGGTTTGTGATGCTATGTTAAACTCGCCGCCTACTTCTCTTAATTTTCCCTGTTTTCTATAATAATCAATAAGCGGTTCGGTTTCCTTGTGATATGTTTCAAGTCTGTTTAAAATTGTTTCGGCTTCGTCGTCTTTTCTGATTATCAAAGCAGCTCCGCATCCGTCACAAATACCTTCTTTTGCCGGTTTTTTTGTTTCAATATGATAGATTATCCCGCATTCGGGGCATGTCCTTCTGCCGCCGAGTCTTTTGATTATTATATCGTCGGGAACCTCAATCGATAATACCATATCAATTACAACACCCTGCTCGTCTATTGCTTCCGCCTGAGCAATGGTTCTCGGCATTCCGTCGAAAATATAACCGTTTTTGCAATCATCTGCGGTGAGGCGTTCTTTTACAACACCGATAATCACATCATCGGGTACAAGGTCGCCTGCATCCATGAATGCTTTAGCTTTTAACCCGACCGGAGTTCCTTTTTTAACTGCCGCACGAAGTATATCACCTGTGGATATTTGCGGGACATTCAACTTTTCAACCAACACTTCTGCTTGTGTACCTTTTCCCGCTCCCGGCGGTCCGAGTAGTATTAATCTCATAACAATCTCCTTGTAATGCAAACAATAAATGATAGTGCAAAATGCAAAAATAGAAAATGAATTTATGTATTACTTTATTTTACGTTTCTTTCTTTCTACATAAGTAACTCTGCTTTGTTACTTAATTTGATGTTCTTTATTTCTGCATTATTAACTCTGTTTTTTTCTTTATTCAAGGAATCCTTTGTAGTGTCTCATGAGTAGTTGTGACTCGAGTTGTTTTATTGTTTCGAGTGCGACACTGACTACGATGATTATTGATGTTCCGCCCATTGAAATGCCCGATGCCGCTGCCGTCGGTGAAAATGCACTTATCAGTAACGGGGATATTGCAATTACTGCAAGATATAATGCACCGAACAGTGTAATTTTCGTAAGTACCTTTTGAATAAATTCGCTTGTCGGTTTACCCGCTCTGAAGCCCGGTATAAATCCGCCGTTTTTCTTAAGGTTATTTGCAATTTCTACAGGATTAAACTGAACTGTCGAGTAGAAATATGAGAAGAATACAATGAGAAGGAAGTAAATAACCATATATAATATTCCGAGTGAATGCGAGCCGTCCTGTTGCGGTCCCGGCGGTGCAAGCACATTCATTACAAGCCCCTCCGACCATGCAGGTACGAAAACTACGATTGTTGCCGGAATCGATGCAATCGACTGTGCAAAGATTACCGGAAGAACACCGGACATATTTACTTTCATAGGCAGATGTGTTGATTGCCCGCCGTACATTTTACGTCCGACAACACGTTTGGAATATTGAACCGGTATCCGCCGTTCGGAGTTTTGAACTATTACTATCAGAACAATTATCGCAAGTGCACCAATCAGCATCAGAAGATGTATCCACCATGTTGACGGGTCTGCAATTGTCCTTGTTATCATATGACCGATTTCTGTCGGAAATCTTGCAACAATACTTACAAACAGGATTATTGATATACCGTTTCCTATACCAAACTCCGTAATCTGCTCGCCCATCCACATAAGAAGCGCACTGCCCGTCATGAATGTAACAACAATAACTATCGCAGGCAACCAGCCTTCGGCGCCGTCCATAAGCATTGAGCCGCCTATTCCGTCGCCTCTGTGAATGAGAGTATAATATGCATATCCTTGAAGTGCAGCAATTGCGACTGTGCCGTAGCGTGTGATTTTTTCAATCTTTTTCTTGCCCTCTTCGCCGCCTTCTTTACGCATACGCTCAAGAGCCGGAATGGCTATTGTGAGCAGCTGCATTATAATTGATGCATTAATATAAGGTTGTATCGATAATGCAAAAATCGACGCACGCTCAAGCGCACTGCCCGACATGGTATTAATTAACCCGAGAACAGTATTATTTAACTGTTGGAAATATATGCTCAGTAACCCCGTATCGACATATGGGACGGTTACAGCATTACCCAAACGGTATATCAGTACTATAAATGCCATAAAGAGAAGCTTTTTGCGTATATCTTCAACTCTCCATGCGTTACGTAATGTTGCTAACAAGGTAAACGTCAACTCCTTCCGCTATTGATGAATCACAAATCGTCTTCCGTGAAGGAGTTGACGTTTTGTGCATCAATTTTGGTTTCCGCAACAGGCGGAGAAAAATTGGCACATCCTGTGATTTCGCGCAATTTATTGCGCTAAATCACCTCTGCTTTTCCGCCGGCTTCTTCTATCTTGAGTTTTGCTGATTCAGAAAATGCCGATGCCTTTACTGTCAGTTTCTTTGTTAATTTTCCGTTTCCGAGAACCTTAACTCCATATTCACATTTACTCAGCACACCTGATTCCAGAAGCAAAGCTTTGTCAACAACCGCTCCGCTTTTGAATCTGTTAAGTGATGCAAGATTTACTGCTGTCAGCGGTTTTGCGAATATATTATTAAATCCTCTTTTTGGAACACGGCGTGCAAGCGGCATTTGTCCGCCTTCGAAGCCAACTCTGACTCCTCCGCCGCTGCGTGATTTTTGACCTTTATGACCGCGTCCGGATGTTTTGCCGTTTCCTGTTCCGTGACCTCTGCCTTTTCTTTTGGAGCTGTGGGTGGAACCCTTTGCCGGAGAAAGCTCGTGAATATTCATTATAATAACTCCCTCCTTAAACTTCCGATACTTCAATCATGTAATTGATTTTATTTATTTTCCCTCTTGTTTGCGGGTTGTCGGGCTGTGTTGTTTCATTGCCTATTTTTGTAAGCCCGAGGGATTTTGCAGTTGCGATATGTTTATCATGTCTGCCTGTTAAACTCTTTATGAGTTTTATTTTTAACTTCTTAGCCATCTTCCCCTCCTAGCCGACAATTTCTTCAATGGTTTTACCTCTGGTTGAAGCAACCTGAGAGGCATCACGCAGTGATTTTAAGCCCACCATTGTAGCTGCTACAACATTTTGAGGATTGTTTGAACGGAGGCATTTTGTTCTTATGTCGGATATCCCTGCTGCTTCTACTACTGCACGAACAGCACTTCCGGCTATAACACCGGTTCCGGGAGGTGCAGGCTTAAGTAAAACGCGCCCGGCTCCGAACACACCGATTACTTCATGCGGAATTGTTGCTCCCGAGGTTGTAATCGTTGTAACATTCTTTTTTGCGTCTTCGATTCCTTTGCGGATCGCTTCCGATATTTCGCCCGCTTTTCCAAGTCCGAATCCGACTCTGCCGGCTCCGTCACCGACAACACAGAGTGCGGAAAACTTAAAAATCCGTCCGCCTTTAACGGTTTTTGCAACACGGTTTAAGGAAACTACTTTTTCCGTAAATTCCGATTGGACTTCTTCTTTCCGGTTATCGCGTCTGTTATCCCGTCTTTGACCGCCCGGACCGCCTCGATTATCTTGATTTCCGTATGACATAATGTTTCCTCCTCCCGTTAGAATTTCAGTCCGCCCTCGCGGGCTGCTTCAGCAAGTTCTTTGATACGTCCGTGGTATATATATCCGCCTCTGTCAAATACTACGTTTTCTATACCGCTTTTCTTTGCACGTTTCGCAACTTCCTTGCCGACCTTCTGTGCTCCTTCCTTATTGGAACCTGAGCCTTTAAAGTCCTTTTCAAGAGATGATGCCGAGCAAAGTGTAACACCTTTTGTATCATCTATGATTTGTGCATAGATATGTTTTTCGCTGCGGAAAACATTGAGCCTCGGACGCTCGGTTGTTCCTGCGATTTTACTTCTTACTCTTTTGTGGCGCTTTTTACGCTGCGCATTTGTGTCCGGTCTTTTAATCATTTTATGACCATTCCTTTCGAGAATCTCTCATATAATGTCTTTTATTTCTTATTTCTTATTTCTTATTTATTAATTCTTATTTCTTATTTATTTAACGCCTGTCTTGCCTTCCTTACGGCGAATAACTTCGTCAACATACTTAATCCCTTTACCCATATAAGGCTCCGGCGGTCGTTTCTTTCTCACGTCTGCAGCAAATTGCCCTACAACCTGCTTATTTATTCCTGTTATGATGATTTTGTTCGGCGCAGGTACATCAATTGATATTCCGTCGATTTCATCAATTATTACCTGATGTGAGTATCCAAGGTTCATTACAAGCTTTTTGCCTTCTTTTGCCGCTCTGTAACCCACTCCGTTTATATCAAGCTCTTTTTTAAATCCGTCTGTTACACCAACAAGCATATTGTTGATAAGTGTGCGGGACAGACCGTGAAGACTGCGGTGACGGGGTGTGTCGGTCGGGCGTGTCAGTTTTATTTCCGCACCGTTTACATCGATGTTGATTTCTGAGCTGATCGGCTGTTCCAGTGTTCCCTTCGGACCTTTAACAGTCACGAAATTTGCATCTGTTATTTTTACATCCACTCCGGGCGGTATGGTTATCGGCGCTCTTCCTATTCTTGACATATCTTCTCCCCCTTACCATACAAACGCAAGGACTTCTCCGCCGACATTCGACTCTCTTGCTTTCTTATCGGTAAGTATTCCTTTGGATGTTGAAATAATGGCAACGCCTAAGCCTCTCAGGACATATGGCAGTTCATCGGCACCGGCATAAACCCGGAGACCCGGCTTTGAAACACGTCTTAATCCGGCTATGGCTTTTTCCGATCCGTTATATTTAAGTGTAATTTTAATAACACCTTGAACACCGTCATTAACCAGCTGGTAGTTCTTAATGTAACCTTCTTGCATTAATATTTCTGCTATTGCTTTTTTCATGTTTGATGCGGGAATGTCAACTGTTGCATGTTTTGCTGCTCCGGCATTTCTGATGCGTGTTAACATATCGGCTATCGGATCTGTAATTTGCATAAATATGTCCTCCTAGTTAGAGTTACAGGCAGTTGCCTGTTTTCGCACCGTGGTATCAGCCGTAAGCTGACCATCTGGTGTCGAGATTGTGAGCGTGAAGTATAATGGAAATGTAAATTTTCGTTATACGATGGTGAGAAAACGATGTTGTATTAAGATACTGCGAGTTTTCGAGACGAAGTATAACGGAATTTTACCAGGATGCTTTTCTTACTCCGGGGATTTGTCCTTTATATGCGAGGTTTCTGAAACAAATACGGCATACGCCGAAGTCACGCAGGTATGCATGAGGGCGTCCGCATATTTTACAGCGGTTATAGCGGCGGGATGAAAATTTTGCTTTTCCCTGTTGCTTTAGAATCATAGCTTTCTTTGCCATATGTATGTTTCTCCTCCTACGTTGTGATGAACGGTGCGCCGAGATATGTCAATAATTCACGGGCTTCTTCATCTGTTTTTGCTGTTGTGCATATTACGATATCCATTCCGCGGATTTTTTCAATTTTATCGTAATCGATTTCGGGGAAAACCAGCTGTTCTTTCAGACCGAGAGCATAGTTTCCTCTGCCGTCAAATGAATTCGGGCTAATGCCGCGAAAGTCACGTACACGGGGAAGTGCAACATTGAGAAGCCTGTCGAGAAATTCCCACATTTTACTTTGTCTGAGAGTAACCTTAACTCCGACGGGCATTCCGTCTCTGAGTTTAAAGTTTGCAACAGATTTACGGGCTCTTGTTACAACTGCTTTTTGCCCTGTAATTGTTGTAATATCCTTTACAACCGCTTCAAGGGCTTTTGCATTATCGCGGGCATCTCCGCAGCCGACGTTAACAACTACCTTTTCGACCTTCGGAATTTCCATCACGCTTTTATACCCGAACTTTTTCATCATTGCGGGAGCAGCTTCTTCCTTGTATTTTTTCTTCATTCTAGTCATATTATAAGGCTCTCTCTTTTCCTAGATTTCTGCATCGCACTTTTTGCAGACCCGGACTTTTGTGCCATCTTTATTTATCCGGTGTGCAGGTCTTGTCTGCTTATTGCATTTCGGGCATATTCTCATAACCTTATTTGCATAAATCGGTGTCTCTTTTGAGATAATTCCGCCGGGTTCACCTTGTTTACGGGGTTTTTTATGTCTCTTTGCAACATTTATCCCTTCAACAAGAACCTTTCCCGCTTTGGGGTCTGCGCTCATAACCTTACCCTGCTTACCTTTATCTCTGCCGGCAAGAACAATTATCGTATCATTTGCTTTTACATGCATAGTACTATCCCCCTATATTACTTCGGGAGCGAGCGACAGGATTTTCATATACTCCTTGTCGCGGAGCTCACGTGCCACAGGCCCGAAGATACGGGTTCCTCTGGGATTTTTATCTTCTTTTATAAGGACAGCGGCATTTTCATCAAAGCGTACATGTGTACCGTCGGCACGGTGAACATCCTTTGCCGTACGTACAATAACTGCTCTGACAACTTCGCCTTTCCTTACGGTACTTGCAGGTGCTGCTTTACGGACCGATGCCACAATAACATCACCTACTCCGGCGTATCTTCTTCCGGAGCCGCCGAGTACCCTAATACATTTTATTTCCTTGGCGCCTGTATTATCAGCTACCTTAAGAAATGATTCTTGTTGTATCATTATCGTTAACTTCCCTTCGGTAAGTTTTTAGAGTGTTCAGGTTATAAAATAAACGGTGTTATTTTGCCTTTTCGATTACTTCCACTAATCTCCATCGTTTATCCTTTGATAACGGACGTGTTTCCATTACGCGCACTGTATCACCTGAGCCGCATTCGTTATTTTCATCATGAGCCTTAAGCTTGTATGTTCTTTTGATTATCTTTTTATACAACGGGTGCGGTACCCTTGTTTCAACAGCAACAACAATTGTTTTGTCCATTTTATCGGATACTACCTTGCCAACCCTTGTTTTTCTTCCGGATTTTCTGGTTTCAGTCTTGGTTTCACTCATTTAACTATCCTCCTGCTTGCTCGAGCTGCTTTTGGCGAATAACTGTCTTGACTCTGGCAATATCTTTTCTTACTTGTGAAATTCTTATCGGATTATCAAGCTGGTTAGTCGCATGCTGCATTCTTAAAAGGAAGAGGTCTTTTTTAAGTCCCGTCAATCTGTCTTGTAACTCATCGGGGCTGAGTGTTCTTGCCTCATTTGCCTTCATCTTATTCACCACCTGTCTCGGCTGCTTCATCGGTTATCGGAGCTGCCGGTACTATCGGTTCAGGTTTTTGCTTATAAACTTTAATAACGTTCGGGTCAATACCTTCGCGTTTGATAAACTTAACTTTGCACGGAAGCTTATGGCCTGCAAGGCGCATTGCTTCTCTTGCAGTTTCTTCGGTAACTCCGGCAATTTCAAACATTACTCTGCCCGGCTTTACAACCGCTACCCAGAAATCGGGAGAACCTTTACCTGAACCCATTCTGGTTTCCGCAGGCTTTGATGTTACCGGTTTGTTCGGAAAAATCTTAATCCAAACTTTGCCGCCGCGTTTTGAATAGCGTGTCATTGCAATACGTGCTGCTTCGATTTGATTTGCTGTAATCCATGAAGGTTCAAGTGCTTGCAATGCATAATCGCCGTATGTTATTTCATTGCCGCGGGTGGCTTTGCCTCTCATGCGGCCTCTTTGCTGTTTACGGTACTTAACTCTTTTTGGTGATATCATCAGTTACCGCCCCCTTCCTGTGAAGGCTGTCCGGAATGTGCCGCATATGATTGTCTGCGGTCACCTCTGTCTGTTTGCGGTCTGCTGCCGCCGCCGTGCGGTGGTCTGCTTCCGTATCCGCCTCTGTCACCGCCGCTGCGTTCGCCTCTTTCGCCGCCTCTGCGGTCGGAGCGATCACGGCGTTCTCTCGGAGGTCTTGAAACATCCATTGTTCTCGGTGTTGTACGAAGTGTCTGGCTTAAAATTTCACCGTTATATACCCAAACCTTAACACCGATACGGCCGTATGTTGTTGCAGCTTCTGCAAAACCGTATTCAATATCTGCTCTTAGTGTTTGAAGCGGGATTGTTCCCTCGTGATATGCTTCGCTTCTTGCAATTTCAGCACCGCCGAGACGTCCCGATACCATGACTTTAATTCCTCTGACACCAAGACGCATTGCTCTGCTCATTGCGTTTTTCATTGCGCGGCGAAATCCTATACGTTTTTCAAGCTTTGCAGCAATACCTTCGGCAATCAGCTGTGCATTCGTGTCGGGATTTTTAACTTCAACTATTGAAAGAGCGACAGGCTTACCGATTCTTTTTTCAACATCAAGACGAAGTCTTTCAATCTCTGAACCGCCTTTTCCGATAACAACACCGGGACGTGAGCAATGAATGAATATTTTTACCTTCGCATTGTCGCGTTCAATCTCAATTCTCGGAACACCTGCCGAAAACAGAAGACCTTTAAGATATTTGCGTATATTATAATCTTCAACGATAAGGTCTCCCACTTTGTCTGCGCGAGCGTACCAACGGGAATCCCAATCTTTAATTACGCCGACTCTAAAGCCGTGTGGATTAACTTTTTGTCCCATACTGCACTCCTATTCCTTTTCTGCGACAACAATGGTTATGTGTGATGTTCTTTTGTTTATTCTATGTGCTCTGCCTCTTGAAACAGGTCTTATTCTTTTTAAAATCGGTCCGGGATTTGCATAAGTCTCCGATACATAGAGATTATCGGGGTCCATCTCATGGTTATTTTCGGCATTTGCAACTGCACTGCCGAGAAGCTTGATCATAACCTCGGATGCTGCCTTCGGGGTTTGCAAAAGAATTGCTTTTGCTGTTTGAGTATCTTTACCTCTTATAAGGTCACAAACGATTTTGACCTTTCTCGGTGAGATACGCACATATTTGGTATGTGCCTTCGCTACCTTAGCTTCCATCGATGCTTCCCCCTATCTTGATGTTCTGCTGCCGGCGTGACCTCTGTATGTCCGTGTCGGAGCAAACTCGCCGAGCTTATGGCCGACCATGTCTTCCGTTATATATACGGGAACATGACGTCTGCCGTCGTGTACTGCAATTGTATGTCCGACAAATGTCGGGAAAATCGTGCTTGCGCGCGACCATGTTTTAAGAACTTTTTTATCACCCGATGTGTTCATTTCATCGACTCTTTTTAAAAGCTCAGGCGCAGCAAAGGGACCCTTCTTAACACTTCTACTCATTTACTTTATCCCTTTCCTTTCCTACTTCTTACCGCGGCGTTTTACAATGTATTTGTCGGTTTGGTTTCGTTCTTTTCTGGTTTTA
>WQXS01000052.1 GCA_009784725.1 Oscillospiraceae bacterium
CCTCAGAAAAAACTGCTTTTTTTGCGTTTTCTATATTATTTACACCTTCGACATCATACCCGCTAAAAATACGAATCCCGGAAATTCCGGGTATGTTAAGGACATCTCGTATTTCGAGCAGCATTTCATTTTCTTCCAATCGAAAGGGTTCTTTTTTCTCGACCAGAATTCTCGTCATTTGTCCACCTCTCGAAGCTGTTATTTTTGCTTTTATTTACGCTGTTAATGATATCACACGACAGTAATTTCGGTCAAACAACAAAGCATACAAATTTCCGGCTGTATTAAGGTGTAAAATTGTCTATTTATATACCCGGAAATAGCAAATATAGTGGTATGACTTATTTTTACTCAGATTATTATACTACATATTGTACAGTATATTTTGATTCTTTATAAAATATTGTACTTGGATACAAACATCATGTTTTAGAATATAAATATGGGAATGCCGGATAAAAAACGAAATTAATTCAAAGAAACATTTATAATATGACATGCAGTTGTCAAGTTAAAAGGTATATATTCTCTTTACCTACAATAAAATGAAAGCAGGAAAAAAGAAAATGGTTAAATCAAGATGCGGTATTGTATGTGAACCGGCAATGTGTAAGGAGGCATGGAAAGTTGATTGCCCCGGCTGCGTTCAAATGGACAAACCCTTTTGGGGTGAATGTGACGTTAAAATTTGTTGTGAAAGTAAAGGGCTGGAGCATTGCGGGCTTTGTTCTGATTTCCCGTGTGATGTTTTAAGCAAGTATTCATACAGCGGCGATGAACATGCCGATGACGGAGCACGAATTGAACAATGCAGGTTATGGGCAAACTTATAATGAAAGAAGGAAATATCAAATGAGTTACTATGAAAACGCAATAAATATCATGTCCGAACGATTCGGTAAAGACAGCCTTATAGCAATAGCAACAACAGACGGCGAGCGTATGCATAACCGCATGGTTGATGCTCTATTCGTGGATGGTGCATTTTACGTCAGCACTTATGCTCTTTCGAACAAGATGAAACAGGTTGAAGCAAATCCCGAGGTCGCAATATGTGCTGTCGATTGGTTTACCGGTCATGGTATTGCAAAAAATCTCGGGTGGGTATTAAAACCGGAAAATGCCGATATCAGAACCAAACTCCGAGAAGCGTTTGAATGGTATGACCATGCAAATAACGAGCAGGACGAAAACTGCTGCATCCTCGAAATCCGCCTGACAGACGGAATGCTAATCAAAGACCACCACGCAATTCGCTATCAAGTCGATTTTAACAACAAATCCGCACTACTAAGCGAAAACTGGGGCGAGTTCAAGTAACCCGTATTTCTGTTGCCACTAATCGCTCTCACATAGTTCTTTCAACCACTTTGGGTGTATTTCGCATTTGTAAATAAACTCTCCGTTAACATACTCCGCTACTTCTGCAAAGCCGTTCCCGTTGTCAAAAAAGAATGCTTCGTCACAAAGAGGGAGTATTTTTTTTACCGCTTTCCAACGATCAGAGAAACGGCGGCGAACATCCTTCTCATCGATTTTATGCCCGCCTCTGGCTACACGATTTTCTATCCTCTCGAGACATTCCTCCACAGTATCAAGACCTATATAAAACATACTTATATAATAGCCTTTTTCTTTTGCAATAAGAGCAGTTTTTAACGTTCTGTATCCGGCAAGAGTTGTCTCCTGTGTAAAGCTTTTATCATTTTCGAAGCATTCTGCTATACAACGAAGTGCTATCTTGCCACCTTCTATTGGTAATACGCCGGCATCTGCAGTTATTCTATCAACATCAATTACTGTACCCAAGTCAACACTTTGAGTTCTCAATACACCTGTGAAGCTGCTTTTTCCAGTTCCGTTAATTCCGCCTATTATTGTATATCTTTTTGAGGTTTGATGTTCTTCTCTCAGAATACGTTCACTTATTGCTTTTGTTATATAACCATTAAGACTATCTCCTGCAGCTTCTGCAACCGCAAGAATGTCCGGTTTATGTCCTTTTGGAATCAGAACATTAATCCGGTCGTAGTTATTTGAATTATATTTATTTTTTGCTCTGGTTGCAGCTTTTCCGTTTTTCGATTCCATAACTTATACACCCTCATATATAAGATTATACAACGGTACATATACTTGCGCAAGTATATGTTCTTATGTCTCCAACATTGCAGGGAATCTAAACATGTCCGGTAAGTTCCAGTCGCCTTTGATAAAAAGCATTAAATCACTCATTGGAACAGGTTCCCATACCGGCGAAACATCAAGCCAATCGGGGCAGAAGCCGAATTCAATGGTTTCTATATTATTAAACGGAAGTTCGCTAACAATCGGCTTAAATGAAACAGGTTTGCTTGCAATTACATCCGCTATGAAAAGCCTGTTATTTTCTTGATATGCAACAACAATCACACCGGACTCGGGTAGATAATAGATATCGTCAGAATAATCTTTTAGTAAATGAAACATTTGAATAGATTCAGTATTTAAGCAATCGAGGATATTGGAAAAGCGATTTCTGTTTTTAAGAGCATTAGTAACTCTCGGGTCGTCAACATCGAGTTTGACGGTTTTTTTCATGCCGGTGGCTCTATCCGCACTAAAAATTTCCGGTGTTCCTATACTGTCGGCAAGTTCAGCTTTTAGAACCGGTCTGTATACCTGCACCTGCCAAAAACCAAAACGCGGATAAAAATCCAATACACTTTCATTGGCAAAAAGAAATGCAACTGTTATTTAGTTGCAATAAGTGTCAGCGCCAACTTAATAGTATGTTGTCGAATATTTTTTCCAGTGATTCTATCAGGATTTTTAATGCTTGTTTTAGTTCGGAGAGACTGCTGTCCGGTGATAATGAGTTTATTGTGATGTTTATTTCATTATTTATTTCATTAATTATAGAGTTTAAATTATTATCTGTAGACTTGAACTGAACAGCCTGTATGTGACTACTGTTTTTTTGCGTACCAGTATTCTCGGGTGTCTTTTTGATACGATAATCGTTTCTGTCATATGTTCCTGTGTTGATTTGATTTACGACTTCTTTGATTTCATCTTTTGATGCTTTTGAGAGTCTTTGAAGCTTGCTTCTGTCAACCGCTACCTCTCCCGAAAGAATTTTTTCCTTTGCTTCGGGTGATATTTCTGCGATTGCGGTTAAGGAGTTGGCAACCATACTATCTCGTTCAATAGTAGCTTTTGATACATTAAATTTCTCACCAACTACTTTAGCTGTATTGAATCCTTTTTGAAAAACCTCACTTTGAGGTTTTTCATTTTTCTGGATATATTGATTGCGTGACCCTTGCATCCTCTTCACCGCATTAAAATACAACCCTCTGAAATGACTAAGCTCCACAGGATTCAAATTTCTGCGTGATATTTGATTTTCAATAATCCAGTTTTGTACCTCATCACGTGAGTTAAACTCCATGCTTACAACAGCAAACGGCAAATTATGCTCGGTACATATCCTATATCTGTTATACCCATCGATAAGAATATCATTCCAAACAACCAGCGGGTCTCTGACCCCATGCGCAATTATATTCTTCTCCAAAGACTCATAAGTAGCCTTATCCAATTTCGGCAGAAGTAACCTAAACTCCTCATCAACAATTATTTTATACATCAGAATAATCTCCTTTAAAAGTATTTATTCTGAGCATAAAGTATAAACCTACTTCACAGTCAACAAAAATAATGCCACATAAGACAGGGAACCGTCCCCTTGGCTATCCTTGGCTATTACCGCAGTAAACGAATTAATCAAGACACTTCACAGTATAATATAAGGCAGAGCACAAGTGCTTTATGTCGGGGGAACGGCTCCAATACCCTTATATTGCCATCGGGGTCTTATGTTCAGCATCATAACGGTTACTGCTCTTTTCGGGCATTTGTTAACGCATCGGTAGCACACAATGCAGTTACCTCGTTGTGTTATTTTACCATTAGTATTAATATGATTTTTGACAGGACAGATATTTACGCAAAGGTTGCATGCATTGCAGCTTTTGTGTATTTTCACACCTGTTTGAGCCTTATACTCAACAGATGATGTTGCGGGATAAATCTCTTTACTGTTACCCTGCCATGATTTACCTTGAATATTTCCGAGAATTTGTGAGAAAAATGAAAATCCGCGCTTTTTGACAATTCCGTTTTTTATATCACCACATACTTTGGACATCTTTTCTTCGGCATTATTAATGTATTTTTGGATTTTCTTTTTGCTTTGTTCACGAAATATCAGTATATTACTGACGTTATTTGGCATATTAAAATGCTCGGCATATATAACATCAATGGAATTATCCCAAAACATGTCCGTAAAAACTCTTGCGCCATCACCGGAAAAGAGCATTTGAGTGACAAAAATTATTATTTTCTTACCGTTTAAATCACTCATATACCTTGCGGCAAACTCCCGCATATTTCGAGGCACCCTCGAACCGTAGATAGGATAACAGAAAACAATCGTATCATGCGACTTGATTTCCTGTACAAAATTGATTTCATCCTCAATGGAAAAGCAACTCGTTTCCATTTTACGGCTGAATAATTCCGCTATGTACTTTGTGTTTCCGGTTCCGGAAAAATACAAGGTCAGCATATGTGTTCTTCTTTCAATTTTTTGTGTTAAACAGACATGAACCATCCCCGAGTGTTTTTAACATGGGGATGGTTCTTTTGCTTTTGTATTATCTTTTTAGGTTGCCTAGCAACCCGCGTACCAGGTCTCTGCTTACTTCTCTACCTACCTGGCCGAGTGCGCTTTTTAGGACGCTGTTCATCACGCCTGAAGTTGCGCTTTTCTTTGAACCTCGAGATGAGCTTTGCCTTGGTTGGGCATATTGCTGTTGCTGCCGCATGGCTTGTTGCTGTTGCTGCTGTTGTGCGGCCTGCTGTTGTTGCATGGCCTGCTGCTGCTCTGCAGCTTGCTGCTGTGCGTCATCTTCGCGATGGATTTTTTCATATGCGGAGTCACGGTCAATTGCATCATGATACTTGGTATATAACGGGCAGGATTGTATTATTTTATTAACGGTTTCCTGCTCTGCTACTCCCAAAAAGCTTCTGGGCGGGAGCATGTAAGCACGCTCGACTATCATCGGAGCGCCTTTTTCATCGAGCATTGATATAAGCGCTTCACCTGTTTCAAGTTCTCCGAGTACAGTTTCGCTGTTAAAATCAGGGTTCGGGCGAAATGAAGCAGCTGCAGATTTTACAGCTTTTTGGTCTTTCGGAGTATATGCGCGCAGAGCATGCTGTACTTTATTTCCGAGCTGTGACAACACATTATCGGGGATATCAGATGGTGATTGAGTGATAAAATATATGCCGACACCCTTTGACCTGATTAATCTGGCAACCTGCTCAACCTTTTGCAGCAATGCTTTCGGAGCATCATTAAACAGAAGATGAGCCTCGTCGAAGAAAAATACCATTTTCGGTTTTTCAAGGTCGCCTGCTTCCGGCAGCATGTCATACAGCGTTGAAAGCATCCATAAAAGAAATGTTGAATAGAGCAGCGGGCTTTGAACAAGTGTTACGCAATCGAGAACATTTATATATCCGCGTCCTTCTTCATTGCAAACAAGCCAATCGTGTAAATCGAGCTCCGGCTCACCGAAGAAAATTTTACCGCCGCTTGTTTCCAGAGCAAGAAGGTTTCTTTGAATTGCTCCGACACTTTGAGCGGAAATGTTTCCGTATGTTGTTGTGTATTCTTTTGCATGTTCTCCGATATGCTGAGCCATTGCCTGCAGGTCTTTCAGATCAATGAGCAAATAGCCGTTATCGTCTGCGATTTTGAAAATAATTTGCAATACACCCTCTTGAGTGTCGTTCAAGTCAAGAATACGGGCTATAAGAATCGGTCCCATGTCAGATACTGTTGTACGTACAGGAATGCCTTTTTGTCCGAATACGTCAAAGAACCGGACCGGATATGAGCTGTATGAAAAATCCTTTATATTCATACTTTGCACACGTTCATCAACATGCTTATTCGGCTCACCGGCCTTACAGATTCCGGAAACATCGCCCTTTATGTCGGCTAAAAACACAGGAACTCCCATGTCGCTGAATGTCTCCGCAAGAACTTTTATTGAAACAGTCTTACCTGTCCCGGTCGCACCTGCTATCAACCCGTGCCTGTTAGCCATTTTAGGAATCATATAAATCGGCTCTTTACCCGTCGCAATCCACATTTTCCCTTCATCTTTTAGATACATATCAACCTCCGGTAATTTTATTTGATTCTATTATAGTAATATTCCGGCTAAAAGACAAGTGGATGATTGAGAACCGTCTCCATTATATGTTCTTGCGTGATAAATCAACTATATCCATGCAAAAAATATCAAATGTAGAAAATTTCACAATTTCAGGGTTGAACTGATTAAAATCGTGTGGAATTCAACAGAAAAAGAAGTAACACTATAACCTTTTTCACCAGTTTATGTATATTGACAGTTTTTTCAAACACATGCTACCGTACCGTTATTGATATACGGCACTTTTTTCTTGAAAATATCGAAAATTAATCATATAATATGGAGGTAAGAACAATGAAAGCAAACCGTGAGTATAAATCGACACTTTTTTCAAAACTTTTCCAAGCGAACAGACACTTAAATTGTCTGATGCGTATCTGACTTCGGATGAATCGCAGAGCAAGTTCGGTAGCCTTGAGTTAACGGTAAGGGTCGTAAACATAAACTCCGGATATAATGATGAATTATTCCAAAAAAGTAAAACCCTTAGCGATTACACCGCATTGATAGAACATTTAATGGGCTTGAACCCAACAAAAGAAACTTTATCGGACGTAATCAAGGAAACAACAAGATGGGGTCTGTCACAGAATATACTCGGTACATTTTTGACAGAACATGGAACGGAGGTAAATAATATGTTGATGGTAGAGTATAACCTTGAGAGGGATCTTGAGATTAGAGACGAAGAACATCGCATTGCAATGGCTGAACTGACCGCTGAAAAGGATGCTGAGATTGCTGATAAAAATAAAGAAATAGCGGAGCTTAAAGCAAAGCTTGCTAGATTGTCTATTTAGAGCCGTGTGAAATGCTAATAATTAATTTGGAGTAAATTAATGTTTTGTGAAAAATGCAGCACAAAGTTAGAATTGCAATTGCAGCAGTTGTTGTAATATTCATAACTTTGTTGTTTTTCTTTGTTTACTATTTAATTATTGATCATACTCCAGAAATTAATAATAAAATAAACGATACCTTACGATGCTTAAACCATGTCCGGTTCACGTTCATACCACATTGCCTGCGCCGACCACATGTCGGCGTATTTTCCTTTTGCGGCAATCAGTTCGTCATGTGTACCAGTTGCAATAATTTCTCCCGCATCCATTACAATTATGCGGTGAGCAAGCTTTGCCGAACCTAAGCGGTGGGTTACAATGACTGCGCTCTTGCCTTCCGCCAGTTTTTGAAACTGTGTGTATACCCTCGCTTCTTCAATCGGATCGATTGCAGCGGTGGGTTCGTCAAGGACAATAAAATCGTTCTTGCGGTATAATCCCCTTGCAATTGCAAGCCTTTGCCATTGTCCTCCGGATAAGTCAATGCCGTCAAATTCCGGAGACAGCATGGTATCATGTTTTACTTCATCCATGTCAAAATGCGCTTCGCTTAAAGCTGTATCGATTGCCAAGTTTTTTGCATCACAATCATCAAACTTACTGTCAGCAAACTTACTGCTTGAAGCAGAAGCATCAGGATTTACAAACAAATCACTCCCAATATCACTGATAATCACATTTTCAGCTAACGTCATCTTATACCGCTGATATTTCTGGAAAACACCGGATATCCTTTCATATATAGAAGCCGGTGAAGTAAAAGAAGTGTTCAGCCCGCCAACGATTACCTCACCCTCCGATGGCCGGTAAACTCCTGTCAGAA
Organism: Oscillospiraceae bacterium; assembly: GCA_009784725.1. Classification (GTDB taxonomy): domain Bacteria; phylum Bacillota; class Clostridia; order Oscillospirales; family Oscillospiraceae; genus WRMH01. The sequence continues at coordinate 7,947 of WQXS01000052.1, forward strand.
GACGTACCAGCGTGCTTTTCCCTGCACCGTTTTCTCCGACTATTGCAATCGTTTCCCCGTTATTAACAGATAACGAAACGTTTTTCACAGCAGGCTCATCCCTGCCCGGGTACGTAAAAGTAACATTTTCCGCAATAATACCCTTTTCAAACTCCGGCATTTCATCTGCACCTGTTCGTTCCGGTAAATCCATCATTCTTACAAAATTAGCGAGCTTACCAATTTCCTTGTTGATATTGCTCATATGCATATCAAATATTTCCTGCATAATGTAGAAAATCATTCCCAAAGCAGAAAATACGGCAGCAAATGCACCGACACTTATCTCACCTGCCATTGTTGCCGCAAACAGCAGATATGATGCAAACGCCATTCCCGCAAAGGTTGATATGTTTAACGTCAGCTGCAATAAAGCTGTTTTGCGTTCAGCCTTCCAGGTTTTATGTGAAAGCAGCACCAGAGTTTCCGAAAATAATTTATGGAAAAATTTATATGCACCTAAAATCCGTGTTTCCTTAAAATACTCCCTGTCACACATAGTTTTTTGGTAATATTCAAACTCACGCCGGAGCGGAGCGCTTTGTTCTTCAAGCTTTGTAAATACTTTTATGCGCACAAGCTGAGCAAGCATGGCAGGAATAAACGCAACAAGCAGTGTAATCAGAAGTATAGGCTTAAGATTAAATAAATATGACCCTATTGCAGCAAAATAGGTACCGTAAAACAGTATAAATATCGACAAAGACATACTTACATACGGTAACGTATAAACGCCTTCCCGGGCTTTATTTACATCATCAAGAAAATCCGTATCTTCAAACCGGGCAGGGTCAACACGCATAAATTTATCATGGAGCAATGTCATAAGCCTGCCTGACGCTTTTTTGAACAGTACATCTGCGTGGAAATTGTGTATTCCGTTTAATATCTGTGTACCGAATGTTACACCTGATAAAATAAGAAGCGGATAAAAACAATCCCAAAAATCAGCCCTGCCTGCAGCGGCTTCGGTAATTGCATCAAATAAATACTGCGTAGCAATGACTGTTACGGCAAACAACCCGCCATGAACAAGTGCCATAATATTATTTATTGTATTATCCAATGGTGTTGCTTTATATGATATTGGAATTATACGTATCCATGTCTTTAGAACCGAAGTTTTTTCTTTCTTCGTTATATTATTTTCTGTCTCATTATTCATTGATACCACCCCCTTTGCGCTTCAAACATCTCGGCATATAATCCGTTTAAGTCCATCAGCTCATCATGTCTACCTCGCTCGATTATTTTTCCGTCATCAATAACCAAAATTTCATCGGCAAGCTTTGTTGAACCAAGACGGTGGCTTATAAAAACGGTTGTTTTGTCCTGCATCAGTTTTTCGAACTCATTATAAACACGGCTTTCGCTGATGGGGTCAAGCGCTGCAGTCGGTTCATCGAGCATTTTTACGGGAGCACGGCTAATAAGCGAGCGGGCTATTGCAATGCGCTGCCACTCACCGCCCGATACATCCTGTCCGTTTTCAAGGATTTTCCCGAGAGGGGTATCCATTTCTTCTTTTAGCTCGGCAATTATTTCATCAAGCCCCGCTTTTGTTGCAATGTCGGCGACTCTTTCGTCATTACTTTCTCCTGCAGCATCACCGAGCTTGATATTATCTTTAAGCGAAACGTAATACTTCGCAAAATCCTGATATACAACAGAAAATAAAGCCTTTAGCGTGCTTGAAGGATATTCGCGCAATTCCTTCCCGTTTATAAGTATTTCACCTTCATACTGTGTATATAAACCCGTAAGCAGCTTGGTTATTGTTGTTTTACCCGCTCCGTTTTTTCCGACAAAAGCATAATGCCTTCCTGCTTCAAGTGAAAACGACAACCCGTCCAGTATAAGACGGTCACCGCTTGGATACTGAAAGCTGACATTTCGAAACTCCAGAGACAAAAACACCGGAGGCTCTGCATCGGGTGCACAAAGAATATCAAGACACGGGGACGGTTCTTCTGTCTTACCGGATGCGTTTTGTAAATTCATAAATTGATTTCCATCAACCAAGACAGGAGAACCGTCCCCTTGTCTTCTTTGGTTACCCAATTCAACAAACTCGGTTAAGTCCTTCATATATTCTCTGACTTTTGATATGTTTTCGAGAGAACCCGAAAGCTGCCATCCAAGCTGTTGAACCATTCCAAATACTGCGCTCATTATACCCATGAACATACCTGCACTTAATTCCCCCGATACCACTGAGCCAATTAGGGTTAAAGCAATTAAAAGAGCAATCAGTACAAGAATCAAACTTGAACCCTTTGTAATAATAAACATTTTAAGGGTTACTTTTAACTGCAGCTTTCGTCCTGCTTCGTATTGTTCATAGAATTTATTGCTTACATCCTTGCCATATCCGAACAGAGTACGTTCATCAACTGCATCGCGCCCTGTCAGAACTTCATTTAGATATTCGTGGCGGCGGTTGAATTTTTCTGCATCACGTCCTGCCTGATAATTCTTTTTTCCTGCTCTGATTGACAGCCAAATCATCGGTGTGGAGAAGGCTATAATTATTAATGCTGCCCACCAAACCTGCGTCACAATTAAGATAAGTACTGCTGCAATGCATATAATAACCTGCATAAATGACATTATTGCGCCGAAGCCCTCCATGACGGAGTTAACGGGGTCACGGGAAACACGGGAGATAAGCTCCCAGCTTTCGGCGTTTTCTATATACTTAAAGTCAAGTGCTGCATTTCTTTCTACAATTGCCGGTTTTAGTGTCTGTTGTAATTTTAATCTTATCCTAGCGCTAATTAACTGAGTAACAGAGCCGATGGTTGTGAATATACCCATTACAATCAGTAAAATAATAAGCGGTAAATATATATCATCATGCAAACGTTCACCATGTAATATAGCGGTTGCAGTATCAACAAAATTTGCCGTAGCAAGCGCCATTGCGGCAGTCGGCATGATAGCATGTGTAATTGACATCAAAAAATGCAAAACCGTACAAACCGGCGACACCTTAAGCACAAACCGGATTGCATCAAAAGTTTTGTATCTTTCTTTTTCCAAATTTATTTTGTTTTTATCAGAATTCACAAATAAACTCCCGCTAATTAAAGACGCTGCCCTGTGCTATGTCTCACCATGCGCATCCACCATGCAATCAAGACACATAAGACACAACCTTGCAATTTGTCTTATCGTTCTATATTTGCCTTACCGTTCCATAAATGTAACCTTCACCATATCGCCCGGCTGTTTACCTATTTTTGCCCTGATATCCTTGCGGATACCGATTATATAACAGACTCCGCCGTCAGGGTTTTTGACGCCCATGTTTACTATGCTTCCATCATAAGAGAGACCGTCAAATGTTGCACGAACAGGTAAACGGCCTTTTCCGAATTTCTCTTTAATATTATATGGCACGGCTACATAAGCACCGTCGATATCGGGTACTTTTTGTATTACAGCTTCAAATTCATATGTTTTTTCTTTCATATTCAACACATTTCCATTTTAACTTTCAACACATTTCCATTTTAACTTTCTGCACATTTTCATTATAACATTCTTCACATTTTACGCTTCCATATTCTAGCATATGCCGATATATCTCACAATAAAATAAACGTATCAGGTTTATAATTGTCATTAAGTGGTGCTAAGTTATATTATAAATGTATATAAAGAACAGGAGTTGAAGCTTTTTTCTTCAACTCCTGCTTTTGGCAAACCTGATATTTTGAATTCTTTGGTCAGTGAGGGGTTTTTTATTTTCTGCATCATCCTTAACAGGAATACATTAAACCGTTCTTTTGTTTTTTATATCATCATGTCAATGTGTGATACTGTACCCGCACCACCGCATTCTTTGATGAAAAAGCTTGTTGAGCGCATGATTCCGAGTGTTTCGTTGTTATCATCCTTGAATGAAAATTCGGTAGCAATATCACCGAGGTAAATCGCCCCAATTCCCAATTCTTTTAATGTGAAAACAGTGTCATTTCCGTCCTTGTCACGGTGCCATATAACGAGTTTGTCGAAAATTTCATCATTTGCATCTATCCAACCGTTACCGTCGGTATCATATTGCCGAAGCTCAGTGAAACCGCAGCCTGTGTTTGGTCCGAATAATTCGCTGCCGTCATTGATTACTCCGTCGCCGTTCCAATCGACAGCGAGAAAACCGCTGCCTTCACCCAGAACCGACAGATGGTCTAAAGAGCCGTCCATCGTAAGGTCAAACTGGAATCTGTCACCGGTCAGAGAAGCTGCCGTACCGCCGTAATTAATTACCAGCGGGTCAATAGGACGCATAGCTTCAACGTCAATACCCATGTACGAAACGAATTCTCTCGACATAAACATGTTGATATCAACATTAATGGTCCTGCCGTCTGCTGTTTTCACCACTCCCTGAGCAGAGTATGATACTTGTTCGGATTCGTAATTAAATTGCTCGACTCTCCAGCCGTCAATACGTTCTGCGCGTATTGCATCATTTCCGAACACACCCCCGAAAAACCCGGACAAATTGATGTTTGCTTCAAAAGACCATGAGCTTGATCTTGAAAAGTTATGAATATCTCCGTTTTTTTCTGTTTGCTTTGTCGAACTAAATTCTGTTTTTTTCCCGGTAAGATGTTCAAGCATCATTTGCAGCAGCTGTGCTTTCAGCTCCTGCGGATTGCCCGGTATGAATGAATTTTTGGAAAATCTTGCTTTTGAAAGAAAAGAAGCTGAAGAATTTCTTGCAATATGAGAAATACTTTGATCCTTTAACTCTTTCAAAAAACGCTTGAAGTGTTCGCTGTCAACACCTCTTCTGCCTCTTCTTCCGGTACTTGTAATTTCTGCTAAGTCTTCATCCTGTCCCTGAGAATTCTGATTGCCTTGCGCATTTTGGTTGCCTTGTGCTCCCCGGGAGTTCTGATTGCCTTGCGCACCTTGAGAGTTTTGGTTGCCTTGCGCTCCCTGAGAATTTTGATTCCCCTGTGCGTTTTGATTACCTTGCGCTCCCTGAGAATTTTGCGATCCTTGAGAAGGCTGCTGCGGCGTGTTTCTCATAATCGCTCTTGCCGTGTTAAGGTCTCGTGTTGCCAGCATATTTACCGATTGCACCGATACGAAAGTACGCTCAGAGCTGGTCTTGACATCGTAGCTTTGGATAACCATCTTATATTTCCTCCTTGATTTTGTTGACTTTAACGCAAACGTTAAGTCAAAAAGCGACATCCTTGTCGCCTCTGTGCCACCTTTCGAGAAAATATCCCAAAAAATGACAAAATCACCCCTCTACCCATATTTATCGTAAATATTTAGCTAAACTTTAGCATTATTTACCAATTAATTTTCAAAACAACAAATATGGTAAATATTAATGGCACCGTAACAGAACAAACTCAGAGTATTGTGCTCCCATTTGCGCCGTGCGATTAAATAATGTAGAATGGATTTATCCTGAGAGGAAGTAACACATGTACGGAAGCAAAGAAAATATCAATCATAATATGAAAATGTTTTTCATCGATGGTATAACGTTTATGCCGTCGATGGCTTTGATATCCATTACATCGGTTATACCGTACTTTTTAGATCAGCTCGGGGCTTCAACCTTTCAAATTGCTTTGGCGACTACTATGGCGCTTGTTTGTGTTTTGGTTACTCAGCCGGTTTTCGGTTATATTGCGTCACGTGCAAAGGTTATGCATAAAACATTTGCGAGGATTCTATTGGCTCAAAGGCTGTCGTTTCTATTATTTGTTTTACTGATACCGGTATTTTCCGGCTCACATCCGACACTTATTAATCTGTTTTTGTTCTTCTGGTTTATATTTAATATTTTTGTCGGCTCATATGCAATCTTTTTTACACCTCTTATTATCAGGCTGCTTCCGCCCGATAAACGAGGTACATTACGGGGTTACGGCCTTGCAATAGGCTCTTTTCTCGGTGTCGGCATGTCGGCACTGATACCGCTGATTTTAAACCGGATTGTATTTCCGTATAACTTTATGACTATATTTGCATTGGGTGCGTTCTTTTTGTTCGTTAATGTAGTAATTTTTTTCTCGATGCGCCAAAGTGATGATTTTATCCCAAATGAGCCAATGAGCATTTCTCAGTATTTAAGGGAAATGCCGTCAACAGTCAGAACAAATCCTCCGTTTCGGGCAATGATACTTACATGCGTTTTCCTTGCAATGGCAAACTCGATTCTTCCTTATTACACTTTATATGCAATACGTGAATTTTCCGCAACGGAAACACATGTTGCGGTATTGGCGGGACTTGCGATTTTGTCGGCTGCAATAGGCAACGTTTCGTTCGGATACGTGATTGACCGATTCGGTCCGAGAACAGTTGCTGTGATAGCCGCAAACTGCTTGATTGCTGCAGGGGTTTTGATTCTGACGATTCATTCACTTTATGTGCTGTTTGTTGCATGGGCGCTTGCAAACATATGCAACAGCGGGACACTTGCATCCTCGCAGCTGCTCTTTGCCGAAGTTAGTCCGCAAACAAAAATCCCCTTATATGTAGGGGTCTTTACAATAATTTCAGCATCGGTTTCATCAGCTATCGTGCTGCTGTTTGCGCCAATTTTGGAAGGGGTCGGCTTTGCGCCGTTATTTGCAATGGTGCTGACATTTGGCTTTATAAGCCTGATGGTTAATATTTTTGTTCTGAAAAAGCGGTTGGCAGAGTTGGCGGATAAATAAGTTTGTAATAATGATGATTATATTACATAGCAATCACAATAATGCTGTGTTATATTTATAGGCAGAAAAGTGATGTAAGTAAATGCGGCAAAGAAAGGAATAGGGATACAAATGATAGTTTCGGTTAATAAAGAAAATGAAAATGAATGGGCACAGTTATGTGTGGCACTGTGGCCCGAGCTTACAGTGGACTCCGTTCTCAGGATGAGCCATGAGGGTTTGTTTAAAAACGAGTTTATGTACCTTGAAGACGGTGAACCTGCTGCTTTCCTGAGTCTTTCGCTTCGCAGCGATTATGTTGAAGGAACAAACTCACGCCTTACAGGTTATGTTGAAGGATTATATGTAAAACCCGAATTCCGGCGCAAAGGAATTGCCGAGAAAATGATAAAACATGCACAAAAATGGTCAAAAGACTTCGGCTGCACCGAACTTGCCTCCGACTGCAGCATCGACAACGAAGCAAGCCAGGCATTCCACAAATTCATGGGCTTCCAGGAAACAAACAGAATCGTCTGCTATATCGTAAAAGTGTAAGTAAAATATCAAGGACGGTTCCGGTGTCTTGCTAATGCGACATTGGAACCGTCCCTGTTTATGGCATTATAGATAATCTTAGTAATATAGAGTGCACAAGGGGACGGTTCTCGTGTGCTGCACAATAGAACCGTCCCCCTGTGTTCGTTGTGTTTATTATATGCTGTCGTCGTCGAAATTTTGTTGAAGTTTTTCTTGTCGCTTTTTTATGATTGTTCCTAATATGATATAAATAATGAACATAGGAATTGATATTGTAGCAAAGCTGATAACAAAGAATCGAAAAGCATGTGGTAATGATATTTCATGTATAAAATACCCTAATGCTGTAATTAGTAAACTTAATCCAATACCAAAGGCTAAACTATATATAATATAAGATTTTATACCGGGTTTCGTATAAAACTCCCATGCTCCTCGCTTTATTGAACATGCTACTACCCAAATCATGACAATTATCAACACAATAAAATAACCCGCAAGATATTTGAACTCGAAGTTAAATATAAACATTTGTACAATCATTACTGCGATCAACGAAAATAACATTACGGTAAAAGAACTGTTTCCTATTTTTAGCAACTCCGATTCCTGCCGTTCATCTACAATTTTACGAAATCTTTTCATTTATTCTACCCTCCAGAATAAGTCATTTAATGTTTTATTGAGTGCTTTGCAGATGGCAATACAAAGATTTATTGAAGGATTAAAGTTCCCGGACTCTATCATACCGATGGTTTGCCTTGTTACTCCAACGAGTTCTGCAAGCTGTTCCTGTGATAAATCGTGCTCAATTCGGGCAATTTTCATTTGCTTGTTTTTCATAAGCATCACCTCACGACCCCTATTGTACTGTATAAATTGCGTATTGTCAACTATATTTTGCATATCGCTGTAAAATATATAATGTGATTACTTTCAGAGTCAACTGAAAAAGCTCCACATTCCTAAATTAAAAATAAACTGAAAAACATGAATTCATGAAACATATGGTGAATATTTCTACATTAACATATTAGAAGTTGTAAATGAATGATTAAAAACGCACTTTTTTCATGAATTGTGGTGAAAATCGTGTGTATTGCAGGGTTTGGCTTGTTTGTATATAGTGCAAATTATAGGTTCAATCAGTAAAATTATTAGAAATGAGGTTCAAAATCATGAGTGAATTAATTAAATTTGAAGAAGTAGAAAAAAGGGTTATTACAGTCCAAGATCAACAGGTGCTCCTCGACAAGGACGTGGCTGAACTATATGGTATTGAAACAAAAGATGTTAATCGGGCAGTTAAGAACAATCCGGAAAAATTTCCTGCGGGATATATCATATCCTTAAGTACGGAAGAGTGGAATTCTTTAAGGTTAAAAATTTTCACCTTAGACAATAACGGTAGAGGGCAGCATACAAAATATATTCCAAAAGCATTCACAGAAAAAGGTTTGTACATGCTTGCTACTATCCTTAAAAGCTCAACCGCTACACAAACGACACTTGCAATTGTAGAAACATTTGCAAAAATACGTGAGTTTGCCAGAATTGTGTCAGAACTGCCGGATATTAAAGATGAACCAACGCAAAATGCATTAATGCAAAAAGGCGGCGACATATTTATGGATCTTTTAGAAGACAATATTC
>WQXS01000053.1 GCA_009784725.1 Oscillospiraceae bacterium
CGATTTCACATTTGCCGTCACCCGAACCGCCGCAGGGCCCGTTGAAGTGGCTTTTTGAGCATCTTGCAACAGGGCAGACTCCGCCTGTTTTTTCGAGAACGCAGCTCCCGCAGCCCTGACACATTTCCGTCCAGTAGCCAAGGTCTCTGTTTACACCGATGAATAGTGTATTAAGCCCCGGTAAAACTACCTTGTCGGGGAATTTTTCAGCCATAAATTGAACACCTGCACCGCAAGCCATAGATAAAATGCAATCGGCATCTTTGAGTTCATTTTCACATTCATCCAAAAACTCCGTATCACATTGCCGAAACGGTGTTGTGGTTGTCACGGTCATATCCCGGTTATTTTCTTTTGCGGAGAGCTTTAGAAGATTTGTAAGCTGCATTGCTTCTTTTTCACCGCCCGACATGCAGACGGTAACACAGCCCCCGCAGCCTGCAACGACAACATTCTTAAACGGTTCAACAGAGCGGATGATTTCGTCTATTTTCTTTTGCTCGGCAACTATCATAGGTAGTACTCCTTAGTTTGAGATAAGTGGTGAGTGAAGTCTATAAGTGCATCAGTCATAATGAGCTTGCTTCGGCAAATGCCATAATTTCATAGTGCATTTTATACGTAGCTATCGATGCTTTTATGATACCGGCTTTTTTTGTTTTTATGCCCGAAGCATCCAGTAAACGTTGTAAATGCTCTGTTTGAACGCATGCTCGCTTGCTTCCGTTAAAATGACGGCAGGAATCATCATGGCAAACCACGGATAATACTTTATCATATTCCAATAGCCCGCTTGAAAGATATTTTACATCAATTGAACCGCCGCAAGGCACGGGAATCACATCAAGAACACAAACATCATCAAGCTTATTTTGTTCTTTCATATTCCACCCTCCGGAATTTTCGCAGTAAATCATAAGGGTTTTGCGGGAATCAGAAGGGGACATTGGAGCACAGGGGGACGGTTCTCTTGTGTTCTTCGGTATAAAGCCTGATAGTTCAGATGATAATGGTGAGAACACAAGAGAACCGTCCCCCTGTGCTCCAGAAGAAGTGAAACACTGTACCTGTCCCCCTGCTTCGCCAAGCGTAATAGCATTGGCGGGGCATATGCCAAGGCAAATGCCGCAGCCTTCGCAGGCGTTTGACAGGCATTGCATTTGGTTTTCCTTCAAATCGGGTTCAAGAGCTGCATGGGTGCAGGAACGGTAGCAGTTGTAGCAGAAAATGCATTTATTTCCGTCAACTGTGGCAGTATTAATAATAGCGTTAGTATTTTCATCATCCATATACAGCTGCATATTTACTAAAATAGTATCCAAACCCTCGGTTAGCCGTTCTGCCGCAAGGTCACGTGTCAGGTGGTAAACCCCGCGGCGGCTTGTAAGCACAGGAGCGAGAAAATACCTGTCCTCTGTGAGAAAACCCTGTTTATTCGTATTCAAGTTTAACTTAGCTGCAATATTAAGAAAACGTTCGCTGACATCCATGCTGTTATCTATAAATATGTTTTTAGTTTGTATGGAAAGTTTTGGCTCATCATCCGGAAACAAACCGTTCATTTTTAATGTATATTCATCATCATCAGGACAAAAATCTATTTGCAAATCACTATATTTATAGAAAACTACCCCTGATTTGCGCGCTTCTTTATAAAGGTCTTCAACACCTTGCCCTGCAGTCCGGATATATTTTGCAAGATAGTATACTTTCTTCTTTTTTCTTGCAAGTTGCACTGCGTTTTCCAGTGCGTATATTGATGCCGCCGGAGGTGACTCGTGGTTATAGTCGAGAAGAAATACAACGGGTCCTTTACCTGAACTATCCCCTTGCTTGATTTCATAAACGGCAGACGGATGCTCGGTTATTAGTACAAAATCAGCTTTAAGCTCAGAATCATTGGTGTTTACAGTGAAATTCCCGATTTCCCCGCTAAAAGTGCGTATTGAAAACACATCGGTAATACAAGCAACTGAAAAACCCTTTTGTGAAAAATACTCACAGACGTAGTTATTACAATTGTTTTCACCGATTAATAAAATATTTACTGCTTGTTTATTTGACATAAAACCTTACCCGCAACCGTAACAGCATCTGCGTAAGCTTCCTCGATTTTCATAGGAGCTCTTGCACATCCTGCAACATATATGCCCGAATCATCACCAACAGCTTGCAAAAAGCCGTTTTTATCCATGTCAAGCTTAAAAATCCCGGCAATCCGGCTGTTCTCACTGCCGGCACAAATACCATCAGCCAGAACGGCTAAATCAAACTCTTTTCTTAAAATACCCTCTGCCTGATTATCATATTCAATAATAACAGGTGAACCGCCCGTCACTTTTAAAGGTCTGCAATTGATGAACTTAATGCCAAGCTCCCGAAGCTCCTTATAATAATCGCCACCTTTGACATTTTGCAGCTCCATATAGAAAAAAACTATTTCACACTCCGGATAATAGCTGTGTATTACCCTTGCAGAACGTGTTGAGTACGCACAGCAGACCTTTGAACAATAATTGCCGCTTTCATTTTGATCGCGGGAACCGACACATTGAATAAATGCAATGCTTTTTGGCGGATTTTCAAATATTTTATCGGGAGTGCGATTAAGCATGAGATTTTCTATTTGATTTCCTGTTATAAGACCTTCGGTGCAGTCGATGTGTAAATGTGCAAAGAGACTGTGCAGAAGAGGTTCAAACCCTGTGCAAACAATTATTGCATCGAAATTATTAAAGTCAAACTTTTTATAGTTGAGAGCATCCGAACCTTCATCAAGTTTAATTGAAAACTTGCCTGATTTCTTTGAAACATCTGAAACCGTGGAATTGAATGCAGTGTGGATATTTTTTTGTTCATATACATTGCTCCACAATCTTGTTGTCAGGCAAAGTCCGCAGTTTTGGCACTCCTCTTCTGCTTTGCATCCGTAGGAAAGGACTTTACCCCCGAATGTATCGGCTTTTTCCACAATTGTGACTTCCACCCCATGCTCTGCAAGTGTATATGCTGCAACATATCCGGTCACCCCTGCACCAACAACAAGCACCCGTGCCATATACACCACCCTTTCGAAATCTCTTCGCCAATTATATATAATCCCATCAACACTATCAAGCTTAACATTTTGCTGTTGCAGAAGAAAGTTCACCGTATAACACGAAGAACAAAAATTAAGCAAATATTGCAATAAAATTTAAGAAGTAAAACAATGCTTTAGGAATTCTAAAGCATTCATACTTTATTTATACAATATTAATACGTAATTCATACAATTTTTTTATCATAATATCAATGACACATGTGGCAAAAGAGTACATAGCAACAGACAAAATTTAAGAAAGGAGTTTCTTTTATGATAGATTTTTTGAAGAGAAACGCAAAGTTTGTAGCAGTTATTACAGTCGCCTTCGCAGTTATTGCAGGGCTATCGGCAGCATTAATTATTACCAATACCGGTCACGGACACAGAGGCGGTAACAGGGACCAAAGACCTGACCGGATTATGCATATAGAAGATTCGGAAATTAAGAATCCCGAGCATTCCGAACACTCTGATGGTTCTGAAGTTCAAAATGCTTATGCTTCAATCGACCGTGACCGGAGAGGTGACGAGAGTCAAAGAAGAAACAGATTGGAAGTATCGGACAGAGCCGATAGAGATGGTAAAATGAGCAGGGCTGACAGAGCGGGTAGAGCAAATAAAGCAGAGCGGCTGCCGCTAACCGATGAGCAGATTGCGGAAAAAACCGAAAAACTGCTCGACAAGCTGGAGCAAAAACTCGCAGACGGCAAAATCACACAAGAAGAATATGACGAAAAACTCATAAAAATAGAAAACGGCGAGTTTAATCAATTCGAACGCAGCGGAAAAAGCAAGAAAAAGTAAAACTTCGTCATCGCGAGGAGCAAAGCGACGTGGCGATCCGGAATAGAGCACAAGGAGACGGTTCTCTTGTGCTCTAATGTATTCAAAACAAAGGCTGTTGCTCATTTTGCAACAGCCTTATCTCGTGTTTACGCCTGTCTCGTGTTTATGGATGCGAAGGTTTCCCGGTTTTAATTAATAGTTGGTTACACGCAGTTCGAAGTATGCTTTCGGGTGTTTGCAGACGGGACATTTTTCGGGTGCGCTTTCATTGTCGTGGATGTGTCCGCAGTTTCTGCATATCCAGAATGATTTTTCGTTTTTGGCAAAGACAGTACCGTCATTAATATTTTTCAATAGTGCCAGATAACGTTCTTCGTGTTCTTTTTCAATAGCTCCTACCGATGAAAACAAATATGCGATATCCTTAAATCCTTCTTCGCTTGCTTCTGCTGCCATACGCTTGTACATTTCTGTCCATTCACCGTTTTCGCCTGCAGCAGCAGCTACAAGGTTCTCGGCGGTCGACGGGATTTCTCCGCCGCAGAGCAGCTTAAACCATATTTCTGCATGTTCTTTTTCATTGGCTGCAGTTTCTTCAAAGATAGCAGCTATTTGCTCATACCCCTCTTTTCTTGCCTTTGACGAAAAGTATGTATACTTGTTTCGTGCCTGACTCTCTCCTGCGAAAGCTTCCATTAAATTCTTCTCGGTTTTTGTTCCTTTTAACATTTTCTTTTCTCCATATCAGTAATGAGTATCAATTGATATTATTTACTATAATATGAAAAACGCAACCTGTCAATAGTAAATGTTCGTTTTTAGCGTGTGATAATTTCAAGGCACATGCGGCCGTTGTGGTAGGGGCATTTCCATTCTTCTACGATTGGCTTCATTTTATCTGTGTGGCTTCCGTCGGGCATTACTTCGCTCAGCCACTCGGAGCCGGGGCGTTTGTCCACGAGTTTATCTTCGATAAATGCCAGAATATCCTCTGCCGCAGACATATACTCTGATTGCTCGGGATGTTTCTCCGCTATATTCAAAAACCCGACTACTGCCTCCGCCTGAACCCACCAGACACGGGATTCGTCTTCGACACCCCTTACACATTCGTTTCGAAGGGAGCTTTCACGGAAAGCGTGTTTATAAACATTTGCCGCCATTTCCGAGCATATATTTTCTATCTGCGTCGTTAATGCAGGGTTATCAAGCATTTTACAACCCCACTCAATAAGCCATGAGGACTCGATATCATGTCCGTATGAGGTTAAATCAATTATACTGTTCCAGTTTGTGTCAAAAAAGACCTCCTGCCTTTGACGCTCCGGATTATATATTTTATTGATAAACGTATCTAAAATATGCAGCATTTTTTCTTTTACCTCGGGATTTTTTGTTGCACGGTAAAGCCCGCTGTATGCTTCAAAGACATGTAAAAGTGTATTCATCGTCCTGTCGGCAACAACATCATTTTCCGATAACTTATCGTTAGAAACAGGCGAAAAAGTACGGTCATATGCTTCCCCGTACCCGTTTGCTTCGGTGCATTTTTCTTCAAGCATATTAAACAGCCTGAGTGCCAAATCAAGAGCCTCCTTGTCTCCGCTCGCTTCATAATATGCCGCAAGAGCGTACACAGCAAAAGCCTGATTGTATGTATGCTTGGTAGTGTCTGCAGGTTTGCCGTCATATGTAACCGACCAGAATATACCGTCATGCTGTTTATCGAGACAATAATCTACCAAAAAGAGATACGCATGACGTGCTTGCTTGAGCAAATCATCTCTTTGTAAAACACGTGAAGCCTCCGAAAAAAACCAAAGAATGCGACTGTTTAAAATACACCCTTTATCCGCCTTGTTATCAAGGTTCAAATCAATATCCATCAACCCGTAAAACCCGCCATACTCCTCATCACGAAGCCCGCTCCAAAACGGAATAATATTCTCCTCCAGCATTCCAAGTGCAGTATTTTTCATGTTCGTATTCATTATTAACCCTCCTGCGTTAGTACTTCAGTTATAAAAGAATAGCATACTACACATTAATATTTCAACAAAAGATAAATGCACAGAGGGGACGGTTCTCTTGTGTCCTATGGCGGTTAACCAACCATAGAACACAAAGCTTCTTCATTACAAAGACCTCCAAAATAAAATATTTGCCTCTTTTTTAGGGGTTGTGGTTCCCCCGCCTCATTGCTTACGCGCAACGTGGTTAAGCGGCCTCTTTTATTTTGGAGTTGTGGTTCTCCGCCGCCTTTATCTGAAGGCGTTTTTCAGCCACATTTTATAGGGTTATGGTTCCCTGTTGATATATTTTCAACTGTATCAATATAAGCAAAAACCAAAAAAAAAGAGCAATAATTTTGGCACAAAAAACAACTTTCTGGCACAAACGGGAAACGAGCCGTCCCCTGTCTTTTATATAAATATGCCGAAACTGTTGATTTATGGTTTAATCTACTATATAATGTGTATCGCATAATGTAATTTTACAATATTATGCGGTATATACTGCGGTACATATTGCGGTGCAGTGTGCAGATATGGGAGATTTTATGAAGCAAAAACCGGTAAATGGCAACGGGGATTACGGCAATGACAGTATCAGTGCGTTAAAGGGGGCGGAAAGGGTCCGCAAGCGCCCCGGGGTTATCTTCGGTTCTGACGGAATCGAAGGGTGTCAGCATGCTGTTTTTGAAATACTTTCAAATGCCATAGACGAAGCAAGGGAAGGTCACGGCAAGCTTATAACCGTCACACGTTTTGAGGACAATACCATCGAGGTTGAAGACTTCGGGCGGGGTTGTCCCGTTGACTGGAACCCGACAGAGAATATGTTCAACTGGGAGCTTGTTTTCTGTGAACTGTATGCAGGAGCAAAATACCGCAACAACGAAGGTTTCAACTATGAATATTCACTCGGGCTAAACGGCCTTGGCTCATGTGCAACACAATATTCATCGGAATGGATGGAAGTTACAATCTACCGTGACGGGAAAAGATACTATCTTCACTTCAAAAAAGGCGAAATCCACGGCGAGCTTGAACAGGAGGAGTTTCCGGGTAAACGCACG
Source organism: Oscillospiraceae bacterium (assembly GCA_009784725.1). GTDB lineage: Bacteria > Bacillota > Clostridia > Oscillospirales > Oscillospiraceae > WRMH01. The sequence goes on from WQXS01000053.1 coordinate 6,951, forward strand.
GGAACTGTAATTAAATGGAAACCCGACCTTGATGTATTTACAGACATAGCGGTTCCCGCAGAGTATTTCACCGATATAATGAAACGTCAGGCGGTTGTGAATGCGGGTATAACATTCAGGTTCAAAAATCAGGTCGGAGGCAGATTTGAAACCACCGATTTTTATTACGAAAACGGGATTCTGGACTATATAAACGAAATAGCGGGTGAGGACAGCCTTACTCAGCCTGTATACATCGAAACCGAAAAACGCGGGCGTGACCGTGAAGACATGCCCGATTACAAGGTTAAACTTACGGCTGCATTTTGTTTCTCAAGCAGGGTCAGCAAAACGGAGTATTACCATAACTCATCATGGCTTGAACACGGAGGCTCACCCGAAAAGGCTGCACGCAGTGCGTTTGTTGCAGAAATCGACGCATACCTGCGTAAAACAAACAAATACAAAGGCAACGAAAATAAAATCACATTTACCGACATACAAGACTGCCTTGTGCTTGTAACAAACTGTTTTTCAACGGAAACATCATTTGAAAACCAGACAAAAAAAGCAATAACAAACAAATTTATCCAGGAAGCAATGACCGAGTTTTTCCGAAGCCAGCTCGAGGTTTATTTCATCGAAAATAAAAACGATGCGGAAAAGGTAGCGGAACAGGTTCTTATAAACAAGCGGAGCCGTGAAACAGCCGAAAAAACCAGACTCAATATAAAGAAAAAATTATCGGGCGGCCTGGATATCGGGAACCGTGTACAAAAATTCGTAGACTGCCGCACCAAGGATGTTGAGAAACGTGAAATTTACATCGTAGAGGGCGACAGTGCGCTCGGAGCATGTAAACTCAGCCGTGATGCAGAGTTTCAGGGTGTAATACCGGTACGGGGCAAAATACTGAACTGCCTTAAAGCCGATACAAGCAAGATTTTCGCAAGCGAAATAATAACCGATATCATCAAAGTCCTCGGCTGCGGTGTTGAGATGCAATGCAAGCATTCCAAGGATTTAACCGCCTTCGACCTCGACGGGCTGCGCTGGAACCGTGTTATAATCTGCACGGATGCCGATGTTGACGGCTTCCATATTCGCACAATGATTTTAACAATGCTCTACAGACTTGTTCCGACATTGATCGAAGAGGGTTATGTCTATATTGCCGAGTCACCTTTATACGAAATAGAATGTAAGGGCAAAACATATTTCGCCTACTCGGAAAAAGAGAAAAATGAGATAATCTCAGGCCTTGACGGAGCGAAGCACACAATAAACCGCTCAAAAGGCCTCGGTGAAAACGACCCGGAAATGATGTGGCTCACAACAATGAACCCCGAAACAAGAAGACTCATAAAAGTTATGCCTCAAGGCGCCGAAGCAACAGCCGAAGCCTTCGAGCTCTACCTCGGCAACAACCTCGCAGGAAGAAAAGAACATATCTCCGAAAACGGCCACAAATACGTAGATTTTGCGGATGTATCATAATGTGGTTTAAATTGGAAAGTACGGATTGGAGGCAGTATATTTATTTCTGACAAGCGTAGGCATGGATGCCGGAGCGCGTGAGTATAAACACGGATGTTTCTCCGAGCGAAAAAGAAATAAATATACTGACTCCAATCCGTACGAAGATAATCTTATTATATAGAGGATTCAATGCCTAAAAAGAAGCAGGAACCGGTTAAAAAGACCAATATAAATCCGAATGTTAAAGGGCTGCGGGCTGATGTGCTGCTGCAGCCTATTACCGATACGCTTGAATCGAACTTCATGCCGTATGCGATGAGTGTTATTATGTCCCGTGCGATTCCCGAAATCGACGGGTTTAAACCCTCGCACAGGAAGCTGCTTTATACGATGTATAAAATGGGTCTTATGACGGGAGCACGTACAAAATCCGCAAATATTGTAGGACAGACGATGCGCCTTAACCCTCACGGGGATTTGGCGATTTACGATACACTTGTCCGTCTTTCAAAAGGAAACGGAGCATTGCTCGCACCTTTTATCGATTCAAAAGGAAACTTCGGCAAAGTATACTCACGAGACATGGCTCATGCTGCAGCCCGTTATACGGAAGCAAAGCTTGCGGCAATCTGCGGTGAAATTTTCAGGGATATTGACAAGGATACGGTTGATTTTACCGACAACTACGACAGCACAATGCAGGAGCCGACTCTGCTTCCGACAACATTTCCGAATGTGCTTGTAAGTGCAAACACCGGAATTGCCGTTGGAATGGCGAGTAATATCTGCGGGTTTAACCTTGACGAGGTATGCCGCACTGCTATTGAATATATTGCCGACAAGGACTGTGACCTTTCACAGACACTAAAAGCCCCCGACTTTCCGACGGGCGGGGAGCTTATATACAATGCCGCAGAGCTTGAAGCAATATACGAAACAGGAAAAGGAAGCATAAAAGTACGTTCAAAGTGGCATTATGTCAAAGACGGAAATCTTATTGAAATAACCGAAATTCCTTATTCAACAACAGCCGAGGCGATTATCGACAAGGTGGCAGAGCTTGTAAAATCAAACAAACTCAAAGAAATTTCGGACATGCGGGACGAAACCGACCTTTCGGGATTAAAGCTCACAATTGAGCTAAAGCGAGGCGTCGAGCCCGATAAATTAATGGCAAGACTCTTTAAGCAGACTCCGCTCATGGACAGTTTTTCGTGCAATTTCAACATTCTGATTGCAGGTGTTCCCCGTGTAATGGGTATCCGCGAAATTCTCGAGGAATGGACGGCATGGCGGGCAAGCTGTGTGAAGCGCAGAGTTTTTTGCGAAATGCAAAAAAAGATGGAAAAACTGCATCTCTTAAAAGGATTGCATAAGATTCTTCTCGACATTGACAAAGCAATTTCAATCATCCGTGCGACGGAAGAGGAAGCTGAGGTTGTGCCGAATCTGATGATTGGCTTCGGAATCGATGAAAAGCAAGCGGAGTATGTTGCCGAAATCAGGCTGAGAAATATAAACAGAGAATATATTCTTAAACGTACGGATGAAACAGGTCAGCTTGAAAAGGAAATTGCCGACCTTGAAGACACACTTAAATCCAACCGCCGGATCAACTCAATAATCACCCGTGAGCTGAAGGATGTAATCAGTAAATACGGGCAAGAGCGCAAAACTCAGATTGTTTACGAGGATGAAATCGAAACCTTTGATACAGAAGAGCATATTGAGGATTATGCAGTAAATATATTCATGTCGCGTGAAGGGTATTTCAAGAAAATAACGCCGCTGTCACTGCGGATGGGCGGCGAGCAAAAATACAAGGATTCAGACGGTGAGTTTATTGCATTTGAATCGCAAAACAAAAATGAACTTCTGATTTTCACGGATAAACAGCAGGTATATAAAGCCCGAATCCGTGATTTCGACGATACCAAGGCATCAAACCTCGGCACATATTTACCGACCGCACTTGAAATGGACGAAGGCGAAAATGTCATTTATTTGCTTGACCCCGATGACTATTCCGGCCATATATTATTCTTCTTTGAAAACGGAAAGGCCGCACGTGTGGAGCTTTCGGGATATGCAACAAAACTGAACCGAAAGAAGCTCACAGGCGCATACTCGGATAAAAGCCCGGTCTGCACTTTGTTGCCGCTGTTTGAAGATAAAGAGCTTGCGGTGTTTTCAAGCGACGGGCGTGTCTGTGTGTTCAGCTCCTCGCTTATGGCGCCGAAAACAACAAGAAATACGCAAGGTGTACAGGTTATCTCGCTTAAAAAGAACAGAATAATGGAGCGTGCGGATTTCCTTGAAAAAACATTCATAAAAGAACCGTCACGGTACAGAGTCAGAGGGATTCCCGGAGCGGGAGCGCTTATTAAACCCGAGGACAAAGGCGAGCAGCAGCTTGTGATGATAATGGATGACGGGATAATTGAAAATGAAGAACAGTCTGATGACCGGTAAAATGATGACCGGTAAAGTAATGGCCGGTAAAAAAAGGCGTAAAAAAATATTAACTGTTTTTGTTGTAATAATCATTTGTATTATTGCTTTATCAGGCTGTGAGAGAATTATTGAAGGATATATGGAATCAATTTCGGAGCACCGCATAACAACCCCTGTGAGACCTCCAACCGGGCAGATTTCCGTAACGGATTACAACGAGTTTACGGCTGCAATTCTCAGGCTAATAATGGAGCATGAAACAAGCAGTCTTATATTATTTTATCACGACGGGGACGATGTTCAGGCAGAAATTGACAGGGCACGTAACGAAATTCTCAACGAGCATCCGATAGGAGCTTTTGCCGTTGCAGATTTGATTTTAAACCCTACCAGAATTGTTACGCATTATGAAATAGATTTGGAAATTGAATATAAAAGAACAAAAGAACAGCTGGATTCAATTGTAACTGCTTCATCCGCGCAGTTTATGCAGTCACGGCTTCTCGATGTAATGAGCGTTAACGGGGAAGAGGTAATATTCCGTTCGGCTTTGCAGATTACAGAGGAGGAAATTACAGAGCTTGTCAGAGATACGTACTACCAAAACCCGCGCAAAATTGTGATGCTTCCGATTGTAACGGTTGAAATATTTCCCGAGCAGGGTGTTGAAAAAATATATCTCGTTCAATTCGGATATACGGAAAGCCTGAGCATGCTGCGGCATATAGGCGAGCTTCTTGAACTGTATGTTTCGGAAAACTCCGGGCTGCTCACGGGTGATACTTATTCGGAGGTTATTCTTTCTCTTACGGTCAGTCTGATGGATTCAACAACCTTTAACGAGGGTGCTGCAAGAACCATTCATTCTCATGGCACGCAGAACTTTGCGGCGACTGCGTACGGAGCGCTCATCAGGGGTAATGCGGTCGGTGAAGGATTTGCGATGGCATTTAAAGCGCTTGCCGATGAATTAGGCTTTGACTGTTACGTCGTATTAGGATATTATGACGGCATGGTACATGCTTGGAACATTGTTTCATTGTACGGTGATTATTATCATATTGATGTTGCAATGTGCGATTTACGGGGAATTGAGTTTGCGTTTTTGAAAACCGACGAGGATTTCGAAGAAATGTATTCATGGGACAGAGAAAATACGGTCAAATGCAAGGGTGAACTGACGCTGGATGATATTCCGAACCGTGACGCTATACTGAATCCGCACAACCCCGATAATAACGGTGATTCAAACGAGGAGGATTAATCAAATGCTGGGTGAAAAAGAATTTTTCAGGAAAAGGGTTTTTGGCGGTTTTAACCGTGATGATGTTGTAAGATACATTGCAAAAATTGCAGATGAACGAAATGAAGCTTTGGCTGCAAGGGATAAGGCTCAAAAAGAAGCAAAAGCATTTGCCGAAGAGCTTGCAAAACTGCGCGAGGAACTGAGAGGCACCGAAAATGATGAGCCTGCTGCAACGGAAGCGGATACAGAGCCGGTAGCAATAGAAGAACCTGCCGTTGAAGAAGAGGACCCGGTTGTTGAGGAAGAAAGCCCGGATAACGAAGCAAAACCATGTGATACAGATGAACCGGTTACCGAGGAAGAAAGCGAACCTGTTAACGAGGAAGAATCTGATATTGGGAATGTTGAAGATGCTTCGACTGCTGTAGAAAATATTCCCTCATCTGTGCAGTATTTTTCATCTTCTATGGAAGAAACCTCGGCTGCCATTAACGAAGAACCTGCCGCTGAAGAAGCGCCTCCCGCTGAATCGGAAGCACCTCCTCCTGAACAGGAAAATAAAAAAATAATTACCAGAATAAAAATAAAAAGACGCATATAAAAGGAGACAGAACAATGAATTTCAGTTTTACAGACAAAAAAGCCCAGGTTACGGATGAATTAAGAGAGTATGCAGAGAGAAAAATAGGCAAGCTTGACCGCTTCTTTAAGACAGAGTCTGAGGCGTTTATTACCTTCGCTGCCGAGCGCGGCAGGTATATTGCGGAAGTAACCATTAAAAATGACGGCATCTATTACCGTGTTGCAGACACAACAAATGATATGTTTGCATCGATAGACTCTGCAGTTGCAGCGATAGAACGCCAAATACGGAAAAATAAAACACGTCTCGGAAAGCGTATCCGTGCCGGTTCTCTTGAGAGAGAAAAAGAACCTGTTATTATAGCCGATGACAGTGATGAAGATGAACATCGTGAATTTAAAATCGTCAGAACAAAAATGTTCCCCGTAAAACCAATGGCACCCGAGGAAGCAGTACTTCAAATGAACTTACTCGAACATGAATTCTTCGTATTCAAAAACCAAAACAAAGACGACGTATTTTCAATTGTCTACAAGCGCAAACAAGGTGATTACGGGTTGATAGAAACCACGTAAATCACCATTGCGCCTAAGAAAACAAGGCGACTACGGTCTTATAGAAACAACATAAAATAAAAAAGTTTTATTTTGAAAGGAAACTTTTGGTATGAATTGTAAAAATTGCGGCGGAGAGCTTAGAAGCGATGCGTCATTTTGCACTAATTGCGGTACAAAAATAGAGACCGTACAGGAGGCAGAACAAACTGCGCCTCCGGTGCCGGAAAATACACCGGAACCGGAAAATACACCGGCGGAGGAGCAGGCAGCAGATACACAGGATTCATTACCACAGGAATCGCAACCGGAAGCGGTACAGGAAACACCACCTGCACAGTCTGATATGCAAGCAGATACTCCGGCCGATCAACCGCAAAGTGAACCTGTGCAACCGCAAAGCGTACCGCCTGCACAGCCGCAAAATCAATTCGGTGAGCCGCAAGGGCAATTTCAGCCTGTCCCGGTCCCGGGGCAATTTGGTCAGCCGCAGGGACAGTTTAGTCAGCCGCAAGGACAATTCGGTCAACCGCAGGGACAGTTCGGACAGCCGCAAGGGCAATTCGGTCAACCACAGGGACAGTTTGGTCAACCACAGGGACAATTCGGACAACCGCAAGGGCAGTTCGGTCAGCCGCAGCAGAATTCCGGAAAAAAGAAAAGTAAAACGGGCTTGATCGTAGGGCTTTCAATAGGGGGTTTTGTACTTCTTATTATTACATTCGTTATCGGAATATTGATAGGAATAGGTTTCGGAACGGAAATAGCAAGAGAGTCCGACAGGCATTCCTATCCTGTTCCTCCTGAATCACCCGATATTACAATATCACCTCCTACGACAGACGCACCACCACCTGCAAACTCATCGGTTGATAGTGCACTGATTGCAACGTGGAAGCTCGATAGTGGGGATTATATATGGTTTTTCGGGATATCCGATGAAATAAAATTTATCGATAACGGAGACGGAACAGTAAATATATATGCAAATATATCTGATGAATGGGGAACCGGAACAATTACTGCACCGGGTAAACTCAATGTCGAATCTGATTGGGGCATATACGAATTTACATACAGAGTAAGCGGAAATCAGCTTACACTCATTGATGTCGACGGGGATACGGCATATTATTCAAAGTAGGATAATCTTAAAATAACTATATTGCGTTTCACGATGAAAGGATATAAGAGCAAAAATGTTACATAAAAAAACTCTGCCGCGTTTATATGTTAGTTTATTCCTGTTAATACTATGTGCTTTGCTTCTTAGCGGATGTACGAGCTGTGACAGGCATACAGATGATTATTACGATGATATGGATGACAGCATAGTATCGCAGGCGGAGCTATTCGACCATTTGATGGATGAACTTTTTGCCGATTGGGTATCCGGCGATTCGCTTTCAATGAACTATTATCTTTCAAACCCTGAAAGCAGAGGGATTAAAAGACCCGAACCCACCTTCGGGGAAACCGCAACACCGGAAAATATTCAGGAAGCCATAGAGGAAACCAGGGAGCTTTCGGAGCGTCTTGACGGCTTTTCCTATGATGAGCTCCGGAAAGACCAGCAGATAGTCTATGACCTGCTCAGGCGCAGCGTTGAACTTTCGGAAATAATGGAGAGGGAAGACGACTTTAATTATTACACAGGGTATATACGCCCGCTGATAGGGTTTCAGGTGCAGCTTCCTGTACTTCTTGCGGAGTTCAGTTTTTATACGAAGGATGATATTACAAGATACCTTGATTTGCTCGAGGATACAAAACGGTATTTTGACGATGTGATTGAATTTGAAAGAGAACGTTCAAAACGAGGATTTTTCTTAAGTGATGCAAATGTTGACAGCGTTTGCGAGCAGATTGAAAGCTTTGTTGAAAATCGTGAAGACAACTTGCTGATAACCGTATTTAATGACAGAATCGATTCTTATGACGGGTTAACCGAACAGGAACGAAGTGATTATAAAGAAAGAAACGAGGACCTTGTACTGAATAATGTACTGGTTGCTTATGATGCAGTGCTTGAGGCTATGCAGGAGCTTAAAGGTGTCGGCGCATTTGATGGAGGGCTCGCCGGTTTACCGGGTGGAAAAGACTACGCATATGCACGCTTGCGCTGGAGGGTCGGAACGGATAAAACACCCGAAGAGCTTGATGCCTTATATGATGAATGGCTGGAAAATTCATTGACATTAATATTAGAATCTTTTTACGGAAACACGGATTTATTTACAAAATCCATGGAAGGCACACTGGGGCAAATGCATGACGGTTCACCGAAAGCTTATATTTCAGAGCTTCAAAAGCATATAGCAGAGAATTTCCCGCCTATTCAAAGCACCGGTCTGGTTGTGCTTGAAGTACACGAAAGCCTGCAGGAGCACATGAGTCCGGCGTTTTATCTTGCACCCGCAATAGACAGGTTTAATGAAAATGTGGTTTATATTAATCCTGCTTCAATAAATGACAATCTGTTCATGTTTACAGTACTTGCTCATGAAAGTTACCCCGGGCATATGTATCAAACAGTCTATTTTCTTCAGCAGTCACCGCACCCGATCCGGGTATCCTTATCAAACTCCGGATATTCTGAAGGCTGGGCGACCTATGCAGAGATGAACAGTTACTTTTTCGCATTAGATGACTTTGAAGAAGCCTCACTTATGTGGGAGATGCGCTTTTATGATATGCTATTACAGGGTTATATCGACCTCGGGGTGAATATACTCGGCTGGAGCTTTGATGACGTCATCGGACTGCTTGAGGGGTTCAATGTTACTAATGTTGAGGTTGCACAGAACATTTACAACATGGTAACGGGCATTCCTCTTAACTCAGTAATGTACTCATTGGGATTTATTGAGTTGATTGAGCTTATTAATTATACGCAGGAGCTTCAGGGGGATGATTTTGATTTAAAGGAATTCCATAAATTCTTTCTTGAGTTCGGCTGGGCACCATTTTCCATGATTAGACAGCATATAACAGAGCAGGTAAACCAAAGCCCGACAAACTCCCTCGCACCTGCAGCATAAAACTTTGTCATCGCAAGGAGCAAAGCAACGTGGCAATCCGGAAAATAAAAGTGGGGCTGTAGCAAAACATAAGAGATGCTGCGCCCCTTTTTTCTCGCCCTGCATAGCCTCGCAAGCGAGGCATTGGCACCCCGATGCCCACCCAAACGACCTGCGGTCGAAAAGTACGAACAAG
>WQXS01000054.1 GCA_009784725.1 Oscillospiraceae bacterium
TATAGGGAACATATTCATCCAGCCGTGAGCAATATTTTGTGCGGTAAAATCCCGCCCGTACCGCTCCAGCATCAGCAAACTGAAAAGCGTATAATTCGTATCATCATCCTCCGGCATACATGACACTTTTCCCGCCCATGCTCTGTCTGCTCCCGACTTCATGCCTTCATGGTACTCGATATACCGTTTCAAGGGATAATTATCTGCACTTTTCAATAGAGGGTGCAAATCGGAACGTTTTTCACCCTCTATAGGCTTCCCAAGTAAACAGCCAATAGTACGCCCAAGCCATGCACCATGGATTTTATCGAATTGTTTTTCCGAGGTGATTGCCGGAGTTGCTTTGTTATTGATTGGTTTATCGCACTTGTCAGCTTTCTTGCAAGTATGTATGCCATTGTCAGGCGCAACGCTTGCAACCATTTGTCCCCAATTCAATGCCTGTGCAATTACTTCATCAAGTGTGCTTGGTTCAATATACTTATACCCGGCTTTTAGCGGTGACTTTATCACTCTGTCAAGCAGTTCTCCCGCCATATGCTCACGTTTTAAGTCATCCTCCGGTAAATCGTTAATTTCCCTGACAGCCTCGGCAAGCCACGGCACATCACGCCCCTCATCCTCCGCCTGCCGCACCTCAACATCAAGACTCTCATCCCAACAAAGCCACATTTCATGCCCTCTCATTTTACCCCTCCCTGTTCTAAAATTCTAAAATCACCATTAAACAAACCCAGTATACCATAAAGTAGTATCACGGGATGCGTCCCATTGTATATATCATAAGGCAGAAGACCCGTCCCCCTGTCGCATATTCGCCGAATCGTAGACACATTCGCTTTATTATGGATGGAATTTTTTATCCTTGTATAGTAGAATGGGTCTATAATTTATTGCTATGTCGGAGTCTTTTATGGAAAAGAAAAGTATAGGCAGTTTCATGGCTGTGTTGCGTAAGGCGCAGGGTCTTACACAGCAAGATGTGGCAGACAGGTTAAATGTGTCAAATAAAACAGTCAGCAAATGGGAGCGGGACGAAAGCTCCCCGGAGCTTGGGCTTATTCCCGTTATTGCAGAAATATTCGATGTCACCTGTGATGAAATATTGCTCGGAAAACGTCTGATAAAGGAAAATGACGAAACCAACACATCGCAAAAAGTTGAAAAACAGATAACCCGTCTCGCAGAAAACACAGCAAGATATTTTCGAAACATGGCACTCATCGTTGTGCTGATTTCCATTTTCGGATATCTTGCTTTGTTCTTATGTTCTTACGCATTTGATTTACTTATACCGGGAGCCGGGCTTTATACGGTATTCCTCCTGATTGGAACTGCGGTTCTGATCACAAGCCTTAACAATTCCCTGCACCGGTTAAATACCGGGAGCGATACAGACGAAAAATGTGTCTTGGAAGCAAGAGCAGATATATGGCAAATTTGCTTTTTTGCATTCCTCGCACTGCTGCTTACATTCTTCTTTTCACTCCCTCTTATTATCGCACGGGACTTGTATATCCTTTCGGAGCCGCCTTATTTCCGATATGAACTCCATGTTTTATCATGGGAAATATATCTTAACTATATTCCGACGATGATACTAATGTGGCTTTTTTCCGCCATCTCGGTTCTATTACTGCTGCGCCGTAAGCTGCAAGGAAGCAGGTCGCAGATTTTTACCTCGGTTGAAAACGGTTTTAAACTCGGAATAATCCAAACGGTTTTCTTTGCAATCGCAGCTTTACCGATAATAATTACCGAACACACCGATATATCACATAACTTCTTTTACATAAACGAAATGATTGCACTTATTAGCTTTGGACTATCTGCGATTACCGCAGTAATTTATATAGTATTAAAAAGAGGGAACTATTTATTATTGTCAATTATGGCAATACGAAATCAATTATTATGGATTCCCGCATTACTGCTTACGGTGTCAATTAACCTGACAGCTTCATACGGATTCATTTATCCAATCTCATGGATTTCAAGTGCCGGCAGACATCAGGGTGATAATTTCAGATTCAATTACATGGTGCAGCATTTTACATATGATATAGGTGTGGGAATAGTGATTTTCACCGCTATTGTTTTGTCTGCATACATTGCAGTAAAGTATAAATACATGAATAATCACATACGCAAGCACACGAAAAAACAAATGTGAAAAACAAGGTGCCGTACGAAAAATACAGAGGATATCATGAAAAATAGAGCAAGTATATTAACAAAGCTGACTTCCTTGTCAAAACTTGAAGTGATACTGATAATAGTATTTTTGCTTCTGTTTATATTTGCATCCGGTTTTGCAATCAATCATTTCATGTGGCACCGTTACATTGATAAGGCCTTTTCTCCGTTTCTGGCAAACGAGAAAATCGAGTTCGACTACGAAAGCGACGGCTGGACTCATTATAATTATTCAGATTATGAAAACGGTTATTTTATTCAAATCGGAGTACCACCATATTTGAAATATGGCGGCACAATTATGTTATCTATGCAATTTAAAGAGCCGGAACCCGGTAGCTTTCGCGGTAATCTTATGTTATTTCACAGCAGCATCCGCATACATCAAAAGCTTGTACTTAACCTTGGCGAACAAACAGGAGCAGGCTCCCATTATACCCTTGGCTCGGCAATAGACCGATACGGAAAACCCCTCGGCCGCAACCCCCGCGACTCCGAACAATTCTACAGCCAATGGCTCACCCTATACGACAAACACTACACCGACGCAATGACCATCCTCACCTACTTCAAAAACTTCTTCGGAGAAGATTTGCTGCAATGATAGCACTCGTCTTACACCGATGAAAGCTTATCTATAATTAACTGGTTAATTGAAATATTTTCAATACCTGCTGTTATAGCCAATTTTTGTTGTAAATCCGCAGGCATTCGTACCAGCACTTTTACATTTTTCTTTTTTATCGATTTTGGCAATGGTGGTGCAATATTTTTATTTAAGTATAACTGAAGATGAATTGCCATTTCTTCCTCAAGAGCCTTATATGCTTCATCGGGTGTTGTTCCATCAACACAGCAGCCTACAAGCTCAAGTACTTCAGCAAAAAAAGCCGTATCACCTTCTTCTCCGGTTGATGTGATAATTTTCTTATATGGCATAGCCATATATTCCTCGACTGTGTATACATCCTTATTATTTTCCGACATTAATTGTCACCTCGCTTATAATTAATTAATTTTTCTGATATTTCGAGTAGCTTTATCCCTTTCCACCTGGACAAATTACCTTCTTTTGGTATACTAAACCAAAATACAGGATATTCCTCCCTATAATAATATTCATTATCATTGCTTAACATATCCATATCTCGTTTCGCACCCAATTTTTTCAGCAGCAGCCGTGCTTTGTTACTATCCATGAGCTGTTCCTTTCACACTCACTGCCATCTCATTATGATAGCAGTTATGATATCACCTGTCAAGAGTTTGTTATACCATACTCTATCTCAGAACAGCTTGCAAACAGGGCGATTTCTACATAAAAATAAAACTTTAAGCATACATTTGTAGAAAAATTCATCGTAATCAATAGAATGATTACACATATAATTCATAAAATTACAAAAAAGCAGAATTTTTCAATATCACCAAATTCATTATTATGACCATATTATCTTGTATATTTTAACGAAAGTGAAATTATGAAAAAAGCCATTGAAACACTAGCACGTATAACAGCAACCATACTTACAGCATCGCTGTTGTTTACCATGCTAGCCGGCTGCAGGGATAATTCCGGGGATGATGAGCCGGGATTTGTTGTTGTGCCGGAGATTATTAATCCGGATGTTTTGGGCAGTATAATCTGCCTTGATTATAAGAACGATACCATATTCCTCGCTACACGGTTTGAGGTAGATAAAGAAAATAAAGTAAATACTACGCGAATATACACAATGGATATAAATAGCAGTGATGTACTGGAACTTCCGGGTTATGCTCCTGTGTTTCCTGCTGCTGATGCAATGGGATTTGTTCATATATCGGCTATGCATGTTGACAGTGAAGAATATATATGGATAAGTGAAACCGGTTACTTCAGCCGAATGAATCTGCCCGATGATTTCGATGGTGAGGAATGGGAAAAAAGCGATTATGTTGAGGAAATCAGCTCATATAACAGAATCAGTAAGCTTAACAGCTCCGGTTCAGAAATCTTTTCAATTGATTTAATACCTTTCTTCGGTGACAACAGAGGCGCTGATGCAATTGAAACTGACAGCGAAGGCAATATATATGTACTAAATGATAATTCAGAGAGTGCAGTTATATATGTTTTTGATAAAACCGGCAATGAAATATTTAATATAAATACAACAGGGAATAAATTTTCGCTCGTTTTATTACCGGATGGCAAGGTAGTTATTGCAGGTGAGTTTGACGATACCGGCTTTGAATTTTCATTAAAAGAAATAAATACCGTTTCAAAAGAGTTCGGTAAAATAATTAAGTTATCAGCAGGATTAACCCAAGTACACACCGGAAGCGGTTTTTTTGATTTACTTATTAGTGATGATACAGGCTTATACGGTTTTATGATAGATTCCGGTGAAAAAGAAGAATTACTTAATTGGAAGGACAGTAATCTCATCAGTTATAATCAACGTTTTGTAAGATTACTTACGAACGGACGTGTTTTATGCGGTGATTTTATTATTGATACAGCTACATATATGTACAACATAAAACTTAATATCCTTACAAGAGTTCCTGCATCAGAAGTTGACCCCGGTGAAGTCATTACTCTTACTCTGGCCACATTCAATCCCCCTCCCGGGCTCCAAAATGCAGTCATGGAGTTTAACAAAAGCGGTTCAGGTTACTATATTGACCTTATTAATTATGAAGAATTTTCAACAAATGATGATTGGCTTGCAGGGTTATCAAGGCTTTCTACAAAAATAATAACGGGAAATGCACCCGATATTCTGGACTTAAGAATGATGCCGCAAAGACAGTATATTTCAATCGGTCTTCTTGAAGATTTATATAATTTTATAGACAATGACCCGGAGCTTAACCGAAGCTCGTTTATGGATGGAGCTCTGCGTGCCTTGGAAGTAAATGGGGGACTCTATCATGTTTATCCGACATTCTATATTAATACTCTTGTTGGTTTATCTTCGGTACTTGGTTCTGATATTGGTTGGAATATGAAGGAATTTTTAGAAGTCATTGCAGCTAACCCCGAAGCAACTGTACCGCTTTATTCTCCCGCTTGGAAACCGTATTTTATGACGAAAGCAGTTGAGTTGAATCTGTATGATTATGTAGACTGGAACTTGGGAACAGCTCATTTTGACAGTGATGAATTTCTAATGTTATTGGAGTTTGTTAAATCACTGCCTGATAACCCTCCCGGCAGCGAACCGTCTCGAATTACATCAGGTGAACAGATTATGGCAATAATTGAAGAATTTAATAGATTTGATGGAATGCAGAGGTATCAAGCCATTTTTGGTGGTGAACTTGTATTTAAAGGATTTCCGACCGAAAACAGAAACGGCAATTCAATTAAAACACATTCAAGCCTTGCAATTTCATCTTTAAGTCCAAACAAAGAAGGAGCATGGAAATTTATCCGAATGCTCCTCACTGATGACTGGTTGACAGGTAAGCTTGAACATGATTTCGATTTCGCTTTTCCGCTTAATAAAGAAGCGTTTTTTACGAAATTGGAAAGATATATGGCAGATAGTTTTCATGGCTCCGGAAGATGGGAAGACCCGGATTATACATATACACTAAGACCGGTAACACAGGAAGAAGTAAATCAAATACTTAATCTTATTGATTCATTATCAGGCACATCAGGTTTTGATATTGAACTTAGAAATATTGTTTGGGAAGCAAGCGAAGAATTCTTCAACGGCCGGGGCTCTGCTCAAGACACCGCAAGAAAAATCCAATCCCGCGCCGCTATATTCATGTCCGAGCAGACAGGGTAGGGAAGATACTTTTGCTTGACTTTATGTATACAACATAACCCTGCTAATGTATAATAAGATAACAATTTGTATTTGAAAAGGGTAGTATCATGCCGGAAATCAGTTTATTTTTTGGAATACGAGTAACAATGTATTGGAACGAACATAATCCACCTCATTTTCATGTTGAATATTCTGAATATAAGGCAACAATATTAATACAAGATTGTATTGTTGACAGAGGATTTCTCCCAAATAAGCAATTAAAGCTTGTATTGGCGTGGTGTGAAATTCATAAAGATGAGCTTATGCAAAATTGGGAATTATCCAAGCATAATAAGCCGATGAATCCTATTAATCCTCTTGTATAAAAAATACATAAGGCAATCGTTAGGTGTAAGTACTAATGAATAAAAATCGTGATAAAACTGAATTTTGGCCATCGGTAGTGCAGGTTGTGCCTGCGGATGATTTTGGTATTTATGTTTATTTTAATGATGGTTCTGTGCGTTTTTTTGATGTGAAACCATTAATTAAACCTAATACTGTATTTGAACCATTAAGTAATATTGATTATTTCAAGTCAAAGCTTACAATAATTAACGACACTGTTGCATGGGATGTTGGAGGTAACCGCGACCCCCGAAAATGCATTGACCTTGACCCGTTCGTTCTATTTAAGCAACCTGCTATAACCGACCCTCTGCACGATACCCTGCTGGTAGCAGAAGATACTATTCCATATTCTCATGAATAATCCAATCCTACGCAACTATATTCATGTCCGAGCAAGCGGGGTAAACTTAAACGCTGTCGTCCATAGGCAGGCCCAGGTCTTCGTAGAGTTTGCGGCGGGCGGTGCGGTCGGCGTTCATTTCTTTTGCACCCCATTTGACGACATCCATAATAAGCTCTGAAGGGACAACTACAACGCCGTCGCCGTCTGCGACAACAAGGTCACCGTTCATAACACAGACACCATCGCAGTTGATTTTTGTATTGTGGCTTTCATATTGTATGCGCCCCTGGTCCATCGGCTGTGCGCATTTTGTTGACCAAAACGGGATGTTTTGCATGATTATCTCATCAGTATCCCTTACACCGCCGTATGCAACATACCCGACGGCACCCGAACGTATACCCTCCATAGTATTGTTAGAACCCATAAGACCAACTGTGATATTTGACATATCAATACACGGAAAATCATATTTTTCAATCTCATTCATCCACGGATAAATGCAAACATTACCGTAATACCAGTTCGACCAATCGGTATATTCCTCGCCCGTAACATTCGGGCGGGGTTTGTCATACGGAACATAACGGGCGGTTTTCGCAAACCCGATAGCTCTCGTACGGTACAACGGCCGCATATTTGTGCTCATGCTCCCGTAATGATGATACCCCATCCAATCCATACCATCCCGGGTATCTGCAACTCTCATCTTATCATAAAGATTAAGAATCTCTTCACGCTGCGAAAGTGTAAAAATCATAACCGAATCTCCTTTAATACTTTTATAGTGAGTGGTTTGGGACAATTGCCAATTAATATCCTAATGTAAACATAATCATATTGTACTGTATGAATTATAGAATGTCGATAATAAATACTTCAGAGGCCAAACCTCCGCCCAAGACGCAGCAAGAATAATCCAGTCCCGCGCAGAGATATGCATGTCCGAGCAGACGGGATAGGAGAGGGTATTATTCAGTAAGGCTCTTATACATTGACAGAGCTAGTAAATATAAGTATACTGTGATGTATAAAGGTGGTGGATATTTTGCCTATAATATCACAATTTTACGGAATTCTTATATATATTTATAAAGAAAAAGGCGGAAAGCATAAGAAACCGCATTTTCACGCTCAATACGCTGAGTTTGAGAGTGTTTATGATTTTGACGGAAATCTTGTTGAAGGCGATTTACCAAGGAAACAACAAAAGCTTGTTGAAGCATGGACTTTACTTCATAGTGACGAGTTAAGTGCTGCGTGGAAGGCTTGGAATGAAAACGGTGAGGTCATAAAAATAGACGGACTGAGGTAATTATTATGTTACGACCAAAAGCTGTAGAAGTTAGCGTCCAACCGGATTATAAGTTATTAATAACTTTTAATAATAATGAAAAACGAGTATTCGATGTAACACCATATCTTGAATTTCAACCGTACAATGAGTTAAAAAACACGGTTATTTTTAATACTGTTAAACCGGCAGGATTAAGTATTGAATGGATACATGGTCAGGATATTTGTCCTGACGATTTGTATTATAACAGTGTATTAATATAGTAATTCTCTTAGTAAGCAAAAAATATGAAAAGATGGTTTTATATATTGAAACGTGCAATAGCAACAATACTTGCAACATCGTTGTTGTTTGCTCTGCTTGCAGGCTGCAGGGGTATAAATAATGATACGGATAATATAACTGACGGATCTGCAGAAACCCAAGGAAATACATGGGGCTCAAGAGTTGTAAACTGGTCGTCAACTGAGCAGTTTGATACTCCTGAGTTTCTTTATTTGACAGAGTATGTGGAGTTCCCGAATTTTCGTGATATAGGAGGAAATATCAGAAATATCATACTTAAAGATGGTACGGTATATTTCACGGCAGGAATAAAAGGAAGGATTTACGAGCTTAGCAATGACCATGGAGTATTTCGATCAAGTGACAGCGAAGATGCTATTTTTTTCATAGACACAAATACCAAGGAAATAATCCGTCTGCCGGAATACAGGATCTCTTTTCCTCCGGAGGAAGAAGTAATTTCATATATGAGTTACATCACCGCAATGCATGTTGATAATGACGGAAATATTTGGATAGCAGAATATATAGAAAGTTACTATTATGAAGATTTTGACAATATTGATTTAAGTGCTGACAGGCTTGATGTAATAAACAACCTTATTATAAGCCAGCGTACCTTAAATAAATATTATTTTTTACGAAAACTGGATGCCGACGGGGCTGACCTGATTGAACCGTTCCTTGTTCCGGAGATGGTTGATATTGATTTTGCAATTGCTCATGCCATACACACAGACGAAGAAGGAAACATATATTTTGCAATCGATTACTCTCCCTCACGGGAATCTATATTTATCTATCAACCCGGCTGGAGATTAAAGACGAGTTTTAATATTACAGGCAACCTTGTACGTAAAAATGCTATCATCAGTTTACCAAACGGTAATATTATTTACGGCACATCAGGCGGTTCAGGTATAGATATACAAGAAATCGATACCGGGACAGGCGCAAGAGACAGGTCGTTTACATTGCCCATATCTCACATGAACTCAAAAATATTCCCGGGAAATGATGAATATCCTGTTTTTTATACAGGTAGAACAAGCTTATCAGGTTTTGACCCGGAGACTGAGGAAAAAGCAGAGCTGCTAAGCTGGATTGACAGCGGAATAAACGAAAACGATGTTTACGCAGCAGATATTTTGGATGACGGCAGAATAATGCTTGTGCTCCATTCACTTGATATCTCAGATACATGGGAAGAAAATCTGAGCATACAATACTTGAAAAGAGTCCCGTTTGATGAATTACAGGACAGGACACTTCTCACACTTGCAGCGTTTAATCTCGACAACGACACCCGTGATGCAGTTACGGCATTCAACAGAGCAAGCAACACACATGTAGTGCAGGTCATAGACTACTCAAAATACAATACAGGCGGAGATTGGGGATGGTTGGCGGCTCTTGATAAACTGGCGCTGGATTTAACCACAGGGAAGATACCCGATATGATTTCCATAACAGATGGGTTCCCGTTACAAAAATATGCAATTATGGGTTTGTTCGAGGACCTTTATCCGTTTATTGATTCCGACCCTGATTTTAGCCGTGACAGTTTTGTAGACGGCTTACTCGAAGCAACCGAAATAAACGGAAATCTTTATAGGCTGTTCCCAAATTTTGCTGTCTTAACATTAATAGGGAACCCGTATTTTTTAGGAAATGACCCCGGATGGGATATGGACGAATTTCAGGCTGTACTTCGGAATAATCCACAGGCAGACAAGCCGCTTGGCAGTTGGGCAACAAGTGAATCGTTTTTTGAAAGCCTGTTTTTGCTGTATGTTGATCAATTTATCGACATGGAAGCCGCCACAGCAGATTTTAACAATGAACGTTTTATCCGACTTCTTGAATCCATGGCTTTTCTTCCTCAAAATACAGCCGGTGCAACGGATTATACCGGTGATCCTGAGCTGATAGCCACCGGAAGGCAAATAATGTATTCGCTCGCTCTGTTTAACTTTGAACAGTATAAGGTGTATCGGACAGCATTTGGCGGAGATATCGTATTTAAGGGTTATCCGTCCGATGACGGGATCGGAAATATCCTCTGGGCACAAGGCGGTGTTGCGATGACCGTCACATGTGCCGATAAAGCAGGTGCATGGGAGTTTATCCGCTCATTTTTGACCCCTGAAGAGCAGCGTAAACTCGGCAATTTCTATTTTTCCGCAAATAATGAAATTTTCACTGAAATGTTAGAGAAAGCAATGATTGAACCTTCAAGACCCCACAATATCAATTTTGGCGTGTTTGATGTCCCATCGGTCGCAATACCACAGGAAGAAGCCACTCAAATCCGTGATTTAATAGCAACAACCGCCGGCTTAAACTGGCGCCAACTGGATTTATGGTACATAGTACAAGAAGAATCCTCAAAATACTTCAGAGGCCAAACCACCGCCCAAGAAGTCGCCCGAATCATCCAATCCCGCACCGCAATACTAATGTCCGAGCAGTATGGGTAGGGAAGATGAATAAAACAGGGATAAGAGTCCGACCTTTTTGCAAATAATGCTAATATATTAGCAAATAGTTGACAAAACAAAAGAAAAATGCTAAAATATTAGCATGAATAACATAAAACCACATACCCCGGGGGAGTTGGGGAAGCTAATAGCAGGAAATTTGCGAGGCAGGCGAAAGAATTACAAGCTTTCAATGCAACGTTTGGCGGAGTTGTCCGGTGTCAGCTTCGGGTCTGTCAGGCGTTTTGAAGAGACAGGGGAGATTTCTCTTATGTCTCTTTTGAAAATTGCAATTGTACTTGATTCGGCTGATGAATTTGCACAATTGTTTGAGGTACAAGAGCCAAGGTCGATTATGGAGATAATTGATGGAAATCTATGACATTAACTCACTTAAATATTTAGACGTCAGTTTCGATGATAAACATGTCGGAACTCTTGCGGTTTATCAGGGGAGACTTATTGCGTTTGAATATTCGGACAATTGGATACAAAACGGGTTTGCAATCAGTCCTTTCAGTTTGCCGCTCCAAAAGAAACTTTATATACCAAGGATTGACCCCTTTGACGGGTTGTACGGTGTATTTGCCGACAGCTTACCCGATGGCTGGGGCAGATTGCTTGTTGACAGAATGCTTCTTGGCAAACAGATAAACCCACATGAAGTGAATATGCTAAACCGCCTTGCAATTGTCGGCGATTCGGGAATGGGAGCATTAACGTATAAACCTTGCTATAAATGGAATTCGGAAGAAACTATATATCAATATGACCATATTGCCAACGAATGTAAAAAAGTGCTCGAGTCTGAATATTCCGATGATTTGGATAAATTGTTTTTACTCGGCGGTTCATCGGGTGGTGCCCGTCCGAAAATTCTTACGTTAATAAATGAAGAGGATTGGATTGTAAAATTCCCTTCTTCAACCGATGGAAAAAATTCAGGAGAAATTGAATACAGATACTCGCTGTGTGCAAAAAAATGCGGGATTGAAATGGCTGAAACTGCGTTATTACCATCGAAGCAATGCTCCGGCTACTTCGGAACAAAACGCTTTGACAGGATAAAAAGCAACACAGGCAATACCCAAAGAATTCATATGCTGTCTGTTTCCGCCTTACTTGAAGCTTCACATCGTATACCTGCTCTTGATTATAACTCACTTATGGCACTGACACTTGAATTAACAAAAGACTATTCGGAAGTGGAAAAAATGTACCGCTTAATGTGCTTTAATGTGTTTTCCCATAACCGTGACGACCATTCAAGCAATTTTACGTTTTTATATGATATAAACATATCAAAATGGAAAATGGCGCCTGCATACGACTTAACACACAGCAGCTCCATAGGCGGAGAACACGCAACCTGCATAAACGGAAACGGACGTAACCCGTCAAAAACCGACATACTGGCAGTAGCAGAGAAAATAGGCATTGCAAAATATAAAGCAAAGCAAATAGCCGATTTGGTTGAGCAAACAGTACACGATGAGTTGGGGGATATAATTGAATAAAAAACCAAGTGACAAGAAAATTGCCAAAATAGAAGAATGGTTAAAGACGGAGATTGAAAGGGAATAGTATGTTTGGAATAAATGGATTTGCAATAGTTGAACACAAAAAGACAAAACGCCTGATTGCCGTCTGCTCTGCTTTTGTTTTGTTTGCAGGGATTATTGCAGTAGGGCTGGTTAGCTGCAGGGACGGCAGCGGCAGAATCGGTGATACGGAGCAACAAGGCGAGACCGCAGGAAATCGTGAAACTATAAACTGGGCATCAACTGTACAGTTTGACCCTCCCGAGGTTTCATATCTTACAGAGGTTATAGATTTTAGTGACCTTTCAACCGATGAGTATGAAATAGACGCTTTGAACTGTGTGCTTGCAGGTGACTTAATATATTTTACATCCCCGGTTTCGAGAGAGAAAATACTAAGTAACGGACACAGCGAAAGAAAAGTCAAACCACAAGACGCACATATATTTTCGCTTAATATAAATACAATGAAAGTAACCAAGCTGCCGGACTATACTCCAACAGCTTATATTGATGATACGCCATCAATAGACGAAGTTAAAATCGATTTCAGTTTCATAAACCCCATGTGCATTGACAGTGACGGTAATATAGTCTTAATTGAAAGAATTATAGTTAACTCTTACGATGTTCCGGGTATTGATTTATCAGATGAAAACATTAATTTATGGGATTACCACACAAGAGCAACAAGTTTCTTTTATATACGAAAACTTGACAGTACCGGGGCCGATTTATCAGAGCCGAGTACCATTTCGGATATGCCCGCAGAAAATAACTTGAGTGGAATATTTGATATTGCTGCTGATGAGCAAGGTAATATATATATAAAATACGGAACCATGAGCGGTTATGTTGTATATGTCTATGATTCCGATGGAAAAATGCTATTTACCATTAACGAAAATGGATGGAATGGGTGGAAGTTACGTAGACTGCCAAACGGGAATGTCGCTGCTTACTGGTGGCATGTTCATGAAAGAGAACTGCGGGAAATCGATGTAAAAAATGAAAAATGGGGAGAGAAAATAAAGCTGTTTCCGGATACCAGAATAACAATAACACCGGTAATATTACCCGGAAATGAAGAATTTCCATTAATACTCTCTGATGATACGAGCATACTCGGTTTTAATCCGGAAACAAATGAAACAATGGAGATTCTAAACAGGATAGAAGCCGGTATTTTATCCGGTTATTTTATTAGTGTTGTCACCGTTTTAGATGATGGCCGTATATTAGTTGTGGGTGAGTCTTGGGACAATGCAGAAAACACAAGCAACACCCAAATCACCATTTTCACAAAAATATCATTTGAAGAGTTACAAAACCGGACAATTCTCACGCTTGCCGCACTCAATGTCGATTCGGAAGTAAGCAAAACGGTATCTGACTTTAATGCAGCAAGCAGTACGCATTACATTCAAATAATAGACTACTCGGTGCATGCAGGACAAGGCCCTGACGGCTGGATGGCAGCACTTGACCAATTATCTCTTGATATTACCACGGGAAAAATTCCCGACATGCTTGCCGCATCGGGTTTAATGCCTCTGCATAGATATGCACCGATAGGGTTGCTGGAAGACCTGTACCCGTTTCTTGATAACGACCCAAACCATAGCCGTGACAGCTTTGTAAATGGTGTGCTCAGCGGAATTGAAACAAACGGTAAACTTTATAGAATATTTCCAAGCTTTGGAATCATGACAATTATCGGAAATCCGTATTTTCTCGGCGATTATCCCGGTTGGACCATGGATGAATTTCAAACAGTGCTGCAAACAAACCCGCAGGCAGATGTACCGCTTGGCAGCTATGCGACCAGAGATATGTTCTTTAATCACAATTTCATCATGTTTAATGAACGTTTCGTTGACTGGGAAGCCGGAACTGCAGACTTTGACAATGAGGTTTTTGCGAGTTTCCTTGAATCTATTGCAAAACTTCCGGCAGAAACTGGCAGAGACATGAACATATACGATGATTCCGATTTAATTGCAACCGGAAGGCAGATTATGCGGGAAATATACTTTATGAATTTTGAACAGTATCAGGTATATAAAACCGTATTCGGCGGTGATATTGTATTCAAAGGTTATCCGACCGATAACAGAAAAGGCAGCGCTTTATATATCGGAAGTTATTCAGGCGGTGTTGCGATGACTGTTACCTGTACCGATAAAGGTGCTGCATGGGAGTTTATCAGGACATTCCTGCAAGAGGACTGGCAGAGGAAAAATGTTAATCCGCTTCTTGCTCTGCCTGCAAATGAAGCGGTGTTTGAAAGCAGATTGAATAAAGCAATGGAAGAATTTTCATCTCCGAGAACAATGAGCTGGCAGGAATTCACAGTACCGGTAACTCCTCTGACCGAAGAAGATGCAGAAAAAATCCGTGAAATGATAGCAAATTCCGTTAACAGCAGCGGATGGGATACGCACCTATGGAACATCGTAAGCGAAGAAGCATCAAAATTCTTCAACGGTATCGGCACTGCCCAAGACGCTGCAAGAATCATCCAGTCCCGCGCTGCAATTCTCATGTCCGAGCAAGCCGGGTAGAGTGCTAAAGCGGGGTAGAGTGTTAAATATTTATCTTGATTTGCAAATCAAATAACAGTATAATACCTCTTCCGGGGGTTCATATATTTTATGATTAACCTAAAAGGGATTAATAAGACATTCCGTGTTTCGAAGCGGGAGCGAGGGTTTTCACAAGCGGTGAAAGCCTTGTTTTTGCGTCAGACGGAAACGATTCACGCACTCAGTGATGTTAGTTTTACGATTAACGAAGGTGAAATGGTCGGGTATATCGGACCGAACGGAGCAGGGAAGAGCACGACCATTAAAATAATGTGCGGTATCCTCACACCGGACAGTGGCGAGTGCAATATAAACGGCCGTACTCCATGGAAAGAGCGGAAACAGCATGTTAAGGATATCGGTGTTGTGTTCGGTCAGCGAAGCCAGCTCTGGTGGGATGTTCCCGTTATCGACAGCTTTGACCTTATCCGTGATATTTACAAGGTCGATTCAAACGAATATCAAAAAAACCTGGACAGCCTTACAGAACTGCTCGACTTGGGTGAGATTCTGAAAACCCCGACACGAAATCTCAGCCTCGGGCAACGTATGCGCTGCGAGATAGCGGCATCACTGCTGCATAGTCCGAAAATCCTCTTTCTGGACGAACCCACGATAGGTCTTGACGCAATTTCAAAAATAGCTGTCAGGCAATTTATAAAACAATTAAACGAAGAAAAAAAGACAACAGTAATTCTCACAACTCATGATATGCAGGACATTGAAGCCCTGACCGAAAGAATCATCCTTATCGGAAAAGGAAAAATCCTGCTTGATAGTAACATGCAGGAACTCAAATCAAGGATTTCAACACAAAAAACAATAACCATAGACTATACGGGAACCGCTCCGCAGATAAACCCCGACTGGACCGTGATTGACTCCCGAAACGGGCTTTTATCGTTTACATTCGATTCCGATGATTACTCCGCCTCGGATGTGATTACATATATTTCCCAAAACACAACTATACAGGATATTTCCGTGAGCGGTATATCAGCCGAGGAAATGGTTGCAGGATTATATACAGAATATAAGATATGAAAACTTACCTGTCTTTAATAAAAATGCGTTTTATTAACGGGTTGCAGTACAGAGCCGCTGCTCTTGCCGGGATTGCAACTCAGTTTGCGTTCGGTTTTATGTTCATATCAATGTATCTTGCATTCTACAGGACAAACCCCGATGCATTTCCCATGGAGATATCCCAAATTGTTTCATATATATGGATTCAACAGGCGTTTTTGGGAATGTATATGACCTGGCTTTTTGAAATGGACATATTTTCCGACATCACAAGCGGGCAGGTATCATATGACCTTGCAAAACCGTTTGATATATACGGAAAATGGTTCTGTCAATGTACCGCACGCAGGTTGTCAATAACACTTCTGCGGTGTTTCCCGATTATTATAGTCGGTTTTTTGCTGCCTTATCCGTACACA
>WQXS01000055.1 GCA_009784725.1 Oscillospiraceae bacterium
ACCGGCGATTAAACAAGGGTTGGTTGATTTACTGCATCCTGATAACCTTAATCACCCGGAACAAAAATACTTCTTAACAAAAAGGGGTAAATCTTTTATAAAGAGTAGATAACCCCTTGCAATCACAGCGTTATAACCATCGTAAACCCATAAGGCATGACCCTAAAAGAGTTCGTATTTGGGTCGGACTGCTCCACCATGAACATAACCGGCTGTAACTATGCAAATAACTATAGTTACAGCCGGTTATGGTTTGTTGCAGGTAAAACTATTGCTTTAGCAGATATTTGCTTAATAGTTCGTATACTTTGTCTACGTCGAGTGGTTTGCTGAGGTGGTCGTTCATGCCGGCGGAGTGGCAGGCTTCGATGTCGTCTTTAAAGACATTGGCGGTCATTGCGATGATTGGCAGTTCGTTGATTTTGCATGAAGGCAGGTTGCGTATGTGCCGGGTTGCCGAAAGTCCGTCCATTACCGGCATTTGAACATCCATTAAAATAATATCATATTTGTCAGCCGCTGATTCCACCATGTCCAGAGCTTCTTTTCCGTTTTCTGCACTGTCAATAATAAGACCGGTATGATCCAGCAGCGATATAAGAATCTCTCTGTTAATTTCTATATCCTCAACGATAAGCATTCTTATCCCGGTGAACTTACCGTCCATTTGTCTTGAATCATCGGATTGTGTTGCGGTTGCACTAAAGTTCTCATTTATGTAATCGCTTCCTTTTTCGCTGCGCAATACTTTGAATGTGAAAATAAAACGTGCACCCTTACCCAGCTCCGATTCAACCCATATACTGCCGCCCATAAGTTCAATAATACGTTTTGAAATTACAAGTCCAAGCCCTGTACCGCCGAACTTGCGGTTTGTATCGCTTTCAGCCTGTTCGTACATTTTGAATAGTTTGCTTTGCTGTTCGGGCGATATTCCTATTCCGTTATCAACAACATCAATGCGCAGCCGGCATCCGTCAGCTGCTTCATCGGCCAAAGAAGCAAGCAGCTCGATTTTTCCGCCTTCCGGTGTGAATTTTATTGCATTAGATAACAGATTAGTTATAACCTGTACTAAATGCAGGTCGTCTCCTACAACATATTCGGGCACATTACTGTCAATGTTAACGGCTAACAACTGTTGCTTTTCTTCCGCACGATAACTGACGACTGTAATCACTTTCATTATCATTTTTTCGAAATTATATTCTACGGGTGAAAGCTCAAACTTATTCGCCTCAATTTTTGCTATATCAAGCACATCGTTAATAACACCAAGCAAGTGAGAAGATGCACCTTCAACTTTTGTAAAGGCACGGTCCTTTTCATCTATGTCCTGTGTTCTTTTTCCTATTGCCGTCATGCCGATAATGGCGTTGAGTGGTGTGCGTATCTCATGACTCATTGCCGAAAGGAAATGACTCTTGGATAAGCTCGCATTAGCACTTTGAATGGCTTTTTTACTATATGAGCGCATACCGAGAAATCCCGACAGAATCGACATAAGCAATGAAAATACTAAAATAAACCGCATGATTCTTATATTGCTTCGCATTGTTACAAGAACTTCATCACTAATATCAACACCTGCTGCGCAGTAGACCGTACCATCATCTCTAAATACCGGAACGGCGGCGGAAAGGAGACTGTCCCATGAATCGGTATACTCACCAAGGTCCGTTACCCAGATTTCTCCGGCTTTAATCCTGGTAACAGCTTCTGCAGTAAACGGGTCATCTTCGATTGCGAAAAAAAGTTCGGGAGTTACCATGTATTCTTCGTCTTCATCATTATCAATTATATATTGAAGATAACCGTCCTCGGTGAAACGCCAATAATATACATATAATACTTGAGTATCTTCGGCAAACCGTTGCAGTCTTGTGCGTATTTCATCCCATTCGGGTCTTTCCATATCTTCCGCCGTGTAAAAAAGTTCCAACTCGTCTACTGTAAGGAAAACCGAAGCATACTGAGCCGAAGCCTGTAAATGATTTTGGATACTGTTGACTGTTTCTCTTTCCATACCGTTTGTGTAAACAGAAAATACAACAGCAACAACCAGCATAAAGGTTGAAGATATAAAGAATAATGCATAAACAAGAGGGAATTTAGTTCCTGCTTTACGTTTAATCAATATGACCTCCTTGGCAAACCTTCAAAAGCAGTATTTTGATATCGCCGGCTCCGTCTGCTCCTTCTGCAAAATCATCAATAGCTGATATATTTAAGGTTACCTTGTATATATTAATATATTTCTCCTGTTTGTTCAATCTTTTAAGATACATTTAACTAAATTTTATCTTGTGGTGCCTGACATGTGATTGTTGAAATTATGTTTTCGGATGTGGTATAGTAGTGTAAAAACTTGGGGTGAGGTGTGATTATGGCATCACAGGATAAGCTGAGAGCAATGTTTAGTGAGATGAATCTGGAACAGAAGGGTAATTTCATTGACAATCTGAAAAAATCACTTGAAGGCAGCGATGATACCGATAGTGTGGAATTTCTCAATGAATGTGTAGCGCATTATACGATGGAGAAGGACTTTATGGATTCCATGGCAGAGGAAGAAGCTGCGGCAGGGTCCGGCGTTGAAGCGGAATCTGCAGCTGAAGATGAGGCAACAGCCGAAGCCGAAGCCGAAGCTGTATCGGAGCCTGAGGTCGAAGCAACACCCGAGCTTGACTCTGTAGTCGAGGTGATGGTCGACCCCGACCTTGAAGCAGAAGCAACAGCCGAACCCGAACCCGAGCCGGAGGTTGAGCCTGAGCCTGAAGTGGAAGCGGAAATTGAAGCGGAGCTTGACGTAGAAGCCGAAGCTGAACCGGAGTTACCGGCGGAGGATGAATTAGAAGCAGAAGCGGAAGCGGAGCTTGAGCCGGAGGTTGAAATCGAAGCTGATTTACCGGTTGAGGATGAAGCGGTGATTGAAGCGGAGATTGAAGCGGAAGAAACTATAGAGCCGGAACTTGAACCGGAATTAGAAGTTGAACTTGAGATTGAAGAAACGATAGAAGCTGAGCTTGAGCTTGAGCCGGAACCTGAGCTTGAACTTGAGGTTGAACCTGAACTAGAAGCTGAGCTTGAACTTGAACCCGAATTAGAGCTTGAGCTTGAACCGGAACCTGAGCTTGAACTTGAGGTTGAACCGGAACTTGAACCTGAACTTGAACCCGAATTAGAGCTTGAGCTCGAACCGGAAACTGTTGCAGACGAAGCGATAGAACCCGAAATTATTATTGTAATTCCTGATGACACAGAAGCAGTCGCTGAACCGGAGCTTGAGCTTGAAGCAGAGCTTGACTTCGATGCAGAAGCAATAGCTGAAGCCGAGCTTGAGTTCGATACAGAAGCTATGGCAGAACTCGAACCCGAGCCGGAGTTAGCTCTCGACATAGAACCCGAGCCAACTCCCGACATTGAACCCGAACCCGTCGACTTACCGGGTACTGCAATGACCACAACCAAAAACAAGGTCGACCATGTGCAGACGGAGATATCCGAGCTTGCCGATAACATCCGGTATAAAATGAGTGTGATAGAAACAATTTCACATCTTTTATCGGGTGAGGGGAACGAAATTGTAAAAGCAGCAGCCGGGGTAATTGACTCAACACCCGCTCTGCCTCTCGAAAGCACAGATGCCTACGAGGAAAAAGTAGAAAGCATTGAATCGGGCATCTCCGCATTTGCAGAAAGCATCAGGCATGATATAAAAGTCATGGAAGCAATATCCGATTTACTTTCAGGCAAAGGAAACTAAAAATAATGTGACAGGGGTACAGCGCTCCTGTCACAATAAATTTATACGAAAACAAAAGGAGAAGAAGTTATGCGGGAATTTGACGTTAACAGTCCGCTTATCTATGTTGTTGCGGCTGTTATTGTTGTGTTTGTGTTTTCACAGTCTGTATTTTTCCTTATAAAAGCGTGGAAGCAAGCACAAAACATGGGAATGGAGAAATCCATGCTCCGGCGTATAGCAACATCAAGCGCAGTCTTTACCATCGCACCGGCAATTGCGATTTTACTTGGCGTTCTCACACTCAGCAATGCTTTGGGGCTTCCGACTCCATGGATGAGGCTCAACACACTCGGTTCGGTGACATACGAACTACCCGCTGCGGAAATGGCAGCTACGGCAACGGGAAATTCGCTCAGCGAAAGAATAACCGATGCAAGAGTATATACAACCATTCTTTGGGTTATGACACTCGGTATAATACCGTCACTATTTCTTGCACCTTTTCTTATGAGAAAAATCCACAGCGGAGTTGTCAGCGTCGGGGCAAAAGACAAAAAGTGGGGAGAGATATTTATGACCGCACTGTTTCTGGGAATGATTTCGGCTTTTCTCGGAATGATTTTCTCACGGATAGGAGAGGGCCTTACAGGATGGATTCCCGTCTTCGTAATGTTATGCTCCGCAATTATTATGACTGCTCTCGGGATTTTATATAAAAAGGGAAAGATTGCATGGCTTGAAAATTACGCCCTGCCTTTATCGATGATAAGTGCAATGGCCCTGTCAATCCCCATAACAAGAGCAATAGGTTAGGGGGTGCAGATTATGAACGAAATCAATAATAACGGTGAGCTTGGAATCAAAACACCAAGAGATTATTTTTCAACCGTCAACTTTTACGGCAGAATCTGGATGCTGTCTGCACTTTCGTTATTTATTGCAGTACCTGCATTTGTGTCAATTTATTATGACGCATGGCCGAACCTTAACGAATTTTTTGTCGGGTTTATAGGTATCGCACCGACGTTTTGGGTTGTTGCAATAATTGAAATGTTTACGTACATTCCGATGCTTGGTATCGGCGGGTCATATCTCGGATTTGTCACAGGAAACCTTACAAATCTGAAAGTCCCGTGTGCAATAAATGCAATGACGGCAGCAAAGGTCGAAGCAGGAACCGAAGAGGGTGACGTGATTTCTACAATTGCGATTGCAGTCAGCTCAATCGTCACGACATTAATCATTACTTTTGGCTGTTTCATGCTGTTTTGGATAAGGCCGGTTTTGGAAGCACCGATTCTGGCTCCGGCATTTGCAAACATTTTACCCGCATTATTTGGTGCCTTGGGAGTTGTAATGATCAGCCGCGGATGGAAAATTGCCGTTGCTCCGATTGTATTTATGCTGGTATTATTCATGCTGATACCGGGTCTTGCAAGCGCAGTTGGTATTTTAGTGCCTGCGGGAGTAGTCGTAGCCGTGGTTGCAGCACGCCTAATGTATAAGAAAGGCTGGTTATAAGTTATGTGGTTTTTACTAATCCCCGGGGTAATCTTACTGTTTATTTTAATTATCTGCATTCGTGCAGCGCTCTTTACACCAAAAAAGCAGCTGCCGTCCGGCGAAAAAACAACCGAAAGCGACAGCATCACTATTGATGAAACCGAAATGGAGCGTGCAATCGGGAGTTTACAGGAAATGGTCCGGATTGAAACAATCTGGAACTGGGACAAAGACCCCGAAGGCAAACACTTTGCCGAGTTCCGTGCATTGCTTCCGAAGCGTTACCCGTTGATTCATGAAAAATGCAGCTACGAGCAAATCGGCAGAAGCGGGATGCTTTTTCATTGGAAAGGCAAGTCTGCGCAGAATCCGACTGTATACATGTCGCATTATGATGTTGTCCCGGCAGATGAAGAATTATGGCAAAAACCTCCGTATTCCGCAACCCGTGAAAACGGTGTCATTTGGGGGCGGGGTACACTCGATACAAAAGCAACCTTATGCGCAGTGCTGGAAACTGCAGAAACATTAATATCACAGGGATTTACACCCGAAAACGACATCTATTTTTCCTTCGGGGGAGATGAAGAAACCGAAGCTACCGATACACGTGATATTGTCTTGCATTTTAAGGAAAAAGGCATAAAACCCGCACTCGTGCTTGATGAAGGCGGAGCGGTTGTGGAAAATATTTTCCCGGGTGTAAAACAACGGACAGCTCTTATCGGCACAGCAGAAAAAGGCATGGCAAATGTATCATTCAGCGTCAACGGTACAGGCGGCCACGCATCGGCACCGCCGGTTAAAACACCAATAGGTATGCTTGCAGGTGCAGTTACCGCAATCGAGAAAAACCCGCTTGACGCACATTTTTGTGAGTCCGTTCTTAAAATGTTTGATACTCTCGGGCGCCATTCTACTTTTGCATTTAAGTTGATTTTCGCAAATCTTTGGTGCTTTAAGGGTCTCTTTGCATTTATTTGCAAAAAATCCGGCGGAGAACTCAATGCGCTTGTGCGAACAACCTGTGCATTTACTCAAATGCAAGGAAGCACAGCTCACAATGTTCTTCCGCCGTCGGCAAGTATATCGGCAAATATGCGCCTGATGGCTCCGGACAATATTGACAGCATTCTGACAGAGCTGAAAAAGCGTGTCAAAAACGACAGTATTAAAATCGAAAGATTAAACGGGCACAACCCGTCAATATTCTCAAACATGGACAGTGAGGGTTACCTGCGTGTATCATCGGCAGCGGCAAAAACATGGAGTGATGCAATAATTTCGCCATACCTGATGATTGCGGCAAGTGACTCGAGGTTTTTCTGTCAGATATGCGATGTTGTCCTCCGGTTCTCGGCAATGGCGCTGAGCAGTGAAGACAGAAAAAGAATACACGGAAATGACGAAAGAATAACAGAGGGCCAACTAAAGGAAGCACTGATATTCTATCGTCATATAATGACTGCAAGTTAAATCTGCTGTGGAGGCGGTGATGACGATGGCGGAGGCGATGGCGGTGCTTGCGGCGGAGGTGGCGGCGGCGGCTGATATCCCGGCGGAGGTGGCGGCGGTCCCGCTGAACTGCCTGATGTTAGCATCATAATGTCGTTTACGATGTTTTTCGGTAAGTCCGTTTGTGATACGGCTCCGATAATACCGGTAATCAGAGGAACAAGGCACATAAACCATCCGACGCCAATGGCAACAATCTTTCCTGTCCACTCGGCATCGGTGAACGAAGTATATAAATACCCGTTGCTTATTGACATATTTGCTCTAATACCTTGCCCGAGTCCGAGCCATCTTTTGAAGCCGCTGAGGTCCTTGCTGAATTCAACGCTTACACCGGAATTATACGGAATTGCGGTCACATAAAAACCTTTGCCGCTGTAAATCTGCTGCAGCTGTGAAACCATTGCGTCCATGTTAAAACCCGGACCTATCGGTATCGTTCTTGTTTCTGACATTTATACTACCTCTTTTCTGTTATCAACTTATCATACGGTATAACTACCGCGATGTAATTGCCGCGGTAGTTATACCGTGGCAAAGCTGCCGGTTGAAATTCTATAAATATATACTGCAGCAAACAAAACTGCCAGAGTAATTAAAATAACTGTTTCTGCATTACTGCTTAAGGGTTTCTTAAGTTTATTCCTGAATACTATATAAACCGTGAGCGGTGCAGCAACAAAAAACAAAGGATGATATGCAAACGCAGAAGAAAAATCAAACTGCATAGCAGCCATATATGCTCTTGTAATACCACATCCCGGACATTGAAACCCAAGTATCATATATACGGGACAGCGGTAAACAAACAGTAAAAACAACGCTGCCGCAACAAATATACCTGCATAACCAAACCCGGTTTTCATTCTAACACTACTCACAGTAAAATCACCATATAAAATAAATTAAAATACTATTAAAATATACCAAAAAATTCTTACTTAAGCAAACCCCTGATGCTTGAGAGCAGGTAGTCGCTGATGCCGCCGGGGTTTTGGATTTTTATGCTTGCGAAGACCATTTCGGGGGTTATGTTTTTGGTTGAAAAGACAAAATAGCCGGGGGCCCAGATGGTAGGGCTGTATTTTTCTTTTGCTTTGTGCAAATCCTTAAAGCCGTAAAATTTATTGCAATTTTCATAGATGAATTCAATAATTTTTACGGTCATATTATCTTTAATGCCGTCCTCATGTACATTTGCAAGCGGTGCCTGACCCATGCTTCCCCATTTTGCGCCTTCATCCTTAAAAACCATAAAACCGTCGTAAATCAACTTTTCTGTTACACCGCCGGGAGCGTGAGGCACTCTGCGGGTGACATCCGCCATATAACCGCTGTTACAGGCATAGGGTAAAAATACATTGAATGCAACGATTTTACCGTCTGCGTCTGTTGCATAGAAATAACGCCTGTCGAGCGGGTCTTCGAGACCTACGCCGCCTACGGAAAAACCGAGCTGGCTGCTTTTTTTGCCCTCAAGCCATGCTTTGGAAACCTCATCTATACCTTTTTCAATTTCAGTATCCTTTTTAACTCCCGGTTTATATTCATGCGTTGTAACCTCTTTATTTGCATGATTTATAAGCGTGCGGAGCTTTGCCATTTTACCGCCTGCAAGCTGGTATTCGGCAAGCTTAAAAACAGCTTCCTCACCGGATTTAACATGGCTGTACCCGAGCATTTCATATTCCTTCAGGAAAACGTTTGTTGTGCCGAGGAAAATGCACTCATAAGAACACTCGGAGCAAAAGGCCTTAAACTCGGCGAGAAAACGTATAAAATCCTCCGGAGCGCAAATCGGGTCGGCGCAGACGGTAACAACGTTTCCGACAATGCCGTATGCAATAACACCGTCTACGTCTTTTCCGGAATAAATAATCTTATCGTCTTCCAAAGCAAGATATGAACAGGGGTTCTGACCATATTTCAACACTAAATTACGGATGCGGGTTTTTTCATCGGGCGAGAGTTTTTTTACTTGAAAGCGTTTATGCATTGGCCTTCTAAAGTCACTGTGGCAAATCAGAAGCGCAAGCAAGGCATACGCTTCAAGAATGATTATAACAATACCTATGGGGTGATTATGCAAAACAAAATGTAAAATCAAACTTGCCGGGAGCAGAATAATGCACAAAGTCCATGCAACTCTTTTACGCTGATAAAGAAGCATTGCGACAACAAGTAACAGAGCAGCAATACAGCATTGAACAATATGATTGATTTCGGAGTAAACAATCACAAAATCGAACAGTTTTGGCGAC
Source organism: Oscillospiraceae bacterium (assembly GCA_009784725.1). Taxonomy (GTDB): domain Bacteria; phylum Bacillota; class Clostridia; order Oscillospirales; family Oscillospiraceae; genus WRMH01. The sequence continues at coordinate 9,028 of WQXS01000055.1, forward strand.
TGAATAATTGTTGCAGCAAAAATCAAAATCGCAACCAAAACAACAGTACCGATTGCACTGTTTGCGATATGCCTTCTGAGCGATTCATTTTTCATAAGCTACCCCCTGACACCCGCCGGTTATTCTCTGATGAATGTCATGATTATATCATAAATTTTACCGCTGTTTACAACATAACTTGAATGGCTTTCACCTTTTAATATCCGCAGCTCACTCCCCGGTATGTTTTTTGCAATATTCAGCGTGTGTTCTTCTTTAATAAAATCTCTGTGCCCTGCAAGTACCAAAGTAGGAGTGACAATCGTTTCCAGCTCGGCATCGGATATGTTAGGCTGTGTAAGCATCAGCTTCAGCTTATTGCTTCTTGTAAAGAAATAGCTTGCTTTTATAAGAAATAACGGAAACGGTTTGAGTCCGTCGGGATAGGTATTGGCTCCGCTGATTATCAGCTTATCGAGAATATCGGGATGATTGATTGCGAGCAAAAGCCCGATAATGCCGCCATCGCTGAATCCGTAAAGAATGGGCTTTTTAATCCCAAGCTCTTTAATAAACTCAGCGACATCATTCATTTTATCAATATAATTTAAGTGCCGGACCTTGCTGCTTCTGCCATGCCCCCGGCTGTCAATTGCATATACGGTATAATCGGCGGAAAGTTTCTTGATTAAAATTCTGAAAATAGTATGGTCCTCACCGTTGCCGTGAAGAAGTATTACGGGAGCACCCTGACCGCTAACCTTATAGTATAAGTTAACACCGTTGACATTAATTGTCATAAAACACCTGATATTGTTTGTAGTTTTTTTTCTTATTACATCATACTTCTCACAGACAATATTTGCAAGTTTCTGTTTCGTCTTTGCCAAATTCGATATACAAATTCGATAAGGGACAGATGTTGCTTTTTTATGGAAAAAGGAATAAAATACGAAGCAGCGTTTTGAAAGAGGTAGCCCGAATGTCCTTTTATAATCTGATAAGCCGTCCGTACAGAGAGTACATACGAAGTGATGAAACTCTTCGTATTTTGAACATAATTATCCTCTCCGCAGCAATCGGAACATTCCTGTTTACAGCACAGGGTGGTGTTGCGTTTGCGGGTTATGCATCTGCGCTTGGTGCAAGAGAATTTGCGTTCGGGCTTATTTCCGCACTTCCCGTGCTTGCGGGGCTCTTCCAAATATATGCATCGAATCTTGTAATGAAAACCGGGAAATACAAGACTATGTTTATGACAGGCGGTGTCATCCAACGGGTTTCATGGATAGTTGTTGCGTTTATTCCGTATTTTTTTTCGGTCGAGGATTCGCGTATATGGGCTTTGATTGTTCTTGTTACTCTTGCGGCAATGAGCGGCTCATGTGTCGGAATTACCCATATGACACTCATGGGAAGCGTCATACCGATTGATATACGGGGACGTTATATAACAACAAGACAAAAGGTCTGTACTGCTGCGGGTCTTATTTTCGGCCTGTGTATTGCTTTTATGCTCGATTATATACCGGGGTTTCTGGGATATACGGTTGTTTTCGGGATTGGCGGCATTGCGGGACTTATAGATATATTGATGTATCATAATGTAAAATTTTCCGCTATCCCCGCTAAATCGGCCGGATTTTCATTAGGAGCAAGCATCAAATCATGCTTTACAACGCCGAAGGTACGCAATTATCTGCTGTTTTGGACATTTTGGTGCTTTGCAATAAATCTGAGCGGTCCGTTTTTTAATAAATATGCAATAGATGTACTAAACCTATCATACCTCAGTATCATCGTTTTCGGGCAGATTGTGGCGCAAACGATGATGATTCTGGTAATTTCACGCTGGGGAGTATTTCTCGACAGGTACGGCAGTGTTCCGATGATGCTGATTTCTTCGATTGCGGCAACGGTCATAGCCTTTGTTTGGATGTTTGCCGCTCCCGGAATACTTTGGCCGCTTATTGTGTTTAATTGTCTCGGCGGGATTTTCTGGTGCGCAAATGAAGCATGCATGGCAAATATGCAGCTTTCACATACACCTGTTGACGGGCGGCCCGCTGTGCTCGCAGTTTATGCTGTCTTTACATCTGTTGCAACAGCGGCGGCGCTTCTGACAAGCGGAGCGCTTCTTGAAACATTTTCGCCTATAATGGCAAGTCTTGAGCTTACATACCTCGGAACACCCTTTGACCACTATAAACTGGTATTTTGCATCGGTATTATTGTACGTTTTGCGGTAATTGCGATTTTCCTTCCGAGAGTGTGGAATGAAAAAGAAATGCACTTCAGCGAAGCATATATTAAGCTCCGTAAAGACATAAAATCACGCCTTAAATATAATCTCTCCCGCATCCGCTTGCGTTAAACCGATATTTTGTAGTATAATATTATTTGAAGATGAAAAGGAGCGAATAAAGTTATGAAAATGGTACTTGCAGTTATTGATAAGGATGATGCTCATGACGTTATATCGAATCTGTCAAAAGCAGGGTTCAGTATCACAAGACTCTCTACAACAGGCGGATTTCTGCGCTCGGGCAATGTTACGATTCTCGTAGGTGTCGAAGATGAAAAAACACCCGATGTCATTGCGATTATTAAAGAACATTCAAGAAGCCGCAGCCAGCAGATACCGACAATTATCGGAAATGAAGCGAGCTATTTATCACCGATGCCTGTTGAGGTCTCTGTCGGCGGTGCGACAATATTCGTAATGAATGTCGAGCAGTTTGAGAAGATATGAACCTTCTTATAAAAAACGGGACAGTAATTAATGCCGGCGGCAGCTCTGCAGCGGATGTTGCAGTTGACGGCGGTAAAATTATATCGGTCGGACCGGATATTGAGCCCGGGGTACAAACAGAAGTAGTTGATGCCTCAGGGCTTTTGGTTTTACCCGGGGCTGTTGATGTTCACACACATTTTGAACTGGACTTCGGATGGGCATTTCGCTCTGCCGACGATTTCTATAACGGCACAAAAGCTGCGGCATGCGGCGGTGTTACAACAGTTATTGATTTTGTAACACCCGAGAAAGGCGAGAGCCTTATTGAGGCACTTGACAAAAGAAAAGCCCTTGCAGACCCGAAGGTGTGCATTGACTACAGCCTGCACATGGGTTTGTCGGAGGTTAACGATAAAATTCTGGATGAAATGGGAGACGTGATTACGCATGGAGTCCCTGATTTCAAGATATTCACCACCTATGCGTTTAGACTAACCGATGATGAGTTCATACGAACACTAACGCGCGCAAAGGAGCTGAATTCTCTCGTAATGATTCATGCAGAAGACCACGAGGAGCTTGAAGCTAAAAGAGTAAGGTTCATATCGGAAGGTAAAACAGACGCATGGTATCACTACCTGAGCCGCCCCGAGGAAGTGGAAGCAAAGTCCGTAAAAAACGTTATTGAGCTTGCAAAAAAGACAGGCGCAACAATATATATAGTCCATCTTGCCTGCGCAGAGGGCTTAAAAGCCGTCGAAGAAGCACAGCGGCAAGGCTACCCAATATACGCCGAAACCTGCCCGCAATATCTGCATTTCACGAGCGACGTCTACAAAAGACCCGACGCCCGAAACTTCGTCTGCTCCCCGCCTATAAAAGGACAGGAGAGTCAGGATGCTCTTTGGGCAGCAGTGAAGCAGGGGGACAGGTACTCTGTTTCATTCAGCCGTAATGAAACAGAGTACCTGTCCCCCTGCTTCACTGTTGCCACAGACCATTGTCCTTTCAACTCATCTGATAAGGATTATGGTAAAGATGATTTTACGATGATTCCGAATGGTGTTATGGGGGTTGAGAATTTATATCCATATATGCTCAGCAAAGCGAATGAGGGGCAAATATCCTTTGAAAGAGCAGTAGAGCTGTGCTCTGCAAATCCTGCGAGGATTTTTAAGCTTTCCCCGAGAAAAGGAGCAATAGAAGCAGGAGCAGACGCAGACATCGTCATCTACGACCCCGGCAAAAACTTCACAATTTCACAAAAAAATATGCACTCCACCATTGACTACACAATCTGGGAAGGCACAAAACTTAAAGGCTACCCCATAAAAACCTACACCCGCGGCAACCTCATATACAACAACGGAGAATTCACCGGCAAACCCGGCCACGGCAGGTTTTACCCACGCAGTTAATTAAACTCCTTCTTTCCATACAATCCTGCTTGGAGAGATATATTGCTGTCCGGGCATAAATTGAAATGTATTTTTATATTTACTCACCGGCTCTAATATGAATTTTTTCGCTTCATTATCGCATGAATAATTAAATCCGGTCAATAAATCACGTCCGAATATATTTTGAAAACCACCCTTTTCATAATATGTACCATCTTCTTTTAATAAACCAAAAACGGCCATTTTATTGCTCTAAATCCGCCGATATTTATTTCCGGAAGCCGGATTATATATGCATCCAGCATTTTATTATCAGCAGTTGCAGCACGGTGTGGAGTTTTATTTGCATTAATCCAATCTAAATCATAGCCACACAAACTAAGTGCAGTTGTAGACATAGCTGACCTATCTGCACCGGTATCTATCATAAACTCTCTTTTATCGAATTCATTATCAATACGTTTTATATTTATTTCTATCAAGACTCGCTCAAGCTCATTATTAGCGAAATATAGGGTTTTATGCAAACTCATTTTGGATTACCATGCCTCCTACATGAATATTTGTGTCGGCATGATTCCCTGTAACCCATGCAAAGCGTTTACCTTCCTTATCACTTACAGGTATCTTTAGGAATTCATCTTCTTCATTCGCAATGTAGAGCACATAGCCCTTATCTGCACGAAAACCATCGTTCTGTTCAGTTATCACCATACATATATAATATTGCGCATATTTTTCTGCCGCTTCTGCTATTGTAATTATTAAATTATCATCAATCTTTTTAAGCATTGTAATGCACATCCTTCCATAATTAATGGCATTTACTCTTTTATATCATAAAAAATTATATCATAAAAACATGGAAAACTCTATATAATCTTGCAGGTTTTTGAAGCGACAACCTTAATTATGAATTATTACGGATAATCTACGCAAAATGTGCGTAGAATACGCCTCTAATCTACGCAAAAAATGCGTAGATTATTTTTCTTCTCTACGCGCAACACAAAGCCGGTCGCGGGTGGCGACCGGTTTTGGTTTGCTTGTGTGGATTGCGGTGTCAGATAACGTCGGTTATCTTGTGAAGATTGAACCGCCTTGCCTGTTGCAGTTGTCATCATACTTGGGAGCAAATGCTGAAATCATTTCATCAACGTTGTTTGCCTCGAGGAAGTCAATAATTTCCTGGATTATTGCTCTTGCTGCATCTTCAGACGGAGCTTGAATGATTTGCGGATATTTTTCTCTTACAAATTCTACACATAATTGATGTGCTATTGCAAGAGGTGTCTCCGGTTCGCCTGTTATAACAAACTGAACATTTGCATATTCGTCTGTTAGTGGGGCCATTAATGGAGTAAAGACTTCTGCCTGATGGGTAACGACCCAGCTTTTCCACTCTGCAGGTACAGCTGCGTTTACAGCAAATTTAGTGTGGTCTACATTGTCTGCATGACCTGCTACTGTCCAGTGCCACAGAGCATATTCATTGACTGTATCGGGATTGTCATCAGGATTCATAGTAAGAATCGGGTTGCTTCTGTCGTCTAACTCACTCCAGAATGAGCCGCCTTGCGGACCATACATCATTTCAATTGAACCTTCTTTTGTAAGCAGATATGACATGAATTCAAAAATACGTTCAGGTTTCTCTGAATTATTAAAGATACATGTTACATTCCAACCCATTGTGCCGTAATGTTCTGCATAAATTCTTCCGGGAGCAAGACCGTTTGCAGGCGGATATAAACGTGTAAGTCCATCACCTTCAAACTTAATTACTTCAATTGAATCGCCGGGGAATGTTGCACGAAGAGTTTTGCGGAAATTGCGTCCGTCATCTTGGCTGTGATCGTAGAATATGAGGCCAACACGGGCATTTACGACTTTTTCAAGGAATTGGTCGAGTGTATCAGAGAGCATTGTCGGTGAAATTAAACCTTCACGGAACCATTTGTTTGCTTCAACGAGTGCGTCTTGATAAACAGGATCATAAAACAGCGGTTTGTACTCACCATCGAGAACGCCCCACCATCCGGCATCAACGTTTACGCCACCGAATGAACGGTAAATTCCAAGATTAACTAAGTTTTCACCATTAATCCATCCTGATTCAGAAGATACGGGGATAACATCCATATCATTATTGGTTGGAACGTTGTCACGTACTGCAATTGCGTAGTTGTAGAGGTCATCCCATGTTTCAATTGTCGGGCTGCCTGCAGCTTCATAGATTGATTGTGTGTACATCCATGCATTGTTACCGCCGGATACGTCTTTACGTGCCCAGTTCGGGATGGCGTAAAGTGTACCATCGATTGAAAGATGGTGTTGTGTAAGCGGCAATATGCTTTCATCGTACCAGTTGTTGTCAACTAATGGCTTGAGTGTATCGAGGTCTACAAAGTGACCTGCTCTGGCAAGACGTGCATTCCAGATACCTCTTTCCATCCAGATTGCATTAGGGAAGTCCTCGGTTGTCATCATAAGGGTTAAAAGGTCATCCGGGTTTGCATCCGGTTTACTGATGTTTGCTTGAATGTTGAATTTTTCACCCCAGTGTCTTGAAATAACATCCGAACCCCATTCTCTTACTCCATACCAGTCATAGTTCATGTAGTAATCGAATTCATAGAATTCACGGTCTACCGGAACATTGACGACTTCTTCACCGCCGCCGGTGGTTTCGTTACCGCCACCTGATGTATCTGCGGGTGGTGGTGTTGTCGCAGGCTGATCCGGTGTGCCGCTACTGTCGCAAGCAGCGACAATTCCGACTACCATAACCAGTGCGAGCAGCAAGGCCAGAAACTTGGTTTTCTTCATGCTTATTTGTCCTCCTTAAAAATTTTGCTGATCTTATATTTTATAACA
>WQXS01000056.1 GCA_009784725.1 Oscillospiraceae bacterium
ACGCGGCGAGCTCGACGCCCTGCAAGACTTGGTTAATTTTGCCGGCAAACTCGAATCCGCAAGCCTTGACACCATGCGTAACGGCATAATGACCGCCGACCTAACAGGCCTTGTTGAAAAGGACTTTAAAGCGCAGAGTGTAAACTCATGGGAGTTTATAGACGAGATTAAAGAGCGGCTCACCTGAGCCACTCTCAGAAGCAGGGGAAGCAGGGGGACAGGTACAGTGTTTCACTTCAACGCTATAGTGAAACACTGTACCTGTCCCTTTTTTTCTTAGATTAACTAATTTTTATTTGCTTCACTTACATATAAATATTGTTCCGTATAGGTATCAAGAACATTGCTAATCATTGTCTGATAACGGCTTCCGTCTCTTTTCGCTGCTGCCTTAAATTTATTGATAGTATCAGTTGACAAATAAATACTGACTTGTTTTTTCGTACGCTTTTCTGCTAACATTTTTACATTTTCCGGAGAAGGAACGAAATTTGGTATAACAACTGACCTATCCATGCTCTCTTCAACATCTTCAGGAGCATCTGTATATTTAATCTCTTTCTTCATAAATTTTCTTACCCTTTCTCCAATAACCGGCTCCGATTATTCGTATATACTCATCTCTGATTACAAACCGCACAGTTATTATTCTATTTTCGATTTTACCAATGCAATAATATCGGTCTTCAATTTGTGAATGCCCTTCATCAAATAATGTGATACGGTCAGGGTCGTCAAAAACTCTTTCCGCCTCATCAAACGAAACACCATGTTTATCAATATTAACTTTATTCTTTTTATTATCCCATATAAACATATATATGTATTATATATATGATTGCCGAGCTTGTCAATAGCGCAACAGTTTTTTATCGTTCCTTAATCCGGCGTGTGATGTCGGAGAGTACTTGTAGGTCTACGGTGGAGGGGTGTTCGTATTCCTCCACTGTACCTGTCCCTTTGTTTCACAATGGCTTGACAAACTGTAGATGTGTGTTACAATACACATACAACGTAACACAAAGGGGCTGGGTAATATGGCAGATACAACAGTTACAATTAGAGTAGACGAGGATGTTAAGCGTAAGTTTGAGGAGTTCTGTGCAGATGTAGGCATGAACATGTCAGTAGCAGTAAACATGTTTATACGTGCTTCCTTAAAAAACCAACGCATACCCTTTGCTATCGAGTCTTCGAAATCTGAAAAGGGTTTGGCACTTCTTCGCAACATGAGAGCAGAAGCCGAGTCTCGCGGTTTCCTGTCCGATGAAGAGATTGAAGCTGAGATAAAAGCGGCACGCATGAAAAGTAAAACCGGGAGATTAGTAAATGTATAAAGTCGTTCTTGATACAAATGTCTTGGTTTCTGCACTATGGTCAAAACAAAGCAAACCATATCAAATTCTGGAATTGTTTTTATAGACGAGATTAGAGAGCGACTCGCATGAGCTGCTCTCATTGCTTCATAATATGGAAAGATATGAGACGTTATATGAAAAAAGCTGTTTTAATATGCATATGTTTACTTGTGTTCTTTCTTTCTGCGTGCAGCAATAATAACTCACATGAAGCCGAAGATGCGAATGATGGCACAAACGTTAAATTGATTGATTCGCACTTTGAGGAGTTTGCATATCGCAGTGACCCTGTTGAATTTTCTTCTTCAGGAGAATTCATTCAGGCGGCAATTGCACATGATAACCGAATATACTATGTCCATTTTGAGTATGGTTCACAAGATATTTCAACTCTTATTGTGACAGGTTTTAATGCAGATGGGAGCGATATAAAACGTATTGAAATGCAGAGTCCCGGAAATGAGGTTGCAAGTTTTAATGTAACGGATGACGGGAATTTTGCATTTTTTATATTAAACAGAACGCTATCACAACAAAATTTCAATGTTACCGCTTATTATGTTGAATATGACAGTGATGGCAATGAAATCACCCGAAAAGAGTTTGGTGATTTTACACTCATTGAAAACCCGCAGCCAAATACCTTTGCCGTGTTGAGCGATGGGAGAGTAATAGCAATTGAACAAAGTGAAAATGAACTGTGTGAGTTGGATTTTAACACCCGTGACCTTGGTGATAGCTTCACATTAGCAGAGAGTACAGGGCGAGTACATAATATTTTCTCTGCACAGCCCGGCTCTCCGTACGATTTTTTGGTGTCCGACGATTCATATCTTTATGGATATAATATTAACAATAATGAACAAACAATAATTCTAAGCTGGTCTCAATTAGGGTTTGCAGAGTTATTTCCTGCAGGTGTCGGTATTTTTAATAACGGAAGTATTTTTTTATTAACAACTAACCGAAATACAAACAGTGGGATAGAATATGAGTTATATATTTTAACACCGGGCAACAAAAACGAAATGCCTGAAAAAATCACCATTACCTTAGCCGGGCTAAGCGTTCAAGGCGAGCTGCGACAGGCAGTGGCAATCTTTAACAGACAAAATACATTATATCAAATAGAAATTTATGAATACTTAAATCAGGCAGATATACCTTCCGGGGATATTACTCCCGATACACTGAGAAATATATTTAACCAGGCAATGCTTCGTTTTCAAGTTGACCTTATGACGGGTAATGTGCCCGATATTATAGTACAGCCGACCTATGAAATGATTGATGCCGGTTTATTGCTTGACCTAAATACTTTTATTGATACAGACCCGGAAATAAACAGAGCAGATTTCTTCCCGAATGCGCTGTCTGCAATGGAGTGGTCAGACGGAACACTTCCGTTTATATCAAATAAGTTCAGTATTCAAACCATTATGAGCCGAAGCGGAACCTTGGGGCACATAAGGTCATGGACACCTGAGGAAATGCTTACGCTGATTCATAATACACAAGACATGACCCTTCCTTTTGGTGCTCATATGCTGAGAGAAGATTTTCTTACGATGTTGATAAGAGTTGTAAATATAGATTTTATCGATTTCGATATTTACCGTGCAAGCTTTGATAATATCGAATTTATCAACCTTCTTGAAACTGCAAAGATGCTGCCTTCCATATCTGATGTGCCGTCCGAGGTGCTCGGGTTTGGCGACTCTGTGCTTGAAATCTTGCGTATGCAATCAGGACAGCAGTTATTATCAATGGCTTTCTTTGCAAGTCCGGGTAATTATCAGTTATATGCAGATTCTTTTGAAGATAGTATAGCTTTGGGGATACCTACTGCAAACGGCGGAGTGAATATAATCGCACCATATTCACAGGTTGGAATCGGTGCGACCACAGAACACGCTGATGCGGCATGGGGGTTTGTGCGAAGTTTTCTCTTGCCGTCTGCCGCTGAGTTTGACCGAGGCACCATGTTGAATGTCGGATTTCCCATAAGAATCGACTTATATGAAGAGCTTATTGAAGATGTAAAGACTCCAAGGACATTTATAAACAATGAAGGAGCAATAGTTGAATATTCGCGTGAAGCTCTTTCAGCATACGATGGTTCTGAAATTATTGAACTATATGCAATGTCTGATGAAACCGCAAACAATTTACGCATTATCATAGAATCTGCCATTTCCCTAAAACGAGGCTTAAACGATGAGATCTGGGAAGTCATAGAAAGTGACATCGCAGACTTTTACTCAGGCATACGCTCATCCGAAGAAACCGCCCGAATAATCCAAAACCGCGCCGAAAAATGGCTATCAGAGCAGGAGTTGCTTTCGTGATAGTTAATTATCCTTTATCCGGCGGGTGATGTCGGAGAGTACTTGTGGGTCTACGGTGGAGGGGAGTTCGTATTCGGAGATGGTGGCGGTGGTTGAGGGCATGAACATGTGGTTTAGGGATTCGTAGAGGATAAATTCGGCATTGGTTTTTCCTTCAAATATTTTGCGGTATAGATTGAAGTCATTTTCCACTGTTATTTGAAAATCGGCAGAGCCTTGCAGTATCAGAAAGGGTTGGGTCATGTTTTTAATGTAGTCTTCCGGTGGATGGTTGAGTAAGTCCTGCATATAATAGAATGAAACGCCGAAGCTTGATTGTGTTTTTCGTGCCTCATCAGCCGGCATGCTCATTATCGGCTCAACAACAAGCTCATTCCACTTTTCTCCCGTTAAAGAAGCAAGTGCCGATTCTTTTTCATCACCCTCAAGGTTTGCATTGACAAAATCAATATTCTGGTCTCTTATAATATCAAGCAGTGACCTTGGAGAGCCTGCAAGCAGTATCAGTCCTGCGAAGTTGCCGCCCTCTGTGTGGATTCGGGGGGCGAGCATAGCACCTAGACTATGGCCGATAATGAAGACTCTGTTCTCATCTATGCGCGGGTCGGCTTTGAGAAGCTTTGTTGCCAGAATGGCGTCCTCTATTGTCTCTTCCCATACGGTAATATCAGGCGGCATTTTTATGCCGTGTGCTTTTGTTCTTTTATCGTAGCGGATAACGGCAATTCCGTTTCTTGCAAGATGCTCTGCGATATCTCTGTACGGCTTGTTCGGGAAGTTTGGCATTGCTGCCGGAACTCCATCCATATCAGACGGCCCTGAACCGTGAACTATCACAACTGCAGGGACTTTTTCAGGCATATCATCGGGAACGGATAAGATTCCGTTTAACCAAAACTCAGTACCTTCACCGATTATTACAGGATAGTCTGTAAAACCCTCACGTTGCAGGGGCTCGGTCAAGGCGTTTTCCGTGCCGTATAAATCGGGATAACCTCGTATAAACAATCCTGCAATTTTATCATCAGCAGAAAAAACAACACGCATCAGAACCCCGGAGTGTTCGTGCTCCATTGTGGTGTCACAGATTATATACCCCTCGGCAGTATCATTTTGGATATGATAAATTGAATCAAAAACCCCGGCTCTTTCAATAATATCTGAGTGGAGTGTCTTTAACCCCGAAGCTCCTAATGCTCTCGTCATTGTTCTGTCAAACATTTCTGCTGCCGCATTGTAGTCGCTATCCATTAAAGCAAACACAAATGTCTCCGCAAGGTCATTAAAATGCTCCCAATCAACATCATCCGGGTCGAGTTCTTCGCCATGAAAAGAAGCACTATTACACCCGGTGAAAATTATCAAGGATAAAATCAGCGATATAAGAAGCCCTGCAATAATAAATAATGTGCGCAGTTTAATCTGTTTAATCATTAAATAAATATCCCTTCATTCTCCAAAGGTGATATAATATCAAATTATTTACAAATGAAATATATCCCTGTTTCGCAATTGTAGCATAAAAGATAAAAGGAAAAAAGGCAAAATGATTGATATATCGGTACATGAATTAAATAAATATTATGGTGCGAACCATGTGTTGAAAAATATAAGCTTTGAGATTTACAGCGGGGAAAAGATGGGGCTGCTCGGGAAAAACGGGTCGGGGAAAACCACGATGTTTAAAGTTATCACGGAAGAAGAACCGTTTGAGAGCGGGAACCTGACAAAAGCATCGGGGAAAAGGATTGAAATTCTCGCTCAAATCCCCGTATTTGCCGATGATGATACGGTTGAAGATATCCTGCACTCATCCTTTGCCGATGTTACAAAAGTTTATGAGGCGATGAAAAAAATCGAAGGCAATGAGGACCCAAAGGTATTAAACCGCTACGGGCGTTTAATGGAAGAGTATGAGCACCTTGGCGGGTATGATGTTGATTATAAAATTGATAAAATCTGCAACGGAATGAACATTAACGAACTGCGCGAAAGCCCGTTCAACAGGCTCAGCGGCGGCGAAAAAACAAGGGTAAACCTTGCACGTGTTTTATTAAAAGAATGCGATATTCTGCTCCTTGACGAGCCGACAAACCATCTTGATATGTCATCTCTTTACTGGCTTGAGACGTTTTTGAAGGAGTACAAAGGAACAGTCGTTGTCATCTCCCATGACAGAGCATTTCTTGATAATACCGTTACAAGAATCATAGAAATCGTGGAGGGTGCCGCAACCTTTTACAGCGGGAATTACTCATGGTTTGTTGAAGAAAAAAGGCGCAGAATCACCAGCCATACGCAGCAGTATGAGCGTCAGCAAAAGGAGATAAAACGTATAGAGGACAGGGCAAAATGGTTTGTAGAGCAAAATCAGTTTACAACAAAACATCATGTAATTCTGTCACGCCTCAATCATATGGACAAAATCGACAAGCCGATTACATACAGGAAAATATCGGAGGATTTCAGCAGCGGGGGATATGCGGCAAAGGTTGTTGTTTCGCTGGAGGATGTGTGCAAAGGTTTTGGTGAAAATCAGCTGATGAGCAACTTAAACCTTGATATTGCAAGAAACGACCGGATTGCTTTACTCGGCCCGAACGGCTGCGGAAAAACTACGCTGATAAAACTGATTATGGGTGAGGAAACATGCGACAGCGGCACTTTAAAAGTCAGCAGCAATGTGAAGATAATTTATATGCCGCAGATTATAAGGTTTAAGGATGAAAATGCGACAATTCTGGAAACTCTCCGTAACGAGTATGATATCACCGAAGGTAAAGCGCGCAGTATCCTGACGAAATTTTTGTTTCGTGCTACCGATATAGCGAAAAAAGTCAGTTCACTTTCCGGTGGTGAAAAGAGCCGCTTGAAGCTGTGTTTATTAATGCAGGAGACGGCAAACTTTCTGATAATGGACGAGCCGACAAACCATCTTGACATAGATTCAAGAGAATGGATAGAGGATGCGGTCGCCGATTGGGACGGCACGATGCTCTTTATCTCCCACGACCGTTATTTTCTTGATAAATTCGCAACAAAAATCTGGAGCATGCAGGACAGAGAAATCGCTGTTTTCGACAATTCCGTACAGGAGTAAAGCCTGTATCCCGTTATACCGGCGGGGGACAACTCACAAACTCATGGAATGCAAAAAAAGCAGCATGAAATGCCTTTTATTATCCTATAAAACGCATTGCGTATTTATGGGGTTTCTGGTAGAATGTTTCTACAATTTATTTCATGATATAGGGGGTAAAATATTATGAGTAAGATTGAAATTATTTCATCTAAGGAGTATGCAGCGTTTATTGAAAGGTATTCCGATAAAAAGGGAAAATTTTCACACCAATTAATGAATAAGGAGCTTATACAGTTCGCTGCAAAGAGCGGGGTAGTCAATAAAAAAATCACGGAAAAAATGGATACGGACATAATCATACGTTATATTGTCAGAGCAAAAGCAGCGCTTATCACAAAGAATAAAGCAATGGACGACGATATGCTCACAGCTTTTATCGAAGTTATTGACACCATCTGTAACAGGTCTGCGTTTAAAGAGCTCAATGCCTATCTGCGCGGGAGACTCAGCAGGAAACGGAAAAAATAATATTAGCAGAAAATCAACATAACGGAGAGTCTAATGGAAGTCAGAAAAAAAATCATGATACCGATGATCATACTTACGGCAGTATGCAGTGTTGCGATTCTTGTGACTGCTATACTTCTGTATAATATGGAGCTTAATAATGCTGCAATCAGCAGTATTGATACGTCCTTAAGCGCCGTTAAAAGCGAGATTCAGTTTTTATCGGAAAAAGCATATACCGGAGCTGTTGCAGTTGCAAGCAATGCCAATCTGATAAATGCACTTGAAAAAAATGATAAGGAAAGTATAATTGCCGCTCAGCATGCATTGCTCGATGTCACGGATATTGATTATTTTACTGTTCTTTACCCGGACGGCACTGTCATACACAGGTCACACGAGCCTGATAATTACGGTGACAGCATGGCAAACCTGCCTCAAATAGCCGCTGCAATAAACGAACAAAGAACAGTATATACACTGCAGGGTGTGACCATACCGCTCGGTATATCTGCAGGAGCCCCGATTTATAATACCAATATGGAAATGATAGGGATTGTTTCCATCGGCTTCAGGCTGGATAACCCCGTTTATGTCAACAGGATCAGCAGCAATACCGGATGTGAGATTTCCATTTACAGAAATGACGTTGTTCTTTCGTCTACAATGTTCGATGAAGACGGAAGCAGCGTTATAGGGCGTGTTGCAGATGAAGAAGTCAGCGAAAGAGTCTTAAACGGAGAGATATTTACCGGTGAAATCCATCTGTCGGGCAAGGTATATCTCGTCAATTACGCCCCGATACTCGGGTTTAATGATACGGTTATCGGAATGATGGCTGCCGCTCACGACACATTTACCGACTCGACAAAGCTGTTGTTTTTCATAATGAGCGGGGGACTTATAACCGTTGTTTTCCTGCTTATATGCATTGTAATTGCAAGCTATATTTCAAAGGTTGTGGAAAAACGCCTTAGCGTCATGGCAGACAATGTCTTTGAAGCAAATCAAAGAGCTATGCTGATGCTTGATACATCACCGCTCAGCACGCAGATTCTTAATAAGGATTTTGTACCTATAGACTGTAATACTTCGGCTGTCAACTTATTCGGATTCAAGGATAAACCCGATTTTCTGGCAAATTTCACCAGATTCTGTTTCCCGGACCTTCAGCCCGACGGAAAACGCTCGGATGAAAAAGCAATTGAACTTTTGGAAAAAGCGTTTGACCAAGGACGAATCGTATTTGAATGGCTCTACAAAACACCGGGTGACGGAACACTTATTCCGGGAATTGTCACCGCAGTACGTGCGAAATATAATAATGAAGATGTGGTAATAAGCTTTACAAGGGATTTAAGAGAGCATCATAAGCTTCTTCACAGAATCGAAACTGCAAACTTCACGACAGCAGCAATGTTTGACTCGAATCCGCAAATCAATATTCTTTTTGACAGTAATTTTAATGTAATCGACTGCAACCCAGTATCCTTGGAGTTCTTCGGTTTTGATACAAAAGAAGAATTTAAGGAAGGTCTCTTAATCCGTCTGAGAGACAGCATACCGGAGTATCAGCCTGACGGAAAACCTTCTGCACCGCTGGTCAACGAGTTTAATAAAGCGATAGAAAACGGCATAAATATTATTGATGCCATGGTAACGATTAATAACACGGAAAAATGGCTTCACGTAATTTTAAAAAGGATACCGTATGAGGATGATATTGCAATAATCGCATATATTCAGGATTTAACGGAAATCCGCTCGGGAGCACTGGAACTCGAAAACGAACGTTCATTGCTTAAAAATGTGTTTGATTCGATTCCCGATTTAATGTTCATAAAAGATGTTAATAATAAATTCACCCGCTTTAACAAAAGTTTGCTTGATTATTACAATATTGACGAAAAATTCATGCTTGGTGAAACTGACTATAAAAAATTCAATGTACCTGATGATGTCAGAGAGTTTTACGTAAATATCGATGAAAAGATATTATCAACCGGAGAGACAATCGAGCAGGAGGAATGGGTTCCGACTCAGGAAGGAACAACAAGGCTCTTTGAAACAAGGCGAATCCCGTTTTTCCGGGATGGTAAAATAAATGGTTTCATGGGAATCGCACGCGATATCACCGAGCGAAAAGCAATGGAGGAAGCAGCGCAAATAGCAAACCGTTCGAAATCAATCTTCCTTGCGAACATGAGTCATGAAATAAGAACACCGATGAACAGTATAATCGGGTTTTCCGAGCTTGCCCAAGCTGATACTATTCCCGATAAAACAAGAGCATATCTCGGCAATATCCAGGACAGCGCCGAATGGCTTCTCAAAATAATCAATGATATTCTCGACATTTCAAAAATCGAATCGGGCAAAATTATACTTGAACGCATACCCTTTGACCTTCCCGATATATTCTCGCACTGCCAGTCGGCGATAATGCCGAAAATCACGGATAAAGGAATAATGCTTTATTGCTATGCAGAGCCGTCTGTCGGAAAACGGCTGCTCGGCGACCCCGTAAGAGTACGGCAGGTTATTATGAATCTGCTGTCAAATGCCGTTAAATTTACTAATTCCGGGACCGTTAAAATGCTTGCTTCGATAGTTGCATATAATGAGGATAACGTAACAATTCAATTTGAAATCAAAGACAGCGGCATAGGCATGACAGCCGAGCAAATCGACAGGATATTCAACCCGTTTGCGCAAGCGGATGACAGTATCACACGCAGATTCGGCGGCACCGGGCTTGGCCTTACAATCACAAAGGGGATTATCGAGCTTATGGGCGGCTCGTTAAAAGTCGAAAGTGTACTCGGAGTCGGCAGTAAATTCACATTTAATATAACCTTTGATATTATTAACGAAACCGAGCTTAAAAAAGATGAAATAGTAATCAACGAATTTGAAAGACCGAACTTTACGGGTGAAGTCTTAATCTGCGAAGACAATAATCTCAATCAGATAGTTATATGCGACCATCTGGAAAGAGTCGGACTGACAACTGTTGTTGCCGAAAACGGTAAAGAAGGACTCGATATCGTTACCGAAAGAGTCAATAAAAACGAAAAACCGTTTGATTTAATATTTATGGATATCCATATGCCGGTTATGGACGGCCTTGAAGCAGCAGAGCTTATAGCAAAGCTTGGAGTAAAAACACCGATTGTTGCACTTACGGCAAATATAATGTCAAATGATATTGAGCTTTACAGAGCAAGCGGAATGTACGATACGGTCGGCAAGCCCTTTACAACCGTTGATTTATGGAAATGCCTGTCGAAATATCTGCATGTTGACGGATATACGGCAATTGAAAAAGGTGAGCAATCAGCCGAAGACAGCAAAGCCATGAAAATAATGAAAGTCAGCTTTGTTAAGAACAACAGAAGCACCCATATGGATATTGCAACAGCAATAGATAAAGGTGATTATAAGCTTGCACACAGGCTTGTACACACTTTAAAAAGCAATGCCGGACAAATCGGTTATGACCAGCTGCAAAGAACGGCTGCCGAAGTCGAAAATCTGCTTTCAGCCGCAAGCGACAATGAAAAAATAGATGATAAAAAAATGCTGAAGCTGGGTCTCGAGCTTAAAGCGGCTCTCGATGAGTTATCCCCGCTTGCTGCTGAGTTGGATGAAAAAAGAGATGCAAATAAAAATAAGTCCTTTGATGCCGGCAAAGCGCTTGATGTGATTGATTTACTCAAACCGTTGCTCGAAAGTAAGGACACAAAATGCATGAAGTATCTTGACGACCTTTACGAAATACCCGGGACAGAAAAGCTTACCGACGAGATAGAGAAATATAAATTTAAGCAAGCGATTAAAACACTGGCTATCATTAGAGAGGGGTTGTTGTCGGAAAATGAGTGATGATAACAGAAAAACTATTCTAATAATTGATGATGAGCCGAACAACATCACGGCTCTGACCGAAATTCTTGAAAAGGATTATGATGTGTTTGCCGTGGTGGACAGTACCGAAGCTGTTGAGACGGCAGTTGAAGTAATGCCGACAATTATACTCCTTGACATTATCATGCCTGAAATGGACGGATACGAAGTAATCGCAGCTCTTAAACGTACCGAAGAAACAAAAGAAACCCCCGTGGTGTTTATTACGGGGCTCGACAGCGTGGAAGCAGAAGAGCGGGGACTTGCTCTTGGTGCCGCCGATTATATATCAAAACCGTTTCACGCACCGATTGTCAGGCTCAGAGTCAAAAACCAGATAAGTATTCAGGAACGTTATGCCATTGAGCGGGATTTGAATACAGTTTTAAAATTGCAGGCAGACCTTGTTTCGGCAAATGAACTTGCAGAAAAAAACAGAGAAACCGCAGAACATGCAAACCGTGCGAAAAGTGAGTTTTTATCCAGGATGAGCCATGAAATGAGAACACCGCTCAACGCAATAACGGGTATGATGCATATTCTGAAAACCAAGGGATTGCCGGAAGAATTAAAGGATTATACCGTACAGGTCGGTATTGCGGCATCTCATTTACTTGGGTTAATCGACGATGTTCTTGATATGTCAAGCATTGAATACGGAGCGTTTAAGCTGACAAACGCAGAGTTTGATTTTGACCAGATGATCCAGACAGTACTTTATAAAATAAACTATAATGCAACGGAAAAAGAACAGGTACTTAAAACACATATTGAGCCGTCACTTCTTCAAACATTTATCGGTGATGAAACCCATCTGCAGCGTGTGCTTATCAGTCTTTTGGGCAACGCAGTTAAATTCACACCGGAAAAGGGAGAAATCGGCTTTTATGCTTCAATCAATGAAGAAGAAAATGATGAAATGACATTGCATATCGCAGTTTCCGACAACGGTATAGGGATATCTGAGGAGGAGCAGAGCAGACTGTTCGATTTATTTGAACAAGCTGACGGCAGCCAGACGAGAACACAAAGCGGTATCGGTATCGGACTTGCCCTTTCCAAGCGTATTGCAAATATGATGGGCGGCGATATTTGGGTGGACACAGAGCTCGGAAAAGGTTCGAAATTCCATTTTACTTGTAAAATCAACAAGGTTTCTGCAGGTGAGGGCAATGACTGAAATAAATATTGTCTTTTTATATAAATAGTGTATAATACCAATTACACAAAAAATTACAAAGAAGGAGTTATTGGTATGAAGGGAAACAAGCTTTTGGTCGTAGTTGTAGCAGCTGTTGTATTTATTGCTGCAGCAGTGGCAGCGATTTATCTTTTCCGCAACGAAATCGCAGACTTTTTCGTAGACGTGAAATCCAGAATCGATGAGAAAATTATGAAACTCCAAAACAACGGCGAATATGTCGAGTAAATGACGTTGAAAAACCCTTTGAACTGCCTGACAGTTCAAAGGGTTTTTTGTTTTGCGGGGGTTTTAGGACAGGGGAGCACAGAGAACCGTCCCCTCTGTGCTCCCCTGTCCTATTAATAATCGAACCAGGCGATTGCGCCTTCATCAAGGTTTAGCGGGAAAGTTTCGCCTGCTGCATAAACAGTTGTTTTTTGAGGCATTGAAGTATTGTTTACCACGCAGTACTGATTACTTTCGGGGTAGACATGCACCTCTGTCTGCGGGTTTTCGCTGTACCATTCGCGGATTTTATCATCATTGCCGGATGCCCATAAAATTGCTTTATGGAGAATACGGGCATTTTCCGCCGAGTACGGAAGCCCTCCGATATACACAGTTCTGCCTTTCAGATATGAGTTTGCCGCCATTTGTACTTCCTTGTCCTTGCATGCGAGTATGTCGGCTCCGGTGGAATAAATATTTTTTTTGCCTTCGCCGAAATCAATCTCCTCCGCTTGACCCTCCGTGATGAAGTGTTCCTTTACATCCCAGTCCCATTTATCGTAGCCGAGGGTAAAGCCTCTTTCAAGCTCAACACCGAGTGCCCCGCCGAGCTGGAAGAAGCGTCCTTCCTTTTGAAAGGCGCTTGGCTCGCCGACACCGATAAATCCGCCGCCATTTGTTATAAATTCTCTGAGCGTTGTTACTATAAACGGGTCACCCCAGTTGTCGCCACCGGAGTGTGCTGTACCTTCGTCACCTACGTTTATGATAACATCGATTTCTTTCAGGATGCACGGGTTCTCACGGATGTCATCAAAACTAATAAATGACACATCAAAAGGTGCGCCGCTCAGTATCTCTATTATACCGGCATAACTGTAATTTTGCTTTTGATATAACGCATGATGGACCATATGACAGCCCCAGCTTCGCATTTTACCCCATGCGTTGAGTACGGCAACTCGTGCAAGGCAAAGCGGTTTGGTACGGGCTTTTTCGTATAAGTCCCTGAACTCGTCCGCAACTCTTGTAACATAATCCATAAAATCGGGAAATTGTAATGCAAGCTTTAAGTAACCGCCGTAACCGATACGGTCAACGGGTTTTCTGAGTATAGCACGGCGTGCCGTAAGCCAGTTATATATAGCTTCTCCTTTAGGGTCGCCGCCTTCATGGAAGGTATCCGGGAAAAAGTAAGGCAGGAAGCGGCCTTCGGTGTATTTAACGCCGGGGATATCACTGATAAGACGTAAGGTTGAGCCGTTTCCGACACTTCCGACAACTGCATCGAGACCGATTGATTTGAATTCATCCATAAACGGTTCTGTCCCTATCCAATGGTCTCCGAGGAACATCATTGCTTCCCGCCCCTCTTCATGGGTAATATCAACGAGCTCCTTGGCAAGAGCACACACTTCGCGTCTTTGAAATGCCATATAATCCAGAAATTCTTTTGAGGGTACTCTGTATTGCCCGTTATAGTAGCCTTCATCAATAATGAACTCGGGTCTGAACTTGTAACCGGCTTCTTTTTCAAATTGTTCCAGGATATAAGGGCTCACGCTTGCGGAATAACCATACCAGTCAACGTACTTTTCACGTCTCAGTTCATCGAAAATGAGGGTGAATTGATGAAAAAACGTTGTAAAACGGACGACATCAACATATGGTTTTTCTTTCAGAAATTCACGAAGGCGTTTTTTGGAGAATTCCTTGGTTTTCGGCTGGCGGACATCAAAAGTAATCTGACGTTCGAAATTTTGCCAGTCATTTGTTACGGCGTTGTACATATGCACAGGGTCCCATATTAAATAAGCAAGAAAGCTGACGGTATACTCATGGCAGGCAATTGTGTCGGTTATTTTAACACATCCGGTTTTGTTGTCGTAGGACCACTGACCGGGGTGGACAATAGTTCCGTCCGTACGGTTTATTACTTCCCACCATCTTGTTATATCATCCTTGTCGTTAATCTGCATTAAGTCCCCGCTGATGCCTTCAAGCAGGCGTATTTTAAGTATTCCGCCCTCGGAAAGCTTAAAAGCTGTGGATATATAACACTGTTGAATTTCGTCGGGATTTTTTTTTGCCCAATCGTTATCCTTGCGGGTTGTATAGTAGGTTGCATAAATTTTTGCATCCGTGTCTGCAAGCTCGGTTGGGAAGTCCGTTCCGTCTGCATCACGAAGAGCGTCCGCACCCCACCGCTTCATCGTTTCAAGCGTTTCAGGAACAATATCCAAATCCGTCGGAACAGTCAACCTGCCTTTTTTTTGCGTTGCATCTGCAGGCGTTGCTTGCCTAACCCTTTTTTGTTCAGCCATTTTACAAAATCCTTTCTCTCGCCCGGGTCTGCACTTTCTATGATTCCATCATTAATTATATCACCGATTAACCATGTTCATCAATGAAAACTGTCAATGAAAAAACTTGATTTTTAGTAACCCATATGCTAGCATACATGGTGTTGTGCAAATTATATGCTTCCGTAGCTCAGTCGGTAGAGCACCCCCTTGGTAA
>WQXS01000057.1 GCA_009784725.1 Oscillospiraceae bacterium
TCTACAGCGTGATAAGCATGAATGCGTTCAATGTCGGTGTTGGTGAACATATAATCTATAACTGCTTTTAATGCTTCGCTTGTATATCCTTTGCTCCACCATTTTTGACCAATACAGTAGCCGATGCTTCCGCTATAGTCTTCTTCGGAAACAAATATACCAATAGAACCAATCAATTCGCTGTCAGCTAAAGAAATACCCCAATGATAGCTGTTTTCATTACTGTACCCATCAATCCACTGTTGCAGAATGCCTTTTGTTTCATCGGTATCCTTGTGAGCTTGCCATGTCATATAGCGGGTAACAGTATTATCACTTGCCCAGTTATGAAACATCACATCCGCATCATCGACTTCGAATCTCCGCAGGATTAATCTTGCGGTTTCTATCGTTTGTGTTCCGGCATGTTTTATCATTTTTATATATGTCATTTTAAATGTTCCTTTCTTTATATTTGCGTCCGATGTACATCAGGTGCTCAGCCCAGCTTAGGTATTCATCTTTTTCGCAGAGTTTTTCCGCCAAATCTAGCATTGCTTCCTTTACCTCCGGTGGTTGTTCCATAAATGTGTGTATATTAGGAGCGAGTACGCTTTCCTGACCGAACAGGTGCAGTTTCTCTAAACCAAACTGTGACATAAAAGGTAATACTTCATGCTGATTAATAAAGAATGCCTGTGTAAATGCTCTGCCACCGTAACTTTCACCTTTGGCAAGCGGAACAAGAAATCTTTCTTCATCCGGGTCTGCAAACGCATGAGGTAAATCGCGCAGTCCAAATACCAGACCTCCGCTCATGCTTATAAAGGCCGCAAAGAAGGTGCCTCCGGGTTTCAGCAGGGTCAGTGCCGCTTCAATGGCTTTAATTCTGTCCATTTCTTCAAGCAAGTGGTAGAGCGGCCCCATTATTAGCACATGGTCGAATTGCTCTGTTTCGCTTTTATCCCCTTTTGCATGGCTGTTTATTTGAACATCAACCTCTCTTGCATCACCACAAACCGCACGGACATTTATGCCGCTTTCTTTTGAGTGCTTTTTCACATGAGCGATGTTCTCGGGTGACAGGTCGAACAATGTGACATCACAGCCTTTTTCTGCAAGATAAAATGAATAGCGTCCCGGTCCGCCGCCGATATCAAGCACCTTGTCTCCGGGCTTGATATATTTATCAAGCTTGCGGCATGTTAGAATAAACTCAGGCTTGTCTGCAATCCTGGCCCATTCGGTTTCAACGGACCCGTCATAAAAATTCTGCACGATTTTAACGTTTTCATCGCTTGTGATTTTTTCCTTTCCGTCTATGATTTTGCCTTCGGTTTTTCTCTCTTTTCTTTTTTCTTTCTCTCTCTCTTCCATTTTTCTAATCTCCCATATTAATATATACAAAAGCGGCTAAAGGTTTTATTTTCCCTTAGCCGCTTATTGCTTTATAAAATTAACTTTACATCTATTTTATTTCAAGCAACAAAGGACTAAGCCTGCAATCTCCTGTCGGAAGCACAGACATTGAATCGGTTTGAAAACATTTGTTGTTAAAATGATTATTCACAAGACTAGTCCTTTCGTAAATCTTGTGAATAACAATAGCGTAGTTAGGGATGAATGTCAACATGAATGTTTATCCATTTTGACGAATGTCTTTAATTTTGCTCGAATGAAATGTATAATAGCAAAAACCATATGATTTTTGCAGCTAACCGGGCAGAATAATTGCTTTCAACATCATGGGAGATTTAGTTTGATAATCACAATTCATTTATGTTTGATGTTGTAAGTTAAGGGGGTTAACTTGCAGCAACTATTACTGCCCGGAGTGCAACAGGGATTTATTGTTTTTCTGTAATGCCGCGCGATATTTTTCTGCCTATTAATCCTGCTGTTATGGCAACTAAAAGTATGACAATTATTGAACAGGCAATAGTTATTCCAAAAACTCTGATAATTTCTGCGTTGGCTGCCGCAATTGTATTACTGTTAATTTGACGCAGAGACATTTGTGCAAAATCCATTATTTTTTTAACGTCATCTGCATACACGGCTTCCATAAACTCGGGTTTGGAATTTAAAGTGTTGATTGTATGCCAGAGGCGTTCTTCTTCCTGTTCATGGATCCATGAAAGCAATGATTGCACAGCAGACATTTCATCATTGATAGTGCGGTTTAGTAAATTGATTGTCATTGATGTGTTAATAAAAAGAATTATTGCACTCGATAAAATAACGCCTAATACTGAAATGAATACTATTTTGTAAGAAACTGATAATTTCATTTTTATTTTCCTCAATGCCTGTTTAATGTTAAATGGGCATTTTCTGTGCCTGTATCCGAAGTGTAAACTATAAAGCAGCTTTACAGTCAATAGCAATTTTGACATTTTTTTGCTATTTCCCGTATTGATATTTGTTTTATATTCCCACTTATAGAATAGATGTGAAAGAATTGTTAATTTCTCACGATTATGATACAATACATCGCATAAAATGATGTCTTGGTTATCATTTACTTTCGTTTAAATAGGGGGTTTAAGTGAAATTAAAAGACTTTTTAACAATCAGTGAATTTGCCGAATGGACGGGCATTGCGCGTTCTGCACTTATTTATTATGATAAGGTGGGATTATTCCGACCTGCTCACCGCGGTGAAAATAACTATCGTTACTATACATATCTGCAAACTATTACGGTTAATCTTATAAATACACTAAAAAGTATCGATGTTCCGCTGGAAACAATCGGTGAATTAATGCGAAACAGAACTCCGGAGGATTTACTTGAACTCCTTTCTGCAAAGGAACTGGATATAGTCCGGGAAATTGAACATCTGCTTGCGGCAAAAAAAGTAATTTCTGTTTTTAACAACCACATACGCAAGGGTGTAACAGCCGATATTGAAAATATATGTATCAACGAGCTTGGAAACGAGGCTTTTACTCTCGGTCCGGTAAATGATTATACGGGGGACGAAACTTTTTATAATGCGTTTCAACGATATTGTCAGCACCTGGAAGACAAGGGCGGAAATCTCCATTATCCGATAGGCGGCTGGTGGAGCTGCATGGAGGATTTTCTGCGAAACCCCGTACGCCCGACACGGTTCTTTTCAGTAGACCCGGACGGGCAAAACCAAAGAAAATCCGGCCGTTATCTGGTAGGTTACAACAGGGGATTTTATGGTGAAATCGGAGACCTGCCGGAGCGCATGGTAAATCATGCCGGAGGAAATAGTCTGGAGTTTGCAGGTCCCATGTTTAACTTGTTTATTTTGGACGAGATAAGCGTTCTCGACCCGGGCAGTTACTTAATGCAGGCATTTATTTTAATTAAGTAAATGAACAGAATTATCAGTTGTTTTTATTGACTTTTAACTAAGCTCTTGTTATAATTATGGCAATCGGGCGGCTTGCCGTTGCTGCGGCGGCTGCTCCCGCAATTGATTTGTGATCAAGGGGAAGAGCCGTTCCGCATGGAGCGGTTATTTCCGTTTAGGCTTTCGCACTAAGCAGATAAGTGCGATAATCAACAATCCAAGTTGTATCAACTCTGACCATTCGACCATGCATTCACCCCCTTTATTGGGGGAACAACTTTTAAACCGCCGTCTTGCCTGTGGGATAGCGTTTTTGTGCAGATACGCTCCAAAACTGCTTTATGAGTTATTCTCTGTTTGAAATAGCAATAATTTTATCGAGATTGGCGACAATATGCTGCTGTGCGGATTCTTTGTAAAGAATTGCAAGATAACTTCCATGGTATCCTTCTCGCACTTCCGAGTATATACCAAGTTTTTCTCCCTCTGCTGTAGGGGTTTTTCTTTTCTTTTCGTTTATAGTTTCTTCAGTAAGATAACCGCTTTCTGCAAGCCACTTTGTGACAGCACTGACTTTAAGCTTCCGCATTGTGCTGATATCAACCAGGTTATTTATGCTTTCCGTAAAATGCCTTATCATTGCAGGTCTTTCAGTAATTTCGATTTTTTTGAGCTGTTCATCGGACAGAGTAAACGGCGGCAAATTTACGTTATTGCGTATTCTTCTTCCGATAAAACCATCGTTTTCTATCACCTGCCTTAAAATATCGGAAACAAAGAAAAAACAGCGTGACAGATCAATGTTGCCGAGCAGAGCGTCTTTTGTCAGTACCTCTTCACTGACAGGATCGATACCGTTTGAAAGTTTGTCCATAAAGATTTTGGCGTTAATTAGTTTTTCAATATTTGTCATGATAAAACCCTCCTTGGATATCACCGTAGCATATCCCGGAGGGCTTGTCATTACACATATTTTTCACATTATTACTAGCAAAAGTTTGACTTTTTCACATAGATTTATTCAAAAAGAGTAACAACGTAAAAGTATCGGCACTTAAATTGTGAAAAAAATTGTTAAAAATATTTTTTAGAAATTTTCCAGAAAACTGAAAACATCGCTCTTGTTATTTTTATAAATTGCAGTATTGACAAAACATAGTGTCGTACCAAGATTTGCTGCGAGCTCATCAGCCGTACCCGGAACATCCTTTGAAACCGATAACTTATGAAACAACGCATCACGGGTTACATCGGTAATTTCTTCCATTTCACCGGCAAAATCGCAAATTCCCTGCCTTAGAAAATTATATGCTTCATCAATAGTTTTCGCCGTCATTAAGGTTTTTAATGAAAGCGAGTCAAGATTCATCTTTTCATAAACAGAAACACGTGACGAGGCAGCTGTATTTAAGCTTACTAAAATTCCAAGAACAATTTTATTAATAAGGCTTTGTCTTAAGCCTTCACGTGACTTAATTACATCGAATATTTCATCAAGCATCTCAAGTGCATAATCAGTATCGCCATCCATTGTTGCTTCAACCAATCTCTTTTCTTTATGGGACGGATAAATATATTCTATGTCATTCGGGCTTAAGTAATTAATGAAAATTACACTGTTTTTACCAAACATATGTGTAGCCGAACAGGCGCGCTCCGCCTCCTTTCGGCATGCAAAAAGCTCTTCTGCTTTATCTCTTATCCGGCTGATACCAATACTGAACATTGTGTTTGTGTTTTTTAGCAGCTTAGCTCTGATATCGGCAGCGATTAACCCGCAATATTCCATATCCGGTGAATCATCAACTATAATTATGAACTCATTTTGCCTGTACGGCAGCAGAAATGTTTTCATATGCGTTGAAATACAGTCACCCAACACTTTATATACATTGTCGTTTGTAAAATCCGTTCTTATTAAAATTACTGCAAACCCGGGAGTTAGCTTCGATGATTGTTTAAGAATCGCTTTTGCTTCATCACCGTTTAAGTAATGGTCGTCCATAAGCAGTGATAATGCTTGATGAGTTGATAGTTTTACATTCACCGATGCCATTGCAAGCGGGTCACAGTATTTTTCAAGCTCGGAGGGAAACCATTTTGTTAAAGCAACATTACTTAAATTACTAAAAAGATAGTCCTTATCAATAATTCCAACAAGAACAATCTTTATCCTCGGAAAATAAATCTGCGAAGATTCTAAAAGCGGTATTGTTTCTTCTTTGAACATGCTTCCGGCACATATAACAATATGGACTTTTTCCTGAGTTAATATATAGAATACATCTGACATATTCAGGCATTCGGGCAATACCGTGTATCCTTTTTTTCCGAGCCTTTCCCGCCAACTGCTGCCTTCTGAACTGTTTTCATTTACAACCAAAACATTAATTTTCATAATTTTATTACCCTTCACTTTTCTTACCTATATTATAGGTTTAACTCATAATAAAAGCAATAAAAAGCATTGCTTGTGATATGTGCATAAAATATTTGAATAAACTATGAATTATTGGTTGACTTTTACTATATAACTGGATAAAATCCTATTAATAATCGAATGGGAGTCAGCTTATATTGTTTGGTTTAAAATCAAAAAAAATCATTATACCCTCTCCGCTCAATGGAGATGTAATAGACATATCAAAACTCAGCGACCCTGTGTTCAGCGATGATATTTTAGGCAAAGGCATTGCAATTTTGCCGAAATCCGGCCGTATAATTTCACCTGCGGATGCGCTCATCACCATGATGTTTGATACCGGGCATGCAGTCAGCCTTGAAACCGAAACCGGAGTTGAGCTGCTAATACATGTAGGCATTGATACCGTTAAGCTTAAAGGAGCACACTATACAATCTGTAAAAATACAGATGATAAGGTAAAAGCCGGTGATGTTCTTATGACATTCGATGCAGAAGCAATAGCTGCAGAGGGTTACGAAACAGTAACACCCGTTGTGGTTTGCAATCCCGATAAATTCAAGTCCGTCTCCTTTGTGCAGGAAGGGCCAATTAAAGAAGGCGAACCTCTTATTACACTTAAAATTTAGGAGAGAAATCAATGACGGAAGTAAAATATATTATTAAGGACGAGCTGGGAATTCATGCAAGACCTGCAGGACTTCTGGTTAAAAAATGTACAGATTTTAAAAGTGACATTAAAATTGGGCGCCCGGATAAAATGGTTGATGCAAAACGTGTTATTGGTGTCATGGCTCTTGGCATGAAGTGCGGTGATGAACTGACTCTGACATTTGACGGAGCTGATGAAAAAGATGCTGCAGTTGCTGTTGAGGCTTTTTTAAGCGAGAATTTATAGTGTTATTAAAACTTTTTGTGCAATAAGGCTTGCGCAATGCCTTTTTATTATAAAGCAATAACCATTATTAACTTAGGAGGAGTATGATTTATGAAACATGTGCAAAGATTAGGCAGATCACTTATGTTGCCGGTCGCAACCCTGCCGATTGCAGCTCTTATGCTTGGTATCGGCTACTGGATAGACCCGAACGGATGGGGTGGCGATAATCAAATAGCTGCGTTTCTTGTTAAAGCAGGTGCAGCAATAATCGATAATATGCCAATTTTATTTGCAATCGGTGTTGCGATTGGAATGGCAGATAAAGGTGATGGAACCTCAGCTCTTGCAGGGTTGGTATCATTTTTAATGATAACCACACTACTCAGTCCCGGATCGGTCGAAAACATTCTTAACAGAGCACTTTCTGAAGTTCACACTGCAGCATTTGAAAAAATCGATAATGTGTTTATCGGTATCCTCAGCGGACTTATTGGTGCGTTTTCTTACAATCGCTTTAAGAACACAAAATTACCCGATGCATTCGCATTCTTCAGCGGTAAGCGCAGTGTTGCGATTGTAACAGGCGGAATAAGCATTGTAGCTGCATTCCTTCTTATGTTTATATGGCCGTTTATTTTTGGCGGACTTGTTGCGTTCGGTGAAGCAGTTGTCGGCATCGGTCCATGGGGTGCTGCTATTTACGGTTTCTTCAACCGTTTGCTCATTCCTCTCGGATTACACCACGCACTCAACCAAGTGTTCTGGTTCGACCTTGTCGGGATAAATGATCTCGGAAACTTCTGGAATAACACAGGCTTACTCGGTGAAACCGGTGTTTATATGACAGGATTCTTCCCGGTTATGATGTTCGGTCTCCCCGGTGCAGCACTTGCAATGTATCACACAGCGAAAACAACACAAAGAAAAGTTGCAGCCGGTATCTTAATGTCGGGTGCTCTCGCATCCTTCCTTACAGGTGTTACAGAACCAATTGAATTTGCATTCATGTTCTTAGCTCCCATACTCTATGTTATCCATGCTTTACTTACAGCAATATCAATGTTTATCATGGCAATTTTACCTATTCGTGCAGGATTCAACTTCAGTGGAGGATTTATCGACCTGTTCCTCAGCGCAAGAACACCTCTTGCTCTCAACCCGTGGTTAATTATACCAATCGGATTGGGCTTTTCCGTAATCTACTATGCTCTGTTCCGTATCATAATCACAAAATTCAACCTCAAAACACCCGGCCGTGAGGATGAAGATTATGCCGAGGAAGAAAGCAAGTTCACCCTTGCAACAGGTGACTTCGCCGCAGTTGCTGCAACAGTTCTCGAAGGACTCGGCGGTGCAGATAATATTACATCTCTCGACAACTGTATCACACGTTTGCGTGTGGAAATTAAAGACTATCTGCTTGTTGATGAAAAGAAAATCAAGTCTGCAGGTGTCAGCGGTGTCATACGTCCAAGCAAGACAAGCGTTCAGGTTGTTGTCGGTACACAGGTTCAACATGTTGCCGACGAAATCCATAAGGTAATCGGCGACAAATAAATTCTACAAACTTGCCATAACGCAGGAATAGAGGGGGAGACCATTCCCCCTTTATTTCAATTAATCACTCTAATCAGGGAGAAATTCAATATGCAAATTATTAAAGGTACAAGTGTATATTCTTCAATTGCCGACGGACCGCTGCGGTTCTTTAAGAAAGCTTCTGTTGAAATTATACGCAATACAAGTAACAGCCCGGAAGTGGAAATCTCACATTTTGAAAAGGCCAAGGCTCTTGCTATGGAACAGCTTGATGATTTATACAAAAAAGCATCCAAAGATGCCGGAGATGAAATAGCCGCTCTTTTTGAAGTACATAAAATGATGCTTGACGACCCGGATTTTTATGAACCGGTAATTAACATGATAAACGAACAAAATGTCAGTGCAGAATATGCTGTTGATGAAACCTCAAAGGAATTATCCGAAGTTTTTTCATCCATGGATGATGCATATATGAAAGAGAGATCTGCGGATATTCTTGACATTTCAAAACGTGTGCAAATAGCTCTTGCACCCGAAAAACATCAGCCTTTTATATTGGAAACACCTTCAATAATTGCAGCCGATGACCTTGCACCCAGCGAAACAATACAACTTGAAAAACATTTAATCCTGGGATTTGTAATGATGGAGGGTTCTTTAAACTCACACACTTCAATACTTGCAAAATCTATGGGAATCCCGGCAATAATAGGCACGGGGACAACATTATCACCGGAATATGACAACAAGCCTGCAATACTCGACGGTACAACAGGTACATTATATATAGAACCTGATGACAGCACTGTTGCTGCCATCGGGCAAAAAAAAGAAGAACTTAATAACGAGCGACAAAAACTGGAAGCTCTCAAAGGATTACCAAACATTACAAAAGACGGACGCGAAATAAAAGTTTATGCAAATGCACTTGATTTATCAGGAATTAATACTGCATTGGAGAATGATGCCGGCGGTATCGGTTTATTCAGAAGTGAGTTTTTATATCTCGAAAATACAGATTATCCCTCGGAGCAAGAGCAGTTTGAGGTATATAAAAAAGCCGCCGAACAGATGAAGGGCAAGAAAGTTATAATCCGGACTCTTGATATCGGTGCAGACAAACAAGCTCCGTATTTTAATCTGCCCGCCGAAGAAAACCCGGCAATGGGGATGAGAGCAATAAGAATATGTCTGACAAGACCCGAGGTGTTTAAAACACAGCTTCGAGCATTATACCGGGCATCGGCATTTGGAGATATCGCAATAATGTTCCCGATGATAACCGGAACGTGGGAAATTGATGAAATAAAGAAAATTATTACCGAGGTTAAGGAAAGTCTAAAACAGGATAATATCGAGTTTAATGAAGATGCGGAAATAGGAATAATGATAGAAACTCCCGCAGCAGTTATTATAAGCGAAGAGCTTGCTAAAATGGTTCAGTTTTTCAGTATCGGCACAAATGACCTTACACAATATACACTCGCTGTAGACAGGCAAAACCGTGACCTCGAAAGATTTTGTGATACCCATCATCCGGCTGTTTTAAAAATGATTGAAATGACTGTAAGATCTGCTCACAAGGCGGGTATATGGTGCGGAATCTGCGGAGAGCTTGCAAGTGATTTAACCTTAACGGAAACCTTCCTGCATATGGGGGTAGACGAATTGTCCGTGTCTGCAGGTATGGTATTAAAATTGAGAGATAAAATAAGGTCTTTGGATTTAAGTTGATTTTATGGTATCATAGAGGGTAATTTATATTTTCTGAGGGGGAGCAGAGTATAATGGAAATTATTATTTGTGAAGATATTAAAGAAAATGCAGAAAAATTATCTTCTTATGTAACGAGATATTTTAGTAATATAGAGGTCCCCGTAGAAATATCGGTATATGAAAACGGGGATGATTTTTTAGTTGATTTTAACGCCGGAAAATTTCGGGATTTAAAGATTGTATTTCTTGATATTTATATGCCCGGAACACTTGGTGTTGACGTTGCACGTGAAATTCGAAAGATTAATACGGATGTAATAATTATTTTTACAACAACAAGTCGGAGTCACGGGTTAGACAGCTATTATGTAAAAGCATTGCAATATCTGATAAAACCTTTAGATTACTCTGCAGTAGAAGCCGTTCTTAACGATAGTATGGTGCTGTTAAACGATTTACTTCAGAGCATTAATGTTTTATCGGACGGAAAGCATATTAAAGTCTATTTGAAGGACATTTTATTCGCCGAAATGATTAATAACGATTTATTAATCCACACAGTATTTAATACAGTAAAATCACCTGTTTCATTGCATGAATTTGAAAAACAGGTTGAAGGCAAATCATTTCTACGGACACATAAAAATTATGTTGTTAATATGAGTTATATAAATGATATTACTGCAAACAATTTTATCATAGCCAGCGAAGCAACAATCCCAATCTGCGAAGATGATGAAAAAAACATCAAGCAGGCATACAGAGACTATTTAACAGCATTATCGGAGAATATGTAAAAGAATGGTTGCACAAGGATATACAAAAAGTAATAAAAAACTCTTTGCTTTTTTAAGAATTTTTACGCTTATTTTATTTGTAGGCGTAATGATTTTTATTTATGAGTCTCAGGTTGCAGTTTTTTGGGAAAGTACAATTGAACATATTACGGTAACTACTGAAAAACACTCGGAAACCCTTCATATGTGGTTTGTACCAAAAATGAAGCTTGTCAGCATGGTTCACGACGATTTGATTTATTTTGAACTAACCGAGAAAGATGAGCTGGAACACTACTTCACACATATAAGAGAAGCCAATGCGATTATCGATAATGTCATGGCTGTATACATAGCTACAGATGATAAAGTAATTATTTTCAGCGATGGTAATTCACCACCCGACGGGTTTGATCCAACTATTCGTGTATGGTACATTGCTGCCAGAGAAAACGAAGGGAACGCTACAATAAGTGAGCCATATGTGGATATTCTCACAGGTGAAATAATAGTAACTGTTTGTAAAACCGTCGTGCTGCACAATGGGAAAAACGGTGTAATCGGAATTGATTTTGCTTTAACGGATGTTGTAGATTACGTAAATGCAATACGCCCATACACAAACGGTATATCTTTTTTATTATCAGATAACGGATACATCGTAACGCACGATAATGCCGATTACTTGCCATGGAAGTCTGACGGCAGTGCTTTTTTTATTAATTTCAGTGATATTCAAACAGGAGATCTTTCACCGGTTGATAACAGTAACTCCCGTGTAAACCTTGAACGGGTTACAACTTATAGAAGGGACTTTTTTATCTCCAGAATAGAAATCGAAGAGATCGGATGGGTCTTTGGCAGTGAAATCCCGATTTCCGATTTTAACGCCGATCTTAGAAATATATCTTTTCCTTTAATTATAGCACTTATTAGCGGCTTTTTTGTTTTTGCACTTGGGACTATTTTCAGTTTAATGTATGAAAATGCACTCATAAAAAGCAATGAGGGAAAAATAAAATTTCTTGCCTCGGTTTCACACGAAATAAGAACTCCCATGAATGCAATAATCGGAGTTGCACAAATTGAGCTTTACAAAGATGATCTTACAGATGAATACAGAAAAGCACTGGAAATAATATATAATTCGAGCAGTAACCTTCTGCGGATT
This sequence comes from Oscillospiraceae bacterium, assembly GCA_009784725.1. GTDB lineage: Bacteria > Bacillota > Clostridia > Oscillospirales > Oscillospiraceae > WRMH01. Next base: position 11,815 of record WQXS01000057.1, read on the forward strand.
ATTAATGATATTCTTGATTTGACGAAAATTGAATCAGGTAATCTTGAGCTTAATCCCGAGGAGTATGAGCTTTTAAATCTTATTGATGATACGGTACAGCTTAATATTGTGCAAATTGGTTCAAAGCCAATAAAATTTATGCTTGATGTTAATGAAAACCTTCCGCAAAAACTATATGGTGACGAGCTTAGTTTGAAGCAAATTCTCAACAATTTAATATCAAACGCAATTAAGTATACCGAAGAAGGGTTTGTCAAGCTATCCGTTTATACATCATATGAAGAAAACAGTGTCGCTTTGCACTTTAATGTTGAAGACACAGGGCAGGGTATGACATTGGAAGACAGAGACTTGTTATTTTCGGAATATTTACGCTTTAATACAGATGTAAATCGAACCATTGAAGGAACAGGATTGGGTCTGGTTATTACAAAGCAACTTGTAGAAATGATGGACGGCACTATCTGGGCAGAAACCGAATACGGTAAAGGCAGCACTTTTATGGTTACGGTCAAGCAAGAAGCTGTTCCGTGCGATACAATCGGTGAAGAGCTTGCAAAGAAATTATGCAGCTTAGAATATAGAAATAATACGAAATTTAATGATTTGCAAATCATGCGTGAGCCGATGCCATATGGCAAGGTTCTTGTAGTAGATGACGTTGAAACAAATTTATATGTAATGAAGGGGTTATTAAACCCGTATCTGTTAAATATTGATACTGCACTGAGCGGGTTTGACGTACTTGATTTGATTAGTAAAAATAATTATTACGACATAATTTTTATGGATGATATGATGCCTGAAATGGATGGCAAGGAGACAACTATAAAACTGCGTGCCCTGGGTTATGACGGAGCAATTATAGCTTTTACGGCAAATACATCGACAGGAAATGAAGACGGTTTTATTGACAATGGTTTTAACGGTTTTATTTCAAAGCCGATTGATATTAATAACCTTAATGATGTGCTTTTAAAATTTATTTTCAACAAGCAATCTCCCGAAGTTATTGAAACCGCAAGACTTCAAAGCGGTAGAAATATAGCAGCTTTTATAGCGGAACAAAAAGCAGATGATGAAATTCTTTCTATTTTTATTCGTGACGCAAAAAAAGTTTTACCGGTTTTTGAAGCCGCTGCAGAAAACAACGAAAGTTTTTCAGATGAAAAAATGCAAGTATTTACTACAAGCACACATGCAATAAAAAGCGCTCTTGCCAATATCGGTGAAAATGATTTGTCCGAAACTGCCCGCATGTTGGAGCAATCCTGCAGAGAAATGGATTTGAGTGTTATCCAAGCTGAAATAAAACCATTTCTCGAAGCATTTAAATTATTAATCATAAAAGTTGAAAATGACATAAAAAGAGAAGAAACCGAAGCAGATTCATTCCCTGAAATCTTGTATGATAAATTGACACATATTCTCAAAGCGTGTGAGGATTATGACAGTATGACTGCCAAGGCAAAACTCGCTGAGCTTGGTCAAATGCAATGGTCCGGCAGCACAAACAATTTGCTTGATAAAATTAACAGTTTAATCTTGCACAGTAACTTTGAAGTAGCGGCATCGGTAATTACTGCTTTTTTCATTGACACAGAAAGGAATGACAAGTAGATTTGAAAACGATTTTTATTGTTGATGACAGTGATGTAAACCTTGTAACAGCTCTTCGTGCATTGGACGGGTTATATAATATTCTAACAATGCCTTCTGCGGAAAGAATGTTCACAATTTTTGAAAAAATCACTCCCGATTTAATCATTCTCGATATTGATATGCCGGAAATGGATGGTTTTGACGCTATAAAGAAACTAAAGGAAGATGATAAAACCGCAAATATTCCTGTAGTGTTTCTGACATCATATGAAGATGCTTCCATTGAAGCAAAAGGATTTGAACTCGGTGCCGTTGACTTTATAACCAAACCCTTTTCAACAACCGTTATGCAAAATCGTATTGCACGCCATCTGCAGATTGAGGAACTGCTTAAAATTCGGACCGAACGTTTGCAAAATCTGCAAGAAAGCATACAGGAGCTGGAAACTGAAAACCGGTCGATTAACCGGCAGCTTGCTTTGCAAGGGGAGCATTATAATGTTCTCCAAACACATATTACGGAAACAAAAAGAGCAGAACACGATTTAAGACATCATTTATCGGTAATCCAATCGTATAACAACGCAGGCGAAAGTAAAAAGCTTGAAGAATACTTAAGCAATTATATCGGGTCATTACCGGGAAAAGCTGATATTACATTTTGTGAAAATTTCGCAGTGAGTGCAATCTTGCAATATTACATTAACATTGCCGGAAAAGAAGGAATACAGGTTGATGTTAATACAATTGTTCCGGGAGAAACAGGTGTAAGCGATTCTGATTTATGTATTATTTTTGGTAATTGCGTTGAAAATGCAATAGAAGCCTGCAGAAAACTTGAGGGAGAAAAGTTTATTAAGATTCGTTCAAATCATACCGGAAAATTACTTACAATTAACATCTCTAACAGTTTTGACGGTAAATTGAACAAAGAAGGTGACAGTTTCATGTCACGAAAGCACACAGGTGAAGGTATCGGAATCTCATCGGTCAGAGCCGTTGTTGATAAATACGGCGATTCCGCCCGTTTTGAAACGGACGGAAACGTATTTCGTGTAGTTATTATTTTAAGAATTGGTTAATGTGATTTTACTGTATAAATAACTGTAGCTCCGGTTATGCGACTGATATATAGTTTTCAAGTAAAGCCCGTAAAGCTTCGCACTCTTGAAGCATAGAGTCTGTTAATGCAGGCTCTATTAATTTTGATTCTTTTACCATGTCCAGACTCTTTTCAACCTCTAAGAGATTGTTTAGGGCCTTATTTATAGCTACATCATTATTTGAATTATCGGCAATGGATAAACATGCCTGCAATTTTAGCATAGTATTAAGAAAAGGTACAAAAATATCACTGCGCTGTAAATCATTATCTAGCACTACATAAATGTTAATAAAACCTTTTGATACATCCTCAAGCTTACTAATAATTTCTGTCATTACAACTACCTTTAATGAATATTCATAATCACTTTAAACTAACAGCAAAATAAAATCAACATTCTGGCACGAAACCCCCTTTTCTGGCACGGATTGTAATTAATCATCCCATAACACGCCAAAGAACCGTGTATCCACGGTTCTCAGACTGAAGACAAACACCCCTTTTGGCTACGCCATCTGGGGTGTCTCTTTGTGCAAAGTTAAAAACCCATGATATTTTGAAACCAAATACCAAAAGTAAGTAAAAACGTGTGAAAGCAA
>WQXS01000058.1 GCA_009784725.1 Oscillospiraceae bacterium
GCGCACCCAAATCCGCGGACTCAACATGGCATCAAGAAACTCACAAGACGGTATCTCACTCGTTCAAACAGCGGAAGGCGCAATGCAGGCAGCACATGACATTATGCAACGTATGCGCGAACTCGCAGTCCAATCCTCAAACGGAACAAACGACGACAGTGTAGACCGTAAAGCATTACAACTCGAATTCTCACAACTTAACGCAGAGCTTTCGCAAATCGAATCCACAGTTAAGTTTAACGATATGGAAATATTCAACAGAACCTTTACACTTCAATCAGGAGCAAACGACGGCGACACAACATCATTCTTTATCGGACAATTGGAAGTACCGGATGCAAAAATATCAGAATTTGAAGACGCACAAAAAGCCCTCGTTGAAATGACTAAATCAATAAACTCACTTTCAACAAACCGTGCATCTCTCGGTGCTATCCAAAACCGTCTCGAGTTCAAAATCCAAAACCTCGACAACTCCGCAGAAAACCTCGCAGCAGCAGAAAGCCGTATCAGAGACGTAGACATGGCGAAAATGATGACAGAGTTCACAAAGAACAACATCCTCTTCCAAGCCTCAACGGCAATGCTCGCACAAGCAAACGCACTACCTCAAGGAGTCCTCCAACTTCTAGGTTAATCATCATAACCCTCTTTGTAGAAGAACCGCATGTTTCGGGCCTGGCGGCACCGATCAGCGGTTTTTCTACGTTTACTTATATATTATGTTGTGGTATCATTTATTTATAAATAACTCATAAAGATTAAAAATATATTCAAAGGATTTTTATGGCTAATAAAAAGAAACAAAAAAAGAAAAATGCGAGACCACCTCAGGCATTAGTACGCCTTTCTCAGGTTATGATTGTAAAAAACGAAGAGAAGAACATTGAGAGGGCTTTGTCGTGGGCCAAAAGGGTTGCAATTGAACAGATTGTCGTTGATACAGGCTCAACTGACCGCACAGTGGAAATTGCGAAAAACATGGGTGCAAAGGTTGTTCACTTTGATTGGGTGAACGATTTTTCGGCAGCCAAAAACTTTGCCATTGAACAAGCATCGGGCAATTGGATTGCATTTTTAGATGCAGATGAGTATTTTTCTGATGTTGACACCAAAAAGCTACAAATTTTCCTAAAACGAATAATGTCAGATGCGCAAATGAAAGCGAACTTCCACGTTCTCAACTGTGCACTGGTCAATGTTGATGAAAACGGAAAAACCATATCAACACAAGACCAGGAGCGTATATTCCGCAATCTCCCGTCCATACGCTACATGGGCAGGGTACACGAAAGACTCGCAGTGGACAAAGCAAACATTGTAGAAGTCGATGAGATAAAAATTATTCACACCGGATATTCCGACACATCACTTAAAGAAACGGGAAAAGCCGCCCGAAATGTTGAAATTCTAAGGGCAGACCTGGCCAACAAGCCAAATGATTTAAATGTTAAAGCATACCTTGCAGACTCGCTCAAAATGAGCGAAAACCCCAAAGACCAAACTGAAGCAGATGGTTTATTCCAAGAAGTAATAGACGGCGGAAAAGACGTTATACCCGATTTACTTAAAAAGGCTTATTTACACTACATAAAAAAAGAAATTGATGACCCGGGCAAAAGAGACGAATGTCTGGAGTTATGCAAAAAAGCTTGCACCGCAATACCGGGAGACCCTGACTTAAACAGCATATATGAAACAGTGAGAGGTTAGTATAGTGGTTAAACTCTCCCAATGCATGATAGTTAAAAATGAAGAACAGAATATTGAAAGAGCACTTGGCTGGGCGAAGGATATAACTTTCGAACAAATTGTTGTCGATACCGGCTCTACAGACAAAACTATTGAGCTTGCAGAAAATATGGGAGCCAAGGTTTTTCATTTTAAATGGATAGATGATTTTGCGGCAGCAAAGAACTATGCAATGGACAAAGCAACGGGAGATTGGATTGCAATTCTCGATGCTGACGAGTATATGACCGCTGAAGATGCCAATTTGCTTATTGATGTATTAGAAAAAATCCAAGAAGATGATGAAATGTCAGCTGAATGTGATTCAATATCATGCCAATTTATTAATCTTGATGAAAACGGTAATACATTAACAATCGAGAGCAATCAACGATTCTACAGAAATCGTCCGTATTTGCGTTTTAAAGGAAGGATTCACGAAGCGATAACAATTGAAAAAAAAGATTTTTCTATTAATGAACTGAGCATATATCATACGGGATATACAAAATCCGAAACAGCAGATAAAAATAAAAAAGAGCGCAACCTTAAAATGCTCAGGGTCGAGTATGAAGAAGACCCGACAAATCCGGATATAATGCATTATCTCGCCAATACACTGGGAGTGCAAGAATCAGAAGAAGATAAGAAAGAAGCAGAGGAACTGCATCTAAAAGCGCTGAGCAGTGACCGGGCGCCAAAAACCAATAACAAACTACTGGCTTATGACTTTTTGATTCCGAGATTTATAGCAGACGACAGAAAAGATGAAGCTATAACGCTTTGCACTCAAGCGATAGAAGGGTTATTAAACTACATTGATTATTATTATTACAGAGCAGTTCTTTATAACAAAAAAGGTGAGTATAATAAAGCACTTGAAGATTTGAAGCAATGTGAGGAGTATCTTTTTCCAAAAAGAGCAGGGCTTGTGACACGTATATTTGTATCAAGCCCATTGCCGTTGTTTTACCAGATAACCGTGTCCGCCGAAGGGTTACGTGACGAAGCGTTATTTAAAAAATACTCTCAATTAATTAATTCTACAATAAAAGATAATAAAAACAAAGAGGGAGTCATAGGACCGTTTATAAGAGCAATGACATGGTACGGAGTGCCTGATGATATAGTTCTTTCAAGATTAGCCGAGGTTTACGACATTAATAATCCAAGTGACTTGATGTTTATAGCAAGAGCGGCAAAGGAAAGCGGAGCAATAGAATTTACAAGAAATGTTCTTGCACTAATCGGAAATATGCTGGGGAAATAGAGGCGTTATAATGGCAACTCATAATGATTGAATGAGTTATAGAGGAATTATTATGGCAACTCATAAGGATTGAATGAGCTATAGAGGAGTTTATGAGTAACTCATAAAGATAAAATTATTAACTGAGGGGTTTATGAGCAAGAAAAAAAGAAAAAAAAATAATAATCCCGCAAGGACACCTCAACAGGAGCCATACACATCTGAGGTTAAGCTTTCGCAATGTATGATTGTCAAAAACGAAGAGAAACACATCGAAAGAGCACTTGGCTGGGCAAAAGATATAACTTACGAGCAAATCGTTGTTGATACAGGCTCAACCGACCGCACTGTAGAAATTGCCGAGTCCCTCGGAGCAAAGGTTTTTCACTTTAAGTGGATAAATGATTTCTCTGCAGCAAAAAACTTCGCTATGAATAAAGCAAAAGGAAACTGGATAGCATTTTTGGACGCCGATGAGTACTTCTCACTTGAAGATTCAAAAGAGCTTATGACCATTTTGCAAAAAATCCAAAGCGACCATTCTACAGCCAAGCAATATGATGCAGTGGAAAACACAATGGTGCACCTTGACGATAAAGACAATATAATTGCAGTTATGACACATCTGCGGGTACTAAAAAACAGTCCGCATTTGAGATATAGCGGTAAAATCCACGAGACCGTCAAGATTCGCAATAAAACTTATGACGCAACAAACCTGAAAATCATGCACACAGGCTATGCAAGCTCAGTTTACGATGATGCGAATAAGAGAGAAAGAAATGTAGAACTGCTCAGAAATGAATATAAAAATAACCCCGGTGACCCGAGGATGATGATATATCTGGCGGACTCTTTAAAAACCTTAGCATCGGAAGAATTTCTAAACGAAGCAGAAGAATTGTATATTAAAGCACTTGGTTTCAAAAATATATCCGATAAAGCAGTAAAACAACTGGCATATGATTTTTTACTGCCCCGCTTATCGGGTGACAAGCGCTACTCCGGCGGGGATAAACGCAAGGATGAAGCGTTAAAGCTATGTGCCGAAGCGATTGCCGATTTTCCGGAGAATATTGATTATCGTTACTATCGTGCAATTATATATAATCAAGAAGGCGAGCATAAAAAAGCATCGGATGATTTAGTGGTCTGTGAAAACGCATTTACAACAGGTGACTCGTTACCGGTAACACGTATATTGATTCCGACTCCATTACCGCTTTTTTATCAGCAAAAAGTCGCGGCTAAAGGCTTAAATGATGAACAGGCAATACTCAAGTATTCAACAATAATTAATTCAATAATGACAGAATCAAAATCTCAAACAGATGTGATAGGGTCATATATAACATCATTACTGGTAAACGGTATTAGTGAGGATGATGTGCTCTCAGAATTGTCAGAAGTATATGATATAAACAGCCCAAATGACCTGATGTTTTTAGCAAGAGCGGCAAAAGACAGCGGAGCAATTGAATTTACAAGAAATCTAATGGCGAAGATACAGACATTGTTAGGTTAAACGAAGGTGTAATTAATGAGCAACAATTTTGGCTCTGCCAGAGAGCAATTTGAACAGGAAGCAAACCAGCTTAAACAAATCATTTATCAACTTATAGATGGTGGGCAAATAATCATGGCAGCACAGATGCTTGAGCAGTATGCAATATTAAACCCGACTGACCCCGACCTGGACGACCTGAGAGGTATGCTTTATCCTGATGGTAACCAATTAATGGAGGAAGAAATTCCTGAAGATTATAAAATCCTAAATAATATTGAAACAATATTTATATTATCGGGAATTATTACAAAAAGAACCGGATATATCGACAGTGTTTTGCGTAAGATAAAACTAATGGAAGAAAAGTGGAATTACAAACCGGTTCTGATGACATGCATTCATAACATCGACCAACGCCAGTCGCAGGCATGGCTCGGTACGGCAGGAATCGGTCAGGTAACTCTCGGAGCAGAAACGAGAGTGCTTAATGTGTACGAATATTTCCAAAAATCATATGTAGAGGGTCTGGAAAATAAAGCTGTTTACAGTGACAGCGATAAAGATGGTATCCCGGAAGATGATACAGCTAACGAGACAAAAAAGTATTACACCGGTTATATGGGAAGTCTTCGCACAGTGCGTTATTTTAAAGACGGAAATCCTATCAAAGACATGGTTTACGATGACTGGGGGTATTTAAACTATGTTCGTCAGTACAGTCCTCTCAGTGAAGATATTTATGATATAAAATACTACACAACAGACGGAAAGATATGCATCGAAGCGTTGTTCAGACCGACAAGTGAAGGTATTGAGCATGAGAAAATATTTCTTTATAACGATAATGAAGAAATTATTTTTGAATGTAAATCAAGCGCAGAGCTTGCGGCATATTGCCTTAATCAGATAATAGACGAAAGCAAATTTTACATGCTGGTCGTAGAAGACGGCTTAATGTCAAAAGCAGTAACAGAAATAGACAGCAAAAAGAAAAATGTAGCAAAATGCATAGTTGTACACAGTATATTTCTAAATGATGCATACGACAAAAAGAGCGGACCGCAGAAATTTTACGAGTATCTCTGCAATAACCACAAAAAATTTGACGGTATAATAATGCTGACGAAGGATGCAGCTGATGATTTTAAGCAGATTTACGGAGGAGCGGAAAAACTGTTTGTTTCCCCACATCCTTACCCGCATATAATAAGCAAGGTCGATTTTAGTAAACGTGACCCGATGAAAGCAGCAGTTGTTGCAAGACTCGACCCGCTAAAGCAGATAAACCTTACAATCGACATATTCGCGCTGGTAGTAAAAGAACTGCCGGAAGCAAAGCTTGATATATACGGAAAAGGACCCGAGCAGGAAAATCTGGAAAACAAAATTAAAGCACTCGGCATGGAAAATAACATTTTCTTAAAAGGCTACACGGACGAACCGCTTGTTACCTTTAACACAGCTGTTTTATCGATTGTTACAAGCGCAGCCGAAGGCTACGGTTTAACAATTATGGAGAGCATTTGCAACGGCTGCCCGCCTTTTGCATTCGACATAAAATACGGACCTGCAGAAATCATTGAGGATAATAAAACAGGTTTTTTATTCCCGAGATTTGATTTAGCAAAATGTGCAAAAAAAATTGTCGAGTACTTAAAAGACCCGCAATTACAAAAAACCATGAGCGAGAATTGTTATAATGCTGCTTCGAGATTCAATACGGATAATTTCCTCAAAAACTGGTTTAGTATAACGGAGATATTATATGAGCAAAAAAATCGACGTAATTAAACTATTATGCTTTCCTAAAATAAACCTCAAGCCTGCCCGCGCCTTGCTCGGAGTCTTTAATATTAATGCATTCCAAGCCGAATTTCTCAGCATTGTCGATTAGACACTTTGTATCAGTGTATGTTAAATGTGAGGGTTCATTCCACCAAAAATCGTAAGCCGGGTTTTGTGCTTTCACAAAGTCACTGTCGTTAAACGGAGCTGCAATTAAGAGGATGCCGCCGGGTAAAAGAAATTCGGAGCATCTTTTGAGTGCCTCCCATGGATTTATAAGATGCTCGATAACCTCAAACATTGTAATTACATCATATTTATGCTCAGGTTCAAATTCGAAAAAGTCTTGTTTAATTAGGTCGATGCCAAACTTATTCTTAGTATATAAGACATTATCGGGTGAAGACTCAAGTCCTTCGATTAACCATCCATTATCCTTTGCGACCTTAACAAATGTACCGATACCGGCACCTATATCCAGTAATCTGCCGGGCTTTCCGGTAAATTCATGTATCTGTTTAATTCGATTATTGCTGAAGGATAAATACCCTTCGGTATCACCCATTTCTGAAACACCAAAAGCTCCCCCGCCTGACTTTGTATTCTCATGATGCATTGCGTAGTATTTTCCCAAAGCAGATCCTGAGGGCATATTACTTCGGAATGTAAGTCTGCATTTATTGCACTTTTTCCAAATACAAATCGGATTAAGAACACCAAAATTATTTGCTTTTATTGATTGATTACATACAAAAACGATTTTAGCATCATTACTACCGCACCCAATGCAATTACTGTCGTATTCATCGTATTCGGGTAAAACGGAAGGTTCCTGCTGCGTTACAAAATTCGCCATTATAGGTGATAATTCAATTGATTTATTATGCATTGCAAGTGCTTCGTCATACTTTCCAAGTACATTTAATGCAACTGCATAATAATAATATGTTAACCCGCTAACACCATCCTTAAAATCAATCCATACCTTACAAAAATTAATTGCTTGCTGATAATCTCTTTTCTCAATTTCTCCATTTATTGTACTTAGAACATGTTGGATATTTCCTCTGACAAGAATTTCGTAAAAGTCCGGATATTTGGTTCTGTTATTAGTTTGTATATCTCTTGATTTTTTTTGTTCTAAACTATTGCTGTTTTTACAAACCATATCAAAAATACCCGCATGCCTTTTTGTCAGGTTTTTTCTGTCGAAAATTGTAATATCATATGCCTTTTTATTGAGTAATAATCCGGAAGGATTCTTTTCCCATAATTTATATAGACGCAACAACTCATTTTCTATACCTTCAATGTCAGAATAATCAACAGTGCAACCATGACCGGTTTTTAACAGCAGCTTATCTAACACACCACCTATCGGACCAAGGTTAAGTATCTGCTTTCCGAAACGCAGATATTCAAATATTTTAGCAGGGTATGTTGCAGCATAATCCTTTGAAGGACCTAATAATACAAGCAGCAAATCTGCACAAGCTGTATGAACGAGACTGTCGTGATGCTCTAAATAAGGAGTAAAAAGTGCGATATTTTCCATACCATACTTAGTAATAAGCTTTTCCGGTTCTTTTCTGTCACTTTTACTAGGAGCATTCCCTATATGTAATGTGACTTTATCGGAATCGATTTGCTTGCGGTCAATAAGGTTTTTTAGTGCTTGAATAATTGTTGTTACACTTCGGTCATAGTAAAGAATCCCATTATGGACTATTGTAAATTTCTCGTTATCTTTGTTAATAATATTCTCTGAATCTATATTATTGAACCATTCGAAATCTTCTTCGTCATAACCGTTTGTAATACAGGATAAATTGTCTTTTGCTAAACCCAGCCTTAAAAAGCTATCATAGCTTTGCTCGGTTACACAAATTACATGATCGGCATTTTTAAATATTGCCTGCTCCCAATCAATGCACATGTCGTAATGCAGAGACTCCTTATCAGGCCAAATGAGGGGATTTTGACTCCATTCATCGCGGAAATCCGCAACCCATGGAATGCCGTATAATTTTCTTACATAGTATCCTGTGATATGGTCACTGTATGGGGCACTTGTGGAATAAATTGCACTTATATCATCTATATCAACATATTTATATAAGTTATCGGCAACAAGAGCTGCCCATAAAATAGACAGATCAGGGAATGCCAGGAGCTTATTTTTCATGTCGGTATTAAGTCTTTCGCAGTATAGTTTTAACTTTTCTTTCACAGGATTGGACAACCCGGGCAAGATTTTTGCCAGCATATAATCAAGGTCGGAAATTGTTGTTATTTCCCTTCTGGCTATGCGTAATACTTCAATGTCGTCCGGTAATTCGTCATAATACTCATCTCCCAAAAATATTGACTCTTCATTTATCAAAGCCGAAGTGACAACTATCGGTTCCCATCCGAAAAATCGCAGATATTTGACCAGCTTTACAGTTCTTTGAACACCGGAACCTGATAAAGGCGGATAAATCCCTGCGACAATTATAACCTTCTTTTTTGCTTTAGGCGGGATGATTTTGTCTGCGGTTTTACCCAACACTTTTTCAAGACTTAATATTTCACTGCGACATATATCAACAAGCTCTTTATAATCGCCGGACTCATCATTTTCATTTTCTATAATCTCAAGACTTGCTTTTTCTGCACGAACATAATAACGAACAGCATTGGACAGTATATTTTTATACTTCAAAATACAGGCAAGGTTGTACAACAGGTCGGGATTCTTCGGGTTTACTTTTAATCCCGTTCTTACATTTTTTTCTGCTGCTGCGACATCTCCAAGTGAAAATTCAGCACTTGCAAGCATTGAATAAACACGGTCATCCTTATTTTTTTCCAGAAATTCATAGCAAAGATGAATGAGCTCTTCATACATTCCCATGCCAAAGAGTTCCTTCCCGCCTTCAATAAATTCATTTATAGAAAATAAAGTATCGTCCTTACTCATTTACTACCCCTACTGATAATATATATAACTAATCAAGATTAACACTAAAAACGTTTAAAGTAAACTATTTCATTGACAAGAAAAAGCTTTATATATAGAATTCAATCAATAATAGTTCTTACAAAAACAAAAATAAGCAGGGAGAAAAATATGACGGTTAATGTTATTGGACTTGGGTATATCGGATTGCCTACAGCTCTGAGTTTGGCGTGTGAAGATATTAAAGTCGTGGGTACGGATATTAATACGAAAGTTGTCGAACTGCTAAGGGCGGGAAAGCTTCCTTTTGTTGAAACCGGTATGGAGGATATATTCAATAAAGCAAAGGATTTTAACGTAGAATTTGTGACACATACAGTTAAAGCCGATATTTATGTAATTGCGGTTCCCACACCGTTTCAAGACAAGGATAAAAGAATAAATTTAACATATCTTAAAAGTGCGATAATGAATATTCTGCAGGTTTGTGATAAAGGAAGCATCATAGCAATTGAGTCAACAATATCTCCCGGAGTTATTAAAAATGTTGTAAAGCCGATTGTTGAAGAAGCAAATTTTAAGTGGGAAGAGGATATTTTTGTTGCATATGTACCGGAGCGAATAATCCCGGGAAACATGATTTATGAACTGCGTCATAACAGCAGAACAATTGGTGTTTCCAATGATGAAACCGGAGCCCGATTAACACAGATGTATAAGGTGTTCTGTGAAGGTGAGATAATTGTCACATCAATTGAAGTTGCGGAAATGACAAAAATTGTTGAAAATACCTACAGAGATGTAAATATTGCATTTGCAAATGAACTGGCGAGGATGTGTTATATTGAAGGTATTGATGTGCATGAGGTTATCAGAACATCAAACAAACATCCTCGAGTGAATATTCTTAATCCCGGACCCGGTGTCGGTGGTCATTGTATCTCGGTTGACCCATGGTTTTTGGTGGGGGATTATCCGACACTGACAGAACTGGTATTCACCGCAAGGAGAGTAAATGATTATCAACCGACATATGTATTATCCCGGATAAGAGAAATCATGAAAGAAAATGACATAGCAGACATGTCAAAAGTCGGACTCTACGGACTGACATATAAAGAAAATGTAGATGACACACGAAGAAGTCCTGCACTTCAAATAATAGAATTTCTGGATAGTTATTTCACATCGGAAATTAAATCCTTCGATCCGATACTGGACAATACTATTGTAGCGAATCAATACACGGATTTTGAATCATTTTTAGGCGATATTAAACTACTGGTAGTTTTGTCAGCACATGACCATATTATTGAAAACAAACATCTTTTGAATAATGTAATCGTATTCGACACACGAAACTGTTTGGACTTGAAAGACGGATATAGGCTTTAATACAAGACAGGGGGACGGTTCTTGTGTCAAGACAGGGGGACGGTTCTTGTGTCAAGACAGGGGGACGGTTCTTGTGTCTTGTATACTGTGCCGATAAAAAGGAATCAAATATATGCATCCTATAAAAGTAATGTCAATATTCGGAACAAGACCGGAAGCTATAAAGATGGCACCTGTTGTCAAGCTGCTCGAGGAAAATGATAGTATTCATTCACTTGTATGTGTAACAGCTCAACACAGGCATATGCTAGACCAAGTGCTGTCGGTATTTAAGATCAATCCTGATTACGACCTTGGTATAATGCAGAATAATCAAGGGTTATCGGATATTCTTTGTCGTGCTGTAAGTGGGCTTGAAGAAATAATAAAGAAAGAATCTCCCGATTTGGTTCTGGTTCACGGAGATACATCAACAACATTTGCCGGAGCGTTGGCAGCGTTTTATTATCAAATTAAAGTCGGGCATGTGGAGGCGGGGCTTCGTACATATGATAAATATCAACCTTTTCCGGAGGAGATGAACAGGCAACTGACAGGTAGGATTGCAGATTTGCATTTTGCGCCGACAACACAGGCGAAAGAGAATCTCTTAAAGGAAAATATTAAACCGGAATGTATTTTTGTAACAGGAAACACGGTAATTGACAGCCTTAGTATTACAATCTCAAAAGACTATAAATTTAATACAGAAGTTCTAAACAATGTAGATTTTGTTAATAAACGTGTTATTACTATGACTGCTCACAGACGCGAGAATCTGGGAAAACCTCTTGAAATTATATTTGAGGCTGTGCGTGATATAATTAATGAAAATGCTGATACAGAGCTGGTATATGCAGTTCACAGTAATCCGGCAGTAAAGGAACCTGCACATCGGATTTTATCCGGAAACTCACGTATTCATTTAATTGACCCTCTTGATATTGATGATATGCACAATTTAATGAATCGCTCTTATTTAATTCTTACCGATTCAGGTGGGATACAAGAAGAAGCTCCATCATTAAATAAACCGGTTGTTGTGCTGAGAAATGTTACAGAACGCCCAGAAGGTATTATTGCGGGAACATTAAAACTTGCAGGCAACGAATATAAAAGTATTCGGGAAATTACAACGTGTTTATTAAATGATACAAATGAATATAAAAAAATGGCGTCTGCACGTAATCCGTTTGGTGACGGAAAAGCATCGAAGCGCATAGTTGACGCTATATTATACAGTTTTGGAATAAATAAAGAAAAACCTATGGATTATAATTAACACGGGACAAAACGGGAAGAGGTGTACAGCGTGCCTAAAGCGACAGGGGTCAAGCAGGTTGCGTTTAATAAAAAAGCGTATCATGACTATCATATACTGGAAAAATTTGAAGCCGGGATTGAGCTTTTCGGTACAGAGGTCAAATCTATCAGGCAGGGTAATATAAACCTGAGGGAAGCATTTTGTATGGTAAAGGACGGCGAGCTTTTTGCACGGCAAATGCACATAAGCCCTTATGAGCAGGGCAATATATTCAACCGTGACCCTGTGCGCCCGAAACGGCTGCTTATGCACAAGCGTGAAATAAATCGTTTATATGCAAGAATTAAACAGGATGGACTTGCATTAATCCCGCTTTCAGTGTATTTTAAAAACTCAAGAGTAAAACTCGAAATCGGCCTCGCACGAGGCAAAAAACTCCATGACAAAAGAGATGCTGACTCAGAAAAAACATCCAACAGGGATATAGAGAGGAAGATGAAGGAGCAGCAATAAACTGAGAGTATTATCGTAAACTTTTTACAGAAATTTACTTAGGAGGCAATATAACAGTACCATATACCATGTTTGGTTTTTATGGTATTTATTGGTTTATTGTTTTTTAAAAATATATCATTTTCGGACTTTTTATTCAAAATACAAAGTCTGCCATTTTTAAGTAATCGTTTAAAATATATACTAACTTCGGATGGCTCTATATCTGTTTCAACCAGAATATAATCAAACATTTCATCTTTGAAAGCAGACGAAAATTTTGATGCCTCGGTAATATTTACATAACATGGATCAGTGAATGTTTCATAATCAATTTTGAACTGCTCATCATCTGATGTGAGAAACAGCTTTATATCATTACTTCCGAGTTCACGTAGAGCAGTTTTTATTTTTAACGGGTTAGCCCCCAAACCGGAACTTACACCAAGTATTTTCGCATTGTTATGTTGTTGCAAATTGAGGGACTTGAAAAAATCAAGATCATAGCAAGCACCCTTACCCCAAGGATCATATCCAAACTCGTTTAAATAATTATTTCTTCCGTTTTTAAAAAACTTTGTTGTATTTTCATCGCCTAAAGTTACACTTCCAAAATGGAAACAGTATGCATCCTTAGCAAGTATTAATTTCTTTCCTTGTTTACGAATCAAATGAGATGTTAAATCATCGGGGAATAAATATGAGTTATTTGAAAGCATATATGTCGATGCTAAAATACCATTTGAAGATATTAAGTACTTTGCAGGATACATAGATATTGGATTAATCAGCCTGTTTCTCTGTTCCCATTTTAATGGATTTTGTATATTGTTTTTTGAAGCGAATGCATACATTTCATCAATACCGTCAAACTTTTCGGCAATAGTTTGAAGATTGGATACAGATGATGTTGCCGGGACCACATATGCGATATCTTTGTCAGATTTTACACAAGCAAGCATATTTTCTATTGCGCTCTCTGTTACAAGCACATCGTTTGATATTGCGAGACAGTATTTACCTTCAATTATTCTTTCAACACACCCTATACCGCCGCCGTTTCTTAATATATCGAGTTGTTTATTCGGAGCAGTTTCTTCGAAGAACTCTTTAGTTCCATCCGATGAACCATGATTAAGCAAAATTAACTCATAATTTAAATCACTTGGTATATATTTAAGCAAACTTTTGACACAAAGCATAGTATATTCCAGCTTGTTATACCCTAATACTATGATAGAAAGCTCGTACTTATAGTCTCCGGTCTCTTCGGCTTTATCAATATATGCGTTGCCGCCAAGTAAAAATCGATCATGTTCTTTGTATTGCTTTTGTAGTTCGTCGTCAAGTGATGCAATTTCAAAGAAGTAAAAATTCATGTAAAATGTTTGCGTTAACGGATATAACTCAAACTCAATTTTGTGTGAACAATTTGAATTACCGGATTTGTAGGATAGAATAATCCTCTCAAGCGAATATAGGATGCTTTCGCTAGCTAAAAACAGGCTTTCCGTTTTACTAATGTCTTGAGTATAATACATCAATGATTGGCATGCCGACATAACATCGGCGGACAAGGAGTTAAAAAGTTCATCATTTACATCGACGCATGCAAGATGCATTTGCTCTATAGCATCCAGAACTGTCTCAATTAATTCCAGTATCTGCCGGGCATCAGGTGCTTTTTCGCTACTCATATAAGCCACCACTTTTCTTATTTATGCAATATTAAAGTCAGTATAGGATATTATTTGAGTAATGTAAACTATTAATAAGTCAACCTATTGTATATCTTTCTTGTATATGGTAAGCTACATTTGCGACATATCCTGCAATAACCCTTCGTAACATCAAAATCGGAGGTTTTGAAAGAGGAGGGTAGTAGCAAATGGCGTACAGAACTCCCCGCCGGGAGGCTAGGGGGTTTCTCAAAGGGGGACTAGTCCCCATTTGAAGATGCGCCGTACAAAGTACTCTGCTGCTTTCGCAAAAGCAGCGCGCATCGTGGGACCGTAAGGGTTTCGACGGGGGTGCAGAGGCGTGAATAGCGGGCGGTGGTGCGGTCACCTAAAACTGCAAACCTTATAAATTAAAGAACAACGATAACGTAGTTCTGGCAGCCGCTTAAGGCAGCCCGTCCTACCCCGGAATCCCGCGGCCGGAGATAGGGCGTCGATTAGCGGGGAACTTGAGTATAGTAAGCTTTGCCTATACCAAGAACAATGAAGCTACCAAGCTATAACCGCGTGACGGCTTGCGCTATAGCGAGGGAACGGTCTCACAAAGTAAGACGATACAGAGATTGCTTGCATTCTCCAAATGGCTTACAAAGCAAGACAATAAGAAGAATGTTAACATTCTTCCAACGTCTCGCTTGCGAGACAATATAACCGTCTGCGCCCGGAGAAATTAACGCTAAAACACTTTCGGACGGGGGTTCAACTCCCCCCGGTTCCACCAAACCCAGCAAAAAGCCTGTAATTGCAACGGTTACAGGGGAACACAGAAAAAGCGTACACGAATCTTACACGAAATAACACAGGCTCAATCTTGCACAAAACAAC
>WQXS01000059.1 GCA_009784725.1 Oscillospiraceae bacterium
ACTCTTGCAAATCCTGAGCGGTCTTTCTTCATCTGTTAATGCAAATCCGAATATTGATTGAATTGTTAAAATAAGTGAGTGGAAATCCCAAACAATTTTTGGTTTATCATCATACAGACTTATACACGCTCTGTACACGCTTTCGCTAAAAGCTTGCAAAAAACCGGAAAACACGAAAAAACGAAAACATAGTAAAATGAACGGTTTGAAGCAACCTTTGAACGAAATGAAACGGCAAAAATAAGGCAACGATAAAATGGTCTATCCCTGCAGCGAGACTCGGTGATCCGACCGTCTTGATGCAGGGATAGTCGCTTACTATGAAGTTAACGTGGTTAGAGTTTAACATACCTTTTTCAGGAATGTGTGTACATATATTGAATTTATTGTTACAGGTATGATAAAATCTATTAACAGAGTATTAAGGGGTATGTTGCACAATGAAACAAACCGTTGCGGTAGAGTATTTATGCAAAAGCACCAAAATAGTGTCAGGGGTGCCTGATTTTACTTCTTATGAACTCCAAAATGAAATAGGAGTTAATTTATCCGAAATATCAGAGGGAAGTAAAGAAGAATTTATTAATAGGCACATACACGAACATATTACTGGGCGTGAAAAGACGCTTGCGTATAGAATATTAAGAGCGCACGAACAAGATTCTTCGGGTTCTTCACAGAATCCTCAGAATAACGAAAAATGTTCTTCACAGAACCCGCAGAATAACGGAATGTATGTTCCGGTAAGTCCTCAAAGTGACAATGGCAAGCAGGACAACAAATTCCGGATTAAGTTCGATGCGCTTGTTTCGCATGATATTACATATGTCGGTATTATTCAAACTGCTCGTGCGTCGGGAATGACAGAGTTTCCTGTGCCGTATGCGCTTACAAACTGTCACAATAGTTTGTGTGCTGTGGGTGGTACTATTAACGAAGATGACCATGCTTTCGGATTATCTGCAGCGAAAAAGTACGGCGGGATTTATGTTCCTGCGAATCATGCGGTTATACACCAGTATGCCCGTGAAAAGCTGACAGGATGCGGGAAAATGATACTTGGTTCCGATTCTCATACGCGCTACGGACCATATGGTACGATGGGAATCGGTGAAGGCGGCGGTGAGCTTGCCCGGCAGCTTCTTAAAAACACATATGACATTGACCCGCCCGAGGTTGTTCTCGTATGGCTGGAGGGTGAACCTCAGCACGGAATCGGTCCTCATGATATTGCACTTGCACTTATAAAAGAAACCTTTCCCGAGGGTAGGGTTAAGAATAAGATTCTGGAGTTCGGGGGTCCGGGCATAAAATCGCTTTCCATGGATTATCGTATCGGTATTGATGTAATGACAACAGAAACAACATGTCTTTCTTCGATTTGGGAAACCGACGAAACTGTCAGGGAGTTTTACGAAATTACAGGGAGACCCGATGATTACAAGGAGATGAAAATCGAAGACGGTGCACTTTATGATTCGATAGTAAAAATCGACTTATCCAAGGTTGAGTCAATGATTGCTATGCCTTTTCATCCGTCCAAGGTGTTTACAATACATGAAGTCCAAAAAGACCCGGAGCGGATTCTCAAAAAAATCCAAGATGAATGCAATAATGAGCTTGGAGATAAAGTCAGACTGGACTTGATGCGCTCAATTAATGAAAACGGCGAAGTTACCTGTGAACAGGGGATTATTGTCGGGTGTGCAGGCGGAATGTATGAAAATATTTCGGAAGCTGCAGATATTCTTGAAGGCAAATCAACCGGGAACGGTTATTTTGAACTGTCCGTTTACCCGTCTTCAACACCGGTATCGATGGCAGTTACCCGTGACGGCATAGCAGAGTCACTGATGGCATCAGGTGCTCTGATTAAACCTGCATTCTGCGGGCCGTGTTTCGGAGCGGGAGATACACCGGCACACAACACACTTTCAATACGCCATGCAACAAGAAACTTCGCAAGCCGCGAGGGTTCAAAACCATCGAGCGGTCAAATTGCGGCAGCTGCACTTATGGACGCACGTTCAATTGCCGCAACAGCACTAAACAAAGGTGTTCTCACCGCAGCGACCGACATCGATTACGAAATAACAGAGCGCAGTTATGTATATGACGGCAGTGTTTATGACAAACGGTGCTATAACGGCTACGGCAGACCGGACCCGTATGCGGAGTTGCGTTTTGGCCCGAACATAAAAGACTGGCCGAAATTTAACGCAATGGAAGAAAACATGCTTATAAAACTCTGCGCAGTTATAAACGATGAAGTGACAACAACCGATGAACTTATTCCTTCGGGCGAAACGTCTTCATACCGCTCAAATCCAATAGCTTTGTCGGAATTCACCCTCTCACGCCGTGTACCGGAGTATGTTTCATCTGCAAAGGAAGTAAGAAACCTTGAAGAAAAACGAAGAACGGGGGATACACCGATAGAAGCAGCGAAGGTCCTGCATTTGGTTGGCGGTGATTTAATAAAAACCTCAATCGGCTCCTGCATTTTTTCAAAAAAACCGGGCGACGGCAGCGCAAGAGAACAGGCTGCATCATGCCAAAGAGTACTCGGCGGTCTTGCAAATATTTGTTATGAATATGCAACAAAACGCTACCGTTCAAACTGCATAAACTGGGGCATTGTACCATTTACAATAAGTAAAGAAAAATATCATAATTTCAAACCGGGAGACTGGATTTACATACCGGGTATAAAAAATGTATTACAATCCGGTAAAGAGTCAATTTCGGCAAAAATTATTTCAGGTGAAAACATATCTGATATCACACTGGAATGCATTGGACTAAGTGATAACGAACGCAGGATTCTCATTGAAGGATGTTTAATTAATTACTATGCAGGCGAAAAGTTACAAAAATAAAAACGAAATATTCAAAGAATAATTAACCTATTAACAAAATACTTGCATTTATATGTATAGTATTTTAAACTTATAAAGTGTCATAAAAATTAATTTGATTGATAAATTTATATAACAGCAAAAGTGTTTTTAAGATTATTCTTACATTATTATTAATTGATTGCGGGTGACTGTTATTAATTTCGAATGTACTGCTATTACTCATGTTGGCTCGGTAAGAGGCAATAACGAAGACAACTACTATGTAAACGGAAAGTTCAAAAAAGATAATAATGTTCCGACCGAGGGGTATACGGATACAACTATCCGTGACTCTTATGTCTATGCTGTTTGCGACGGCATGGGCGGGGAGTATTTCGGTGAAATTGCGTCTATGATTGCGGTTGCTGTTCTTGCCGAATATCAGGATACTGATTTGAGATACTCGATAATGGATTATGTTGAAAGAACCAACAATATAATCTGCGGCGAAATCGAAAAACATGACGGTATAAGAAGCGGTACAACATTGGCGCTGCTTTTTATCTACGGAAACAAAGCGGTTTCATATAACATCGGCGACAGCAGAGTTTATCTTCTCAGGAAAAATGAATTGTATTTACTGTCCGAAGACCATACGGAAGCTCAGCGGATGGTTGATATGGGTGTAATTAACGACGAGGAAGCAAAAAACCACAAGCTCAAAAACCGTCTGACTCAGCATCTTGGTATATTTCCAAATGAGCTTGTTATTGATCCGTATGCCTCCCAGGAAATTAAAATTAAAAAGAATGATATATTTCTTATCTGCAGCGACGGATTAACCGATATGGTTGATGACGATGAAATAAGATTAATTTTGTCGACGAAGAATACAGACACGGTAGGTATTGCAAAAAGGCTGTCGGCCGCAGCAGATGCCTATGGAGGTAAGGATAACACTACGGTTGTAGTAATCAAAGCAACATAACCGGTGACAGATAGTTAAATATTATTGGGAGAACAATTTTGAAGACAAGAAAACAGAAAGTTAGGATAATCATTTTGTCTGTGATTATTTTAATTGCACTGGTACCTTGGATTTTTATTTTAATGCGATATATCGGTGTTAATGAAGCTTCGGAGCAGAATCCGGGCATCGGCGAAAACCCGGTGCAAACGCCGTCCCCGATGCATTCACCGGACCTTGTACCAGAGCGGACTCCGATGCCTGCACCCGAACCGACACCGAGAAGAACTCCGGAGCCGACCCCCGAGCCTGAACCGGATGAAAGATTAATCGATATTAATTATGAAAATCCCGAGCTTACAGAAATTCTTGATAATATATCGTCACAGTCAAACTGTGCATCGGTGAGCCTGGTGGTATATGACGGTGGAAAAAAAGAATATTTCTCTTATTTATACGGGTATGCGGATGTAGGCGCAAAACGCAGCCTGAATGCGGATACGAAATTTCGTGTTGCATCATTATCAAAGCTTGTAACGGTAATATGTGCAATGGTTCTTGTTGATAAACAGGTGCTGGATTTGGATATGGATATATCATACTACCTTGGATATGATGCGATAAATCCCGATTTTCCGAATACGGCGATAACCGTACGCATGTTAATGCAGCATACATCATCATTTTATGATTCCGATGATTTTCAAAATGCCGCTCAAGGGGATTTCACAAATCCTGTAAGGCATTTGATTGAAGCAGATACATCATATAAAAATTATCAGCCGGGTACGCAGTACGAATACAGTAATTTCGGATTTTCAATACTTGCAGCTGTTTGTGAGATTATTTACGGCAAAAAGTTTGATACTCTGGCACGCGAGGTTTTATTCGAACCGATGGGAATCGATGCGGCGTATGTTGCAAGCAGGCTGAGCGACACGTCGAATATTGCAGCGATATATAATGAAAGGCATACAATCAGACGTTCTGTGCAGTCCTTGCTCAATACGACAGATTCGGGTGTACTTGGGGCGGACATTCACCTTGCACAGGGAAATCTGACGATAAGTGCGGTTGATTACGCCAGGATACTTGCTATGCTTGGTAATAACGGTGTTTTTGAAGGCGAAAGGATTTTATCACAGCAGTCTGTCCGTGAAATTAATTATCCGACAAGGCGAACGGAGTTTTTCGAGCTTGGTCTGTCAACACGCCGCTCCGAGCTTTTATTTATGCCGGGCAGAACGGCATACTGGCATACGGGAAGCGCATATGGAGCATTTGCACAGTATGTATATAGTGTTGATGCGACAAACAGAGGTATTGTAGTTGTAACAACGGGAGCAGTAAACGACCGCTTGCCGAACGGAATGATCAGGGTTTGCACGGAGTTGGCAGAAGCTGCCTGGAAAAATCTTGAAAACGGCGGATAACAGCAATGAAAAAAGTTAAACCTGAAGCTTTACGAATATTACTTATTGTTCTGGCAGTTACATTAGTTTCTTTGTCTGTGGTTTTTGTTCCGTCAATTACCGGTGATGAAGCTTCATATCAAAAAATAAATGAAGCAGTAAATGCCGCAATTTCAAAGCAACATAATCTGCTTTTCGGGTCGTTATACATTGGAAGTCAAGAGTATGTTACAGATACAACAATCGGCTCCGGACCTGGTACCGATTCTGATTCAAACACCGGCTCAAGCCCCGGCTCAAACCCCGACTCAAACTCGCTTTCAACACCTGAGCTCACACCCGAACCAAAGCCGGAAGATATAGTTATTGACATTGCGGAAAAATTACCGGAGTTAAAGGACTCGCTCGATGCAATGGCAAAACGTTACAGCTGTATAGCGGTAAGCCTGGCATATTTTGACGGTGATGCAGGTGAATACTATTTATATCAATACGGATATGCAAATACAAGGACAGAGCAAAAAGTCAATGCTGATACAACATTTCGCATAGCATCGCTTTCAAAGCTTATGACTGTAATTTGTGCAATGACACTTGTGGATGCAGGTCTTTTGGATTTGGATGAGGATATTTCCGTATATCTGGGTTATCAGGTCAAAAACCCCAACTATACGAACACGCCGATTACAAGCCGTATGCTTATGCAGCATACATCGTCAATTCATGATTCGGATGTTTTTCAAACGTCACTTTTTGCGGCAGTACCAAAGCCGTTAAGGCAACTTGTTGAATCGCGCAGTTCATTTCAAAACCGCAGACCGGGCTCGCAGTTTGAATATTCTAATTTCGGAATCTCGGTTCTTGCGGCAATCTGTGAGCATGCATCGGGTGAAATGCTTGATTCTCTCGCACGCAGAGCGGTCTTTGACAAGCTTGAGATTGATGCGGCTTTTGTACCTAAGAATCTTAAGGATACATCAAATATTGCTGTAATCTATAATCATACTCACAGGCAGATAAGGAATGTTGAATCACAGCTTGAGGTCGTCGATTCGGACGGTATACTCGGTCATGACCATAATATTGCGCAGGGCGGGTTAACTATAAGCATGCTTGATTTTGCAAAGATTCTTGCAATGCTCGGAAATGACGGAGAGATATATAATGACAGGATTCTTTCTGCAGATGCCGTTCATGCCATAAATGATGCAAACGTAAACGGTCCGGGGTATAAACAGGGCCTTGCAACTCGTTTAGTACCCGGATTTACTCTTGGGGAAGATGAAGGGTTTTATTATCATACAGGAAGCGCATGGGGCGTATTTGCACAGTACCTCTACACGGCAGACGACACAAACAGAGGTATTATAGTATTGACCACCGGAGCCTCAACCGGCCGTTTATCAAACGGCATGCATAGAATAGGCACAGACTTTTCAAGACTTGTATGGGAAGAGTTGAACTAGTTAGGCAGTGGAAATGGTTCATTCTTGCTTTTTTATCTCAGTCAGTTCCGTTTAAGTGTAATGTTCGGCTTACACTTTGTTGCCTGGAATTCCCTCGATAAAAAAGCAAGAATGAACCATCTCCACTGCTGTCTTCTACATTACTTCAACAATATATTTATCGAGAATTTCGCAGGGATGGTATGATTCCTTTGACCTGCGAAGGCCTTCGTCGCCTTCGTCTTCTTCTCTGTTGATGAAGTTTATATTATCGGATGCATAGTGCTTTGCAAATTCATTATTAATTATCTGATATATACCTTTATATTCTATATCCGCCTTTTCGGTGTGGACATATAAAACATCGTTGCAAATTTCACCCATAGAAAAGGCCGCAACTTTTCCGCTCACACGTATCAAGCCGCCAAGCATTCCGTAAAGGTCATAATTATCAAAAACTTCGAAAATCTTTGTACGTTCTTCTGTATATATTTCCGAGGTTTTTGTTGATTTTGTGCTGTATTCGGTATAAAAGTTTCTGACCTCCTTAAGATTACTTTCGGATATCACTTCAAACGAATAAGAATCGTACAATTTATTAAACCTGTTAATATGATTTCGTTGTCCGCTGTATTTTCTCCCTGCGAGTGTAATCAAATCTGCAGCATTATAGATATAATCACTCCAGCTTGCTTCCTGGTACAGCATTACGTTACAGTGACGGAACATCTGTTTAATAAGTTGGATTTCTTCTTTTGTCACTGTACAGAAAACCAAAGGTATTTTCGTATCATGACAGTATTTTTGAACCTCAAGCATACTGCCGCAGACATCCTTACCGAGCGGAAGGGGAAATGCGGTCATTCTTCCGTGATATTTTATGATGACTTTTAATATAAGAGTATTGTTGTGTATATTAAACTCCGTGTTGAAAAAATCACGCCACATTATGGTCCCGCCGGCAGTGTTGTCGCAGGTTTTGTTTGTTGAGTAAAGAAAATAATCTCTGGTCTTTTCTATGTCATTTAGTGTCAGTTTATTAAATTCCGGCATTAATATTACCTACCCTGTTGAACCGAAACCGCCGTCACCTCTTGCGGTATCGGAAAGATTGTCGCACAGAACAATTTCGGGAAGCTCGCATTTTGTTATAACCATTTGAGCGATTCTGTCACCGTTTTTAACCGTAAATACATTATCCGAGCTGTTTTTTAACCCGACAATAATTTCACCTCTGTAATCGGAATCAATGACCCCCACACAGTTTGCGGGTGTTATGCCGTGATTGATTCCAAGGCCGCTCCTTGCATATATAAACGCCGCATACCCCGGTTTAAGAGCTATAGCTATTCCGGAGCCGACCTTGTAAGTTTGACCGGGTTTAATTTCAATATCTGCTCCAAGACATGCGGAAATATCATATCCCACACTTCCCTCAGTCTGTCGTTTCGGCAGAACGGCAGCAGGGTTTGTACGGGTTATTTGTAATATATCCATTTACACACTCCTTAAATTGTAACATAAGTATCACATGGAAGTGCTGTAATTGTCAAGATACACAAAGATGAAAATTATGACATTATTTAAGTTATTAACAGTTGTTTTTATATATATGTTTGTGTATAATACATTTTACGAAGTTATGCGAAGGGGTGGACTTAACATGAAAGCATATGTTTTGTTGCATGCACAGACAGATTATGATGTTGAAGGGCGAATTATCGGAAACAGCGATCCGCCTCTTAACGATACCGGCAGGGCTCAGGCACGAGAAGTTGCCGCTGAGCTTCTTGACAAAGATATTAATATGATTTTGTCATCTCCGCAAAATCGTACAATGGAAACTGCTCAGATAGTAGCAGGAATCCTCGGAATTGATGAAATTAAAATAACCAAAGGCCTTAAGCTCTATGAAAGAGCCTTCGGAGACCTTGAGGGAATGCTTATTTCCGAGGTTGATATGTTTGCACTCAGCAGTTGGTTCGGAAATGCAGCAACCCCGAACGGCGAAACTGTCAGAGAAACAGCAAACCGTGTTATTGCATATATGAATAATATGGTCAAAATATTCCGTACGAAAACAATGCTGCTTGTTGTACCAGAGCATGTTTTAAGGGTTTTATACTGGTTTTTCACCGGCTTACCGGAGCTCGGCAAGGAAAGTGTCATTGAGACAGCAAACTGCAAGATTTACGAATTTGACACAGACGATATTCCTCCGGAAATAAAAGACTACCAGCCCTCAGCCGATCTCCCGGGCGAAGGCGGAGAAGACGACCCCGGAAGGCTGCTCAGCCAGTCCGAAATCGATGCGCTCATAGCAGAGCTGTCAGGATCATAAACGGTCTCAGGATCGTAAACGGTCTCAGGATTATAAACGGATAGGTTTGATTAATGATTGAAAGACAGGGACACATTAAAGCGGTTCCTGTCTTTTTTTATTGCTTAAGCGTATGCGGCTTAATCATGCCAACTTAATTATGCCGGCTTACCGTGAGACGCTTTGGAGTGTAATCATTACACGTTTTCCGTCTTCGCTTCTGACTTCCACTATGCCTTTTTCATATTCTTCGAGAAGGCATATTCGCCTTATGTTCGGACCTTTTTTTGCAACGACATATAAGGTGTCGGCACCGTCGTTCTGCAGGAACAGACGTTCGAGACCATGGATTGTTTCGATGCGGTGTTCTTTTTTGCTTTTACTGAATAAGCTCATAAAAGTTCCTATAAAATTAATGATATCAGGCTGTCTGTTATCTTACAAACAAGACAGTAGAACCGTCCCTCTGTCAGGCTGTTTCAATTTCCGCAGCTTTTTGCAAGCCGAGTTTTTCCACTGCGGCCTCGCGCATTTTGTATTTCATTATTTTGCCGGCGGCATTCATCGGGAACTCTGTTACAAAGTCTACATAGCTTGGAACCTTATGCTTTGCCATGTTGGCATGAACAAATTCCTTTACTTCGCTTTCGGTCATGCTTTCGTCATCTTTTAAAATGATACATGCCATTATTTCCTCGCCGTATTGCTCCGAGGGGACGCCGATGACCTGTACATCTCTTATTTGCGGGTGCGTATATAAAAACTCTTCAATTTCCTTTGGATATATATTCTCGCCGCCTCTGATTATCATATCCCTGAGTCTTCCCGTTATGCGGAAATTACCGTCGGGTAAACGGCAGGCGAGGTCACCCGTATGCAGCCAGCCTTCAGAATCGATTGCGGCGGCAGTAGCTTCGGGCATTTTATAATAACCCTTCATGAGATTATATCCACGTGCAACGAACTCACCGTTTTCGTTATCGGGCATCTCCTTGTTTGTTTCGGGGTCTACAACCTTACATTCAACACCCGGGAGCGGCCTGCCGACCGTGCCGACACGTACCTCAACAGGGTCATCGATTGAGCTCATTGTGCAGCCGGGAGCGCTTTCGGTCTGACCGAAAACAATCGTAATTTCGGACATGTTCATTTTATCCATAACATCACGCATAACGGAAATCGGACAGGGGCTGCCCGCCATGATTCCCGTTCTTGTGTGAGTAAAGTCGTCGGGGTTAAAATCGGGATGTTCAAGCATTGCGATAAACATTGTAGGAACACCGTTGATTGCAGTGATACGCTCCTGCTTTACACATGCGAGTGCAGCTTTTGGTGTGAAATACGGCAGGGGGGACATTGTTGTGCCGTGTGTCATCGAAGCAGTCATGGACAGCACCATTCCGAAGCAATGGAACATCGGTACATGGATAAGATAGCGGTCGGCTGTTGATAAATCCATACGGTCACCGATGCATTTTCCGTTATTTACAATGTTATGATGGGTGAGCATGACACCCTTCGGAAATCCTGTTGTGCCTGACGTATACTGCATATTACAAACATCCTGCGGACTTGTGAGTGCTGCAAGCCTGTGTACTTCCTCTACGGGAATACCTTCTCCCATTTCCAGTGCATCTTCCCAGGATAAACAGCCTTTCTGCCTTGAGGTAACATTTATGATATGGCGCAAAAACGGCAGGCGTTTGCAATGCAGCGGTTTTTTTGGTGATGAGTATTCAAGCTCGGGACAGAGTTTTTTAATAACACCAACATAATCGGAATCTCTGTAACCGTCTATCATTACAAGCGTATGGACATCCGCCTGACGCAGCAGATATTCGGCTTCACGGATTTTATATGCCGTATTCATTGTGACAAGCACCGCTCCGATTCTGACGGCTGACCAGAATGCTATAAACCATTGCGGTACATTGGTTGCCCAAACAGCAACCTTGTCACCGGGTTTTACACCAAGTGCAATCAAGCTGCGGGCAAAGCAGTCTACATCATCACGAAACTCCGAGTAGGTTCTCGTATAATCCAAAGTGGTATAACGAAATGCATACTGGTCGGGGAATTCTTCCGTGACCCGGTCGAGCATTTGCGAAAACGTAATGTCAAGCAAGTCATCCTTGGGCCAGATATACTTACCTGTTTTTCGTATATTGTCAAAATACTTTTCCGCTCTTGCTTTTTTGTTTGTGAGCTGTTTAATTGCATTGACATAATGGGGGAGAACAACCTCGGCATCATCGAGACCTGAGTTGTCGCCGGTCATATCAAGGGTCAGGTGCCCCTTGTAATCTATTGAGCGAAGGGCAAAAAGCATTTCTCCGAGCGGCACATCACCATCACCTGTCAGGCAGCGAACTGTTTTGTCGCCTGACTTAAATGAGTCGCAAACATGGACGAGTTTAACATATGCTCCGAGATTACTTATAGTCTTATCGCCTGATTCACCGCCGTATATATACGTATGGTGGATGTTCCATAATGCTGCAAGATTGTCGCTTGCAAAGCGTTCCAGTATTTCATTTAATTTTTCCGTATTTGAAAATGCATCCTTTGTTTCAATTAAAAGAATAATCCCTTCTGCTTCAGCCTTCGGTAAAAGGACCCCGATCAGGGATACAAGCCGGGCTTCATCCGAATCAGTTATAAAATCCATATCAAGACATACATACGGAGCTCGCAGAAGCCTTGCAAGCTCAATGCAATCGGATGCAATATTAAGTGCGGGGTCAAAGGGCTCGGCAACCATTGTGCCGGGGTATCCGGTTTGGGCTTGGTTGCGTTCTGAATCGTTGGTGGTTTTTGCTGTTGAAATAACACCATGGGACGCCATTACATATTTACCGGAAATATCTGCGGTAATACAGGCGATTTCCAGCTGTCTTTCACTTAAACGCCGCAAAAACTGCTGCCGTGATTGCATGTCGCTCAGCAGGTCATTTAACTCATCTGCCGAGTAGCAAAGCTCAAGCCCGTCGAGCTCCATTTTTTCGGCGAGCACTGTATGCTCGTTCCATGACAGCGTTTGCCATGCGTTTGTTTTGTAGGATAATTTCATGAGTCCCTCTTTTGGAATGTCTTGGAATGTAAATAAAAATTTATAAATAATGCCGTATTATATCACACATCATGCTATAATCAATATAAAAAAAGTTGCTGTGGGGTAGATAAATATGAAAGCTCAGGTGAATATTCCGCTAAAGAATGTCAAGGTTGACGATGTGTTTTGGAACGGTATTCAAAAGCTGGTAAGGGATGTTGTGGTTCCATATCAGGAAGATATTATGGAGGACAAAATCCCGGGAGCAGAAAAGAGCGGGGCTATTGAAAATTTCCGTATTGCTGCAGGTCAGGCGGAGGGTGAACATTTCGGAATGGTTTTTCAAGACAGCGATCTGGCTAAATGGCTTGAAGCAGTCGCATATTCATTATCAATTAAACCAAATCCGGAGCTTAGGAAAAAAGCGGATGAGATAATTGATTTAATCAGAAAAGCGCAGGAACCGGACGGTTATATAAACACATATTTTTCGCTGTCCCATCCTGAAAGGAAATGGCAAAGTCTCCATGAATGCCACGAACTATATTGCTCGGGTCATATGATTGAGGCAGCAGTTGCTTATTACAAGGCCACCGGGGATGATGGGTTTTTGAAAATAATGCGGCGTAATGCTGATTTGATATGCAGTCTTTTCGGAAATGAGGGCGGCAAACGCAGAGGTGTACCGGGGCATCAGGAAATCGAACTTGCATTGCTTCTTTTATACGATGTGACCGGTGAAAAATCGTACCTTGATACAGCAAAATATTTTATTGACGACCGGGGAATCGAACCGAGTTATTTTGAAGAGGAAATAAAAACCAGAGGATGGCATCAATGGGCGGATAAAGAAGACAGGATTTATGCACAAACCCACAAACCTGTCAGAGAGCAGGACAAAGCCGTCGGACACAGTGTGCGTGCTGTTTATATGTATACGGCAATGGCTGCTCTTGCTGCCGAAACCGACGACAGGGAGTTGCTTGACGCTTGTGACAAGCTCTGGGAGAACATTACGCATAAACAAATGTATATAACGGGTGGTATCGGTTCTACTGTTCATGGTGAGGCATTTAGTGTTGATTATGATTTACCGAATGCAATAACATACTCGGAAACCTGTGCATCCATCGCAATGTGCTTTTTTGCAAGGCGTATGCTGGAGATAAGGCCAAACGGGCAGTACGCCGATGTGATGGAGCGAATGTTATATAACACAATTCTTGCAAGCATGCAGCTTGACGGGAAACAGTTTTTCTACGTAAACCCGCTTGAAGTAATCCCGGGTATTTCCGGTGTTGTGCAAACACATAAGCACGCTTTACCGCAGCGACCGCAGTGGTACGCATGCGCTTGCTGTCCGCCGAATTTATCAAGAATGCTTTTATCGATAGGCGAGTATGCATGGGGAGAAAAGACCGGTGATAATAGCAATAAAGGTGAGTTTGAGAAGAAAAGCAAGGAGTTTATTTTTGCTCATATGTTCTTAGGCGGTTCTGCAAAGTTTACTGTTGCAGGCGGTGTAACGATCAATTGCGAAAGCGGTTATCCCTATGAAGGTAAAATCCGTTACAGTATAAGTACAAAACAAAAAACGGCATATTTTCACTTTGCCGTTCATATGCCGGGTTGGTGCAAGAATGCAGAGTATATGGTAAATGGCACAAAGGTCTCTGCCGCTGTGAAAGACGGTTATGCATATTTTGAACGCAATTGGGAAGACGGCGATGTGCTCGAGATTTCCCTTGACTTACCTGTACTCAGAATTTATTCAAACCTTGCAGTAAGCGGCAATGCAGGACTTGTATGCCTTCAAAAAGGTCCGATTGTCTATTGCTTCGAAGAAGCCGACAACCCAGCACCTCTTGCGGCTTTGCGGCTACCGAGGGAATCAGAAATTACCGAATATAAAATATCTGAGGGTGTTTTAAAAGGTATATCTGCACTATCCGCCGAAGGCTTCATAGAAACCGGAAGCGGCGAGCTCTACACAGAACACCCCCCCGTCACTAAACCCACCCCCCTAAAAGCCATCCCCTACCACACCTGGGGCAATCGCGAGGTTGGCGAAATGCGTGTATGGATACGCAAGTGAAAACATAGAATAGTACTTGTCCACATGTTTATAACAAAAACAAACATCTGATTTTCATCAGACGTTTTGTTTGTGTAGGTAGACATTTGGCGGGCGTACCAGTCTCCCGCATCTCTCGGCTTTCGCCTGTCGTGCCATCGGCGTGTGGTCGGTACGAAATCTACCACCTCAAATGCCTATCGTAGTTAAAGATTAACATAAAGAAGGCGAAATGTAAAGGACATTTCTGCTCTTGGTTATTCTTCGCCACTCCTTATCCCGAATTTTCATAAATGTAATAATTGAATTTTTATACTCAGGGGGGTCAGAACTTGTATTAAGTCGTAACACAAGTTTCAATTTTGTGCCACAAGGCATAATTTTACTTAATAACACTGCACTTTTAGGTCTGTTTGCTTTTATTATATAGTCCGGATTTTTTAGTATTGTCGCTATATAAATTGAGAACGATTCATAATCTCCGGGATGGTCTTTTTTTACATGCTCAATACGGTCAGAATTAAATATAACTTTATCTGTTGTTATATCATCTGATACGGACTTAAAAATATCAAGATTAATCGTTCCTATA
>WQXS01000060.1 GCA_009784725.1 Oscillospiraceae bacterium
GAATAACAAACTCCTTGTCCGGAATATCCAGACTACAATCATCTACTGCCAGAACGTCTCCGGGATAGATTTTCGTGATGT
Source organism: Oscillospiraceae bacterium (assembly GCA_009784725.1). Lineage (GTDB taxonomy): Bacteria > Bacillota > Clostridia > Oscillospirales > Oscillospiraceae > WRMH01. The sequence goes on from WQXS01000060.1 coordinate 82, forward strand.
TTTTTATCGATATACTTGCCATACCTTTGCTTCCTCCTATGTGTTAAACATAAACTCATGTGATTGTACCACTTAATTACACCACTCGTCAAGATGTATTTGTTCATCATTTACAATTATTTCAACAGTTTTTACCATTTTTGATAAAAATATTGTATAAAATTGGAATTTTTATTGATTTTCTTCTTATGCTCTTCTGTAAATTGCCGTCATTTCTGCAATTTTTCCGGCGAGCCTGTTATTAATATCTTTTTTATTTAATCGCCAGCGCCAGTTATTCCCCCCGACTGTTGAGGGTATGTTAATTCTGCTTTTGCTGCCAAGCCCGAGCCAGTCCTGTACCGGAATAACCGCTATCAGCGGTGCTGACTGCAGCGTCAGCCGTATCATTGCACCGGGCAACATGTTTTTATTTGGTGTTGCAGTATACAGCAGTGCATCATTAATACAATCTGCCGGTGCTGTATTGACCCAGCCTGTGAGTGTGTCATTATCATGTGTTCCGGGATAAACCACTGAATTTTTTCCGTAATTATACGGCAGATAGTCCCCTGCTTCACGGTTGTCAAATGCATATTGCGTGATTTTCATACCCGGGTAACCGCTGTATGCGAGAAGCTCATAAACTTCATTCGTCAAATATCCCAAATCCTCCGCAATTATTTTCGCATCGGGAAGGTTTTCTTTAATTGCATCCAAAAACCCTTTGCCAGGACCCTGCTTCCAAACTCCGCGGGCTGCTGTTTCGTCTCCATAAGGAATTGCAAAATAACTTTCGAGACCTCTGAAGTGATCGAGTCTTATAACATCATAAAGCTCAAAGTTTTTCTCGAAACGTTTGATCCACCATTTATATCCGCTATCCTTCATTTTATCCCAGTTATAAAGAGGATTCCCCCACAGCTGCCCGTCTGCGGCAAAGCTGTCGGGCGGACAACCCGAGACCTCTCCGGGCAGGTTATTTTCATCAAGCTGGTACATCTCCGGATTTGCCCATACATCCGAGCTGTCAAGAGAGACATATATCGGTATATCCCCGATTATTTGAATACCCCTTTCATTTGCATAATTCCGGAGCGATTTCCATTGATTGTGGAACTTATATTGAAGAAAAGCCTGAAATCGTATTTTGTCGTCATGTTCTTTTTTTATTTTATCAAGTTCATCCGTATTGCGTTTACGAAGCGGCTCACTCCACTCGGTCCATGATTTACCGTCATTTAATGCCTTTATCACCATAAACAACCCGTATTCGGATAACCAGTCATTTTGGTCGATAAAATCATCAAGTTCGTTATTTTCTGTAAAATTCAAAAACGCTTTAAATAAAACCTTCTCACGGTTTTCATAAAGAGCGGCATAATCGACATAATTATCATGCTTACCCCAAATAATACCGTCATAGTCGGAGCTTTTTAACAGACCTTCATCACGCAGAGCATCGAGCTCAATAAAATAAGGGTTTCCTGCAAAGGCCGAAAAGCTTTGATACGGGCTGTCGCCAAAGCTTGTCGGGGATAAAGGCAGTATTTGCCAGTAGCTTTGTTTTGCATTGCAGAGAAAATCTATCCATTTATACGCAATGTCACCTAAGCTGCCTATTCCGTGATCCGACGGAAGACTGCTTACGGGAAGTAAAACCCCGCTTGACCGTTTCATCCACTTGCTTATTTGCTCCATAGCCCTCACCTTCTGACTTTACGTCTTGGCTTTACGCCTTGGCTTAATCAAACAACGTTTTCCGAAGCCTATCAGGTCATCCCTACCTGCTTTTTGCAAAGCTCTGCGGATAATTTCCCTGTTTTCCGGCTTTTGCCACTGCATCAATGCCCGTTGCTCCGTCTTTTCCTTGTCCGAGTGGGGAACATACACCGGTTTCATTGTAAACGGGTCAAGCCCGGTGTAATACATACATGTCGATATTGTTCCGGGTGTCGGGTAAAAAAGTTGTATCTGTTCGGGTCTTCGCCCCTGCTTGTTTAAGTATTCCGCTAGATTGATCGAATCGTCAATTGTACATCCGGGATGTGCCGCCATCAGATATGGTACGAGAAATTGGTTTTTCCCGTAACGGAGATTAAGTCTTTTATATTTTTCGGAAAACTTTTCAAATACATGGTTTCCCGGCTTGCCCATATATGATAAAACGCTGTCGGCACAATGCTCGGGTGCGACTTTTAATTGTCCGGAAATATGATTCTTAACAATTTCTGCAAAAAAGTCTCCGCTTTTATCCATCATCATATAATCGAATCTGATTCCCGAACGTATGAAAACCTTTTTAACACCGTCGATTTTTGTGAGTTTTCTCAAAAGTGCAAGATAGTCCGAATGATCCGTATCGAGATTTTTGCACGGCGGTACAAGGCATTTCCTGTCAGTGCACACACCGTCCTTTAATTGTTTTTTACAGGAGGGTTTTCTGAAGTTTGCGGTCGGTCCGCCAATATCATGTATAAAACCTTTAAATTCCGGATGTTTAGTGATTTTTTTAACTTCATTTATAATTGATTCGTGGCTTCGAGATGATACAATTTTACCCTGATGGAAAGCAAGTGCGCAGAAATTGCAAGCACCGAAGCAGCCTCTGTTGTGTATAACCGAAAAACGTACCTCTTCGATTGCCGGAACCCCTCCGAGGCTGTCATACATTGGATGGACCTCACGGGTGAACGGCAATGCATATATGCTGTCAAGCTCCTGTGCGGACGGAGGAGGCTGTGGAGGGTTAATGATTAAAAGCCGTCCTTCACATTCTTGTACCAGAATGCTCCCTGTGACCGGGTCATGTCCGTTATGCTGTATAAGTGCTGCTTCTGCGTAAGCTGTTTTATCAGTGCTGACTTTTTCAAAAGAGGGGCATTTTATTTCCGAGGCGGTTCTTGCGGTATTTTCATTTGAAATAAAACCCGTTCCCCTGATATCCGTTATATCTTTTATATTTTTCTTTGCCGACAGGCATTTTGCAACCTGTACAATTGCTTTTTCTCCCATGCCGTATACGAGTAAATCCGCTCCGCTGTCAAACAGAATTGGTTTTCGTACTCTGTCATCCCAATAGTCATAATGAGCAAAACGCCGAAGAGATGCTTCAAGACCGCCGATTATTATAGGAAGCCCCGGGAATGCAGAGCTTACAAGCTTTGAATAAACCGTTACTGCACGGTCAGGGCGTTTGCCGGCTTTTTTGCCCGGTGAATAATAATCATCTCTTCTCGGTTTCTTTGATGCAGTATAATGCGCTACCATTGAATCAAGATTCCCCGCAGTAATAAGTGCAGCATACCTCGGACGTCCCATTTCGGTTATATCCGATGTATCTTTAAAAGAAGGCTGAGAAAGTACAGCGACCCTGTATCCTTCGTTTTCCAGCACCCTCCCGATTACTGCAGCTCCAAAACTCGGATGATCGATATATGCATCACCTGTTATAAGCAGAAAATCATAATAGTACCAATCCCGGCTTTGCATATCGCTGCGCGATACCGGTAAAAATTCATATGTATTCATAAAGCAGCTCTTTTATTGAATCTTTTTTTTATACATCCTGTATTTACACATTCTGTGTTTACCAGTTAACAATATTCTTTTCCATAAGGCAAAACTGATCCGTCACATCAAGCGCTTCAAACCCGTATTTTGCCATGAAATTTATCCCGAGGCTTCCCGAGGGTATTTCAATCCGGATTTTTTCCCTCTGAAGCTTTCTGAAGTCAGATATGGCAAGACCAAGCAGCTGTGTTGCAAATGTTTTTTTCCTATGATTCGGAACAACATGGATATAACTGATCCATCCGGTTTTATGCCTGCTTTCTCTTTTTGTGTCTATTCCGACTATTCCGATAGGTTCATCGGCCAGAAATGCCGCATACTGCATATTTACATGTGCTCTTTCACCTGCTTTTGCTTTGAAGATGCGGAGCAAATCATCACTGCATACTTTATTGAGCGGCATAAAACGCAGATTATCCGATAAATGCTTCTTCTCCGCACGCCACCAGGACTGCCTTGCAAGTGTGCTGTGTTCATCGCTGATATGTGAATTATCTCCGTGGTGCTCCACCTTCAGCTCTCCGTTTGAGTATGTCAGGAGCCCGACTGCCGTGTTGTCATAGTATTGCATTTTATCTGTTTCATCGGACTTTAAACCCTCAAGATAACTTGAAAGCGACCTTATCGCAAACCCGTGTGAAAAGAACGCTATTGTTTCTCCTTCATGCTTTTTTGCTGTTTCGGTGATAAAACCGTACATCCGGGCGATTATATCATCATATGATTCACTGTTTTTAACGCTCCACAAAGCAGGGTCATTATTGAACTTATCGTTCATTTCGCGAAAGTGGTAGTCTATATCCCCCCACGCCATGTCTTCCCATTCACCAAGACATGCCTCTCTCAGCTCACTTGTAAGGTTTATATCCAGTTCTCTCGGCTCGCTGACTGCCTTTGCGGTTTCTTTTGCCCTTGTTAGGTCGCTTGAATAAACTGCATCGATTTTTTCGGAATGCAGCCGTGTTTTCAATCTGTCGATTTGCTTATAACCTCTTTCGGTAATAAGCCCGTTATAATGGCCGTGAGCGCGCCTGTAAATATTGCCCTCAGCTTCGGCATGTCTTATAAGATAGATTTTCGTCAAAAAATGAACATTCCTTTCGATATTTCTTTATATAAGTAATTGTCCGGTCAGTTCGCATAGACTTTTAATTGAGTTTACTGCCATGTATTCCTTGAGTTCTTTTATTATTTTTACAGGAGCATAAGGGTCGTCAAAGCAAGCTGTCCCGACGGCAACAAGGCTTGCACCGGCGAGCATCATTTCCGCTGCGTCTTTTCCTGTTTGTATACCGCCCATTCCCAATACCGGTATATTAACTGCCGAGGCGACCTGCCATACCATTCTTACCGCAACGGGAAAAACAGCAGGACCCGATAATCCGCCGACAATATTGTCGAGTACCGGTTTTCTTGTCATAACATCTATTCGCATTGCGAGCAGTGTATTTATAAGTGAAACGGCATCTGCTCCCGCAGACTCTGCCGCTTTTGCAATTGAAGCTATATCCGTGACGTTTGGCGAGAGCTTGACCATTACGGGAACCTTTGTTTTTTTCATAACTGCTGCAGTTACATCGGTAACCCCTTCAACAGATGTTCCGAATGCCATGCCGCCTTTTTTTACATTCGGGCATGATACATTGACCTCGATGATATCAACCCTTGCATCCGACAGTTTCTCCGTCATTTCCGCATATTCATCAATAGTGTTTCCTGCTATGTTTGCTATTACCACTGTATCGTATTTTCTTAGAAATGGAAGTTCCTCTTTTATAAATGCGTCCACTCCGGGATTTTGCAAACCTACGCTGTTAAGCATTCCCATCGGGGTTTCGGCAATCCGCGGCGGGTTGTTTCCGGGTCGGGGTGCAAGTGTCAGACCTTTGACACATATTCCGCCAAGCTCCGATAAATCATAGTATTCCCCGTATTCCCTGCCGAAACCGAATGTACCGGAGGCTGTGACAACGGGGTTTTTGAATTTTACGCTGATAAAATCGACTTGTGCGGATATGTTTTTTTCGTTCATTTTATACTTTCCTGCCATACGACCTCATTTGATTTAAACACAGGGCCGTCTGCACATACACGGCTCATTGTTATTTTATTGTCTTCTGCGTTGGGGTCTAATGCGTCACTTTCTATAGCGTTGCTTTTTGTGGCGCAGGCGCAGACAAGACAGGCTCCGACTCCGCAGCCCATACGTTCTTCAAGCGATACCTGAGACGGAACATTATACTTTGCACAAATATCCGCTACGGCTTTTTGCATAAGAAGCTGACCGCATGACATAACCACCTTATAACCGCCTGTTTTAAGCAGCTCCTCGAGCGGTTTTGTGACTGCTCCGTGAATTCCGTAGCTGCCGTCATCTGTTGTTATGTATATTTTTTCACAGATTGCTTTAAATTCTTCGGTTAAAATCACCCTGTCTGCAGAACGAAAGCCAAGGACTGCCGCCGGTTTTTGTGTCGCTTTTGCCGCTGTGAACAGCATTGGAGGTGTTCCGACACCGCCGCCGACAACTATGATTTTACCGCCCGGTATTGTAAACCCGTTTCCGAGCGGTCCGAGAATGTCGAGACTTTGTCCCGGTTTTTTTTGTGAAAGCCATTTTGTACCGTCGCCTTTTACTTCAAATACAAATGTAATAATATCGTTATGAACATTGCAGATACTTATCGGGCGGCGTAAAATCCTTGAATGCCCGCATTTGATATGCAAAAACTGCCCCGGAAGTGCTTTCGCAGCAATTTGACTGCAAGTTATACTCATTGAATATACAGCATCGGTTAATACTTTATTTTCCGTTATTTCACAAAAAAAGACATCAGACATTAATTGTCCCTCACAGCGTTTCATACCGGCTTTGCACCGTAACCGGTTAATGCTCGGATATCAGTATATATCATTCTGTTTATGTTTACAACCGTGCTTCGTTTGATGTATTATGATTATATTATATACAAGGGGTAATGGTATGATTTGTAATATTAATGAGCTGCTGCAGGGTAATGCATATCCCGGACGGGGTATTATTATAGGATGCAGCGGGGACGGCAAACGGTCTGTTATTGTTTATTTTATTATGGGGCGCAGTGAAAACAGCCGCAACAGGGTTTTTGAAAAAACAAATGACGGTATACGGACCGTTGCTTTTGATGAGAGTAAAATGACAGACCCGAGCCTTATTATTTATCACCCTGTCAGGGAATCGGAGTTCGGGGTTATTGTAACCAACGGTGACCAGACCGATACTATATTAAAAAGCCAAAGCAGCGGTTCCTGCTTTACATCTGCACTTCGGACACGTGAATTTGAACCGGATGCACCGGTTTATACACCGCGTATTTCGGGATTGATCGAACAAAACGGCAGCTATAAATTATCAATACTAAAAACATCAGCGGGTAATCCGAAGTTTTGCCAGAGGAATTTTTACGAATACTCCGGTTTAATACCCGGTCTCGGGCATTTTATCTCAACCTATAAAAATGATGGCGACCCTCCCCCTTCTTTTTACGGTGACCCTGTACCCGTTGAAATAACCGATTCAAGCGGGTTTGAAGTATTTGCAAATGATATATGGGAATCTCTTGATGCAAATAATAAGGTGTCACTTTATGCAAGAGCGTCAGACCTTACTACAGGTGAGGTCAGTGATTTTATAATTAATAAATTAAAGGCATAAATACAACCTCCATAAAACGCAACCTCCATAAAAACGCAACCTACATAAAATGGAAAGGAACGGGTTTAACAAAGATGAAAGAATACGAACTTAAATACGGCTGTAATCCCAACCAGAAGCCGTCCCGTATTTTTATGCAGGACGGGGAGCTTCCCGTAGAAATACTAAACGGCAAACCGGGGTTTATTAATTTTCTCGATGCGCTTAACGGATATCAGCTTGCCCGTGAGCTTCATGAGGCGACCGGTTATCCTGCTGCTGCGTCGTTTAAGCATGTTTCACCTGCAGGTGCTGCAATTGGTCTGCCGCTCAGTGAGGTTGAGGAGAAGGTGTTTTTTACGGACGGACTTCCTCTTTCCCCGCTTGCATGCGCATATGTCAGAGCACGTGGAGCAGACCGGGTATGTTCCTACGGAGACTGGGTTGCATTATCCGATATATGTGATGAAGAAACTGCCGCCGTAATTGCTCCTGAGGTATCCGACGGTGTAATTGCCCCGGGATATACAAAAAAGGCTCTTGATATATTAAAGGGTAAACGGAAAGGTGCATACAGCATAGTAAAAATTGACCCGAATTACAAACCTAAACAGGCAGAGTTTAAGGATGTGTACGGCATAACATTTCAGCAAGGGCGTAATGAGTTTGTTATTAATGCGGATTTATTGCAAAATATTGTTACAAATAATAAGGCACTGCCGGAAAATGCAAAACGCGACCTTATAATCTCGCTCATAACGTTAAAATACACGCAGTCCAACTCTGTGTGTTATACGGCAGGCGGGCAGGCTATCGGCATCGGTGCAGGGCAGCAAAGCCGTATTCATTGCACACAGCTTGCAGGCAGCAAGGCAGATAACTGGTTTTTGAGACATCACCCCATGGTATTGAATCTGCCTTTTAAACATGATATCCCCCGTCCCGTGCGGGATAATGCAATTGATGTATATGTTTCCGGCGGGTTTTCCGGTGATTCGTATGATGGCGCTTTTTCCGATGTGTTTACTGAGCCCCCGCCTGAATTTACAAGTGATGAACGTAAGAGATGGATTGCCGGGACCTCGGGTGTGTCGCTCGGCAGTGATGCTTTTTTCCCGTTCGGTGATAATATAGAACGTGCAAATAAGTCGGGAGTCAGCTTTATTGCTCAGCCCGGAGGTTCGATCAGAGATGACAATGTCATTGAAATGTGTAACAAATACGATATTGTAATGGCATTTACGGGAATGAGATTATTCCATCATTAGGATTGTCATGGAGCGTTTTAAGCGATCGATATTTTTATATTGCTTTTTTGGATTTTCATGATAAAATAATTTCTGATATAAATAAAGATTTATATAAATCTAATGTAATATTATTTTTGGAGGTTGTACCATGGCTTATAAAATCAGCAGTGAATGTGTATCCTGCGGAGCATGTGTTTCCGAATGTCCGGTTGACGCAATATCCGAGGGTTCCTCACATTATGAAATCAGTGATGCATGCATTGATTGCGGCGCTTGCGTCAGTGCCTGCCCTGTAGATGCCATCTCGGCATAACGTCAGCCTATACCGAAAAAACTGCCGCTTTGACTGCGGCAGTTTTTATTAAAATCATTTTATATTAAGGACAGTCTATAAATGTCAAATCAAAATCACGGTACATTATATCTTGTTGCTACTCCGATAGGCAATCTTTCGGATATTTCCGCACGTGCTCTGACAACATTGCGGGAAGTGGATTTTATTGCTGCGGAGGATACCAGAGTCACACGCAGGCTGCTTGAGCATTTCGGGATTAAAAAACCGCTTGTCAGTTACTATAAACACAACAGCCGTTCAGGCGGTGAAAAGGTGCTTACCCGTCTGCAGGGTGGTGAAAGCTGTGCGCTTGTATCCGATGCGGGAACACCGGGCATAAGTGACCCGGGTGAGGACCTTGTCCGTTTATGTGCTTTAGATGAGATAAAGATTATTACAATACCGGGACCATGTGCTGCAGTATCTGCTCTTGCTCTGTCGGGTCTTGATTCCGGGCGGTTTGTTTTCGAGGGTTTTTTATCAACGGATAATAAAAAACGTTTTGCTTTATTAGAGGAACTAAAAACAGAATTCCGTACAATGATATTTTATGAAGCACCGCATAAGTTGATTCGTACGCTTACGGATTTGCTAAACTTTTTTGGAGAAAGACGGATTTCCGTATCCAGAGAGCTGACTAAAATATATGAAGAAACACTTCGGCTGACTTTAAGTGAAGCGGTTCTGCATTTTACTTCGACTCCTCCGCGCGGAGAATTTGTTCTGATTGTCGAAGGTGCTGCGGCATCGGATGATACCGGGGACAGACTGGATGAGGGAATCAGGCTTGCTTCGGTTTTGATTGAAGACGGTATGTCAAAACGGGACGCAGTAAAAAAAGCAGCCGATGAAACCGGCTGCTCAAGAAATGCGTTATATAAGGCTGTAAGCACATAGTTTAGTTTGTTATCCTGACCGTTATTCTATGCTCTTTGTCTCCTGCTCTCGCAATAAGTGATGCACTGCCGGTTTCAACACCCAATACGATTATTTCACCGTTTGTTACATGAGAAAACTCAAAAACATCCTCATAATCGGTTGAACCTTCCCATTCAACATCTGCTACTACTCCGGCAGGCTCCACTCTGGTGCCGAGCGGGAGTGATCTTCCCTTTTGCAACGAAAATTCTTTAACGCCATTCGTTTCATATCTTAAAGGATTACCTTCGTATGTAATTTCTATTGATGATACATCGACCGGTGCAATCGGTTCCGGAGACGGTGTCGGAGACGGTGTCGGGGTCGGCGCAAGACTTGGAAGGTTGTTGATATCCTCTTCCGGGTTACTGATTGCCGGGGTATTGTCGGGTTCTCCCCTGCTGTCGGCATCGACCGGAGTTGTAAATAATAAGATACCTGCTGCGACTGTGAACACACCCATAATTAAAACGCTTATCAGCATTTTGCCTTTTGCGTTATCTGAATCTTCCGAATATTTTCCCCTGCCGATACGGCGGGCTTTGCAATACGGGCACCTGCTTCGGACACCCGAATATTTCCTGTCGCATCTAGCACATTTAATTTCGTTTATAATAGCCATTAAATGAATTTCCTTTCTCTCAGACTACATTTCAGTACAATCTAAAAGGATTTTGTAACCGTTAATCTACTACAATTTAACCGATTTGTCAACAATTATTTACAAATAGTTACAATTTTAGCGACAAATTAATAAAATCCTCAAGAGACAGTACTTCACCTCTTATATTCGTTTCAAACCCGCATTTTCCAACAATTTCCGTAATATACTCCTTGCTTTTTGAGCTGCCGAACACAGAGTACAACGCATTAACAAGTGTCTTTCTTCTTTGCCCGAATGCCGCTTTTACAACTTGAAATAATTGCTTTTCTTCATTTTTACCTAACGGCAGCTTTGCTTTTGTATTCATTTTGATAACTGTTGATGTAACCTTTGGCCTTGGTATAAAACATTCGGGAGATACATCAAACAATACTTCAGGCTCTGTATAATAATTTGCAAATACTGTAAACGCACCGTACTCTGAGCTGCCGGGCTTTGCACAAATCCTTTGTGCAACTTCTTTTTGAATCATAACGATTATCGATTCAAAGATACCCGTTTCAATGAATGCCGCTATTGCCGGTGTTGTTATATTATATGGCAGATTTGCACAAACATGATGCGTTAAACCGCTCATTGTTTCATCTGTAAGTTTTTTTATATTCTTTTTCAGTATATCACCTTGTACGATTTTTATATTCTCATAATCTGCAAAAATGTCACTCAAAACTTCAACGAGTCTTTTATCAAGCTCAACTGCGGTTACTTTTCCCGCTGCTTCTCCGAGATGGTGAGTCAGTGCTCCCAGGCCGGGACCAACCTCAAGAATGCCGCAGGATTTTGTGATGCCTGATTTGCTGACAATTTTTGCAGGGACATTTGCATCAATGAGAAAATTTTGCCCCATTGCTTTTGATGGTTTGATTCCGTGTATATTTAATAAGTCCTGTACAGACTGGCGGTTTCTTTGGTACTTTTCATTTTCCATTTACCTGACCCCCGAGCTTTGATAATACCAAACAGCAGTGACATACGCAATGTGTTTTACATTGATTTAACATTTTGGCATTACAAAAGTGAGCAGAACTTTTTATCCTTATGATAAGAATTTATGTTTTTTTCTATCATAAAATGTAATGTTTTTTCTTGAAAGTGTCATTTTCGTGTGTTACAATAATGAATCAGAATTATATACATTATTTTCATAAAGCGGAGGTGCCTTAAATGGCTTTAGACAAAATTAACGAAATCCACCTGGATGTTTTACAGGAGATTGCAAATATCGGCTCGGGCAATGCAGCCTCTTCACTTTCCCGTATGATTGGTGAATCTGTTGATATTAAAATCCCGGATATAAGCATTAAAGGATTTAATGAAGCGATTGAAATTCTCGGAGGTCCTGAGACTATTATGATGAGAACATTGCTGTTTCTCTCAGAAGATATCCAGGGTATGATAATGTTCCTGCTTCCGATTGATGTCGTGTGTGATTTGGTTAATATGCTCATGGGAACGGACATTAAAAGCCACGAGGAAATAGATGAGATGGGTGAATCCGTTATTATGGAGTGTTCAAATATAATGGCAGGTTCTTTTGTCACGGCAGTTGCGGAAATGACAGACATGATAATTGATATTTCACCGCCGGAGATAACACTTGATATGCTCGCTTCTATTATGAGCGTTCCGTCTATTTCTTATGCCGATGTAGGCGATTCACTGCTGCTTATGAAAAACGAGCTGGATATCAAAGGCAAAACAACCAGTGCAAATGTGCTCTTGCTCCCGGATATGCCTTCACTCGGCAAACTGATGTCAAGCCTTGGTATTGAGTTCTAGCGTTTCTTTTAATTGACAAACACCCCCGTGATGGGGGTGTTTTTTATGGTTTTGCGGTTTTATTTGTCGACTTTCGGAATGGCGGAGAATCCGAGTTCAAGTTCTTCGTCTGTCGGAATATGGTCGGTCATTGTGCCGTCATTGTATTGTGCGTATGCTCCGAGGTCGAAATAGCCTGTGCCCGACAATCCGAAGAGGATTGTTTTTTCTTCGCCTGTTTCCCTGCATTTGATTGCTTCGTCAATTGCTGCACGGATTGCGTGTGCCGATTCCGGTGCGGGAAGGTTGCCTTCGACTCTGGCAAATGTTGTTGCCGCTTCGAATACATCACTTTGAACAATTGCTCTTGCTTCATTGATGAACCCGTCGTGGTAGAGCTGCGACAGAATCGGAGCCATTCCGTGATAACGAAGGCCGCCTGCGTGGTTTGAAGGTGGTTTGTATGTCGCACCAAGGGTGTACATTTTAGCAAGCGGTGTCACCATTCCTGTGTCGCAGAAATCATATGCGAATTTACCGCGGGTAAGTGACGGGCATGATGCAGGTTCTACTGCTATAAAGTACGGAGCTTTTTTGCCTGCAAGCTTGTCTGCCATAAATGAGGACATTAAACCGCCGAGGTTTGAACCGCCGCCGGCACAGCCGATTACGATATCGGGATACTCGCCGATTTTTTCAAAAGCTGCTTTTGCTTCCTGTCCGATGATGGACTGATGCAGGAGTACTTGATTGAGAACGCTTCCGAGGGTATATCTGTAACCCTCAGTTGTTACGGCAACCTCTACTGCTTCCGATATCGCTGTGCCGAGGCTTCCGCCGCTCTCCGGGTCGCTTTCGAGCATTTTGCGTCCGATATTTGTTGTGTCCGAGGGTGAGGGTGTTACCTTTGCGTTGAATGTTTCCATAACGGTTTTGCGGTATGGTTTTTGCTGTGCGGAGACTTTGACCATGTAGACCTTAAGGTCAAGCCCGAAGTGTCCGCATGCCATTGACATTGCGGTTCCCCACTGCCCTGCTCCGGTTTCGGTTGTGACGCCCTTTAAGCCCTGCTCTTTTGCATAATATGCCTGAGCTATTGCGGAGTTCAGCTTATGGCTTCCCGATGTGTTGCCGCCTTCGTATTTATAGTATATTTTCGCAGGTGTTTTCAGTTCCTTCTCAAGACAGTACGCACGGACAAGCGGTGACGGTCTGTACATTTTATAGAAGTCACGGATTGGTTCGGGAATTTCAATGAATCTGTCTTTGTCATTGAGCTCCTGCTTTACAAGCTCTGTGCAAAATACAGGCGACAGTTCATCGGCTGTCATCGGCTCGAGTGTTCCCGGATGCAGTATCGGGCGATGGTCTGTTTTCATGTCGGCACGGATGTTGTACCATGCTTTCGGAATCTCTTCTTCTGTAAGATAAACTTTGTACGGAATTTGTTTTGACATTTTCTTTCTCCTTTTATTTTTGTCCCGGTATTGGGACTGTGTTATCTTGTTTGCTCTTCTTCGTTTCCTCCGGTTTTGCTTTCATACCGTTTATTTCCTACGGCAAGAGCGCAAACAAAAAACTCCTGCCACTGCATAACTTTGCAGGGACAAGAGAATAATTCTCCTGCGGTGCCACCCGGCTTGACGCAATCTGCGCCCACTCATGATGCATACAACGTACGCAATGCATACTGATATATGCCGGCTTTTTGTTACGAAGAGCCATCTCCGTCTCACATACTCGGCTTCGGTATATTACCTTTCTGCTTGCCCTCCCGGGTCCATTCATCAACTCCGCCGTGCTGCGCTTCCACCATCCGCAGCTCTCTATCATGCAGCAAACTGCATTTTTAACGGTTTTGGGGCTGACTACTCACTCCCGTTCATCGGTTTGTTTATTAAACTGTGGATAATTATATGCATATTTACTCATTTGTCAAGCATTTTTTTGAAATCATTTTTTTCGTTTTTACAAAATCACACTTGAAATACACTTGAAATCTTTCTTGAAATCTTTCTTGAAATCAAAAAAAATGATTCCATTTTAATTAAAAAGTTGTTATAATGCTCACTGCATTGTCTCACAAGTGAGACGCTCAGAGAAATATCATTTCTCCGTTTATGCCACTGTGGTGGAATAGGTAGACACAAGGGACTTAAAATCCTGTGCGTAAGACGGAAGCGGAAGTAGCGTAACCCCTTGATATTACAGTGTTTGCGAGAGCGTAAATATCGATTTTTTGCTAATATCTCTTATGAATATCTCTTATTTTTCCTGAGTTTTGTTTTTAGATATATATGCTGGTGTGGCGGAACAGGTAGACGCCCGGGATTTAAAATCCCGTGAAGGCAAC
>WQXS01000061.1 GCA_009784725.1 Oscillospiraceae bacterium
GATTGGGCAGTAAAGCAAAAAGACATAAAAACCGCCAAAGCGATGTTAGCAGACAATGAACCCATTGAGAAAATCATGAAATATACCGATTTAACAAGAAAAGAAATCGAAAACCTAAAGAACGCTAACTAAAAAGTTGGCGTTCCTTTGTATGAAAAATAAATCTTGTGCAACCCCTTGACAAAAGACATTATAAAATAATCACAGTGTAGCATATTGCTATTGTGTACATAGATGTATTATGTATACAGGTCGGAGGGTGTTGTCGCAACCGTTTCAGCCTAGGCACTTCTTAAATTATTTAATTAATTACATAAAATACCCTTGATAAAACGAACCGTCTCCCTGTGCAGGTTCTCTACTATTAAACCTGTAAACTCATTGCAGTAACATCTGACATCATTGGGATGGAGGTGGCGGCGCCTTTTGAGGAGACGGTGAGGGATGCGGCGAGGCAGCCGGTTCTCAGGCATTCGGGGATTGGTTTGCCTGCAGAGAAACCGGTGAGGAAATAGCCTGTAAAAGTGTCGCCTGCAGCCGTTGTGTCAACTACAGGTACAACATAACTTTTTTGTTGATACCTGTCAGCAGCATCATAATAAACTGCGCCGTTTTCGCCTAATGTGAGTGCAATCTTAGATGCCGGAAACCGCTTTAATAGTTCTGATGCTGCTCTCTCCGAGGCTGTTATGCCTGTCAATGCGGCTGCTTCTATTTCATTAATAATAAATATATCGACCATATCAAGCGGAAAGTCATTTAACAGAAAATCATCGACCGGAGATGGATTAAACGCAATAACCATTCCCTTTTGTTTTGCTGTTTTAACTATGTAGTCACCAAGGTTGATTTCGTTTTGCAGAAGCAAAATTTCGCCGTGCAGAGCAACATCCAAAACATCGTCAATATACTGTTTCGTCAACCTTCTGTTTGCACCGCTGTAAACGATGATATTGTTCTGTCCCGTTTTATCTACCTGAATAACAGTATGCCCCGAGTCGCCGTCAATTTCCAAAAGCATTGAAACATCAACGTTATTTTGCTTAAGCATATCCTTGAGAATTGCTCCGTTTGCACCAATACAACCCGCATGACGCACACTTGCGCCCGAGCGGCTGAGTGCGATCGACTGATTGAGACCCTTTCCGCCACAGTAACGGTTCAAATCAAGGCATGTAATAGTTTCACCGGGAGAAACAAAATTCTCCACCGAATAGACATTATCGATATTTAACGACCCGAAATTTGTAATAACCATTGTACCTGCACCTCTTTTTAACATACGGTATTTACATGTGGTAAATATATCATATCAAAAATACATCCGCAATGCGTGAAATATTCACTTTGCTGTTGCTTTGTTATGTAATTTACTGTTTAATTAACACAAGGGGACAACACAAGGGGGACGGTTCTCTTGTGTTAATCCCCTTACGCTAATTAAACAGAAATAATACGGCCTATTATCAGTGCGTTATTTTGCTGTTTTCGGAAAGGAACAGGCTATTGTTATGCAGGAAATTTCAAAAAAGCAAGCAAGGCGTTTTATGCTGTTAAAGCACGGTTTAATCGGTGATTACCGTTTTGACGGCAAGCCCGGTGCGCTTGAATTTGTAAAGCAAGCGGGGTGCATTCAGTTTGACCCTGTCGATGTTTGCGGAAAAAATGCCGAGCTCGTATTGCAATCGCGCGTAAAAGGCTTTACGAAGGAAATACTTCATTCCTTATTATATAAGGACAGGGAGCTTGTTGATTATTTCGACAAACAGCTTGCAATTATCCCAACATCGGACTGGCCTTATTTTGAAAGATACAGGCAGGCTGCAAGGGAGCATGTAAATAAATATCCCGAACTGCTTGATTTCTATAAAAAAGCAAAAGAGTACATTGATAAAAACGGAGCCGTCAGCTCAAGCGATTTGCCCGATGAGTTCGACGTCAAATCAAACTGGTTCTCGGCAGTAAACTGGAGCGCAGGTAAAAATGCAGCTCGTGCCGTACTGGAACAAATGTATTCAGAGGGTGAGCTAATTGTATATAACAAGAAAGGTACCCGAAAATATTACGACCTTTCGGAAAAACATATACCTGCAGAAATCTTAAAAGCGGCAGACCCGTTACCGCAAAGTCTTGACCATTTGAAGTGGCGTGTTCTCAGACGTATCGGAGCGGTAGGGCTGTTATGGAACCGTCCGTCCGATGCATGGCTCGGGATTTGGGATCTTGATTCGGAAAACCGCAAGGAATGCTTTCGTTTATTACAAGAGGAAAAGAAAATTACCGTTGTAAAAGTACAAGGTGTTAACTTTCCGCTTTTTTATCGCATAGAGGATGAACCGCTGATAAAAACCGCTCTTTCGGAATCAAAGCTAAAACCTCGGTGCGAGGTTATTGCACCGCTTGATTGCTTTATCTGGGACAGAAAACTGATAAAGGAAATTTTTGATTATTACTATGCATGGGAAATATACCATCCGCCAAGCAAACGCCAATACGGGCATTATGTTTTACCAATGCTTTATGGTGAGACCTTCGCAGGACGCCTTGAAGCCTCCGTTGACAGGAAATCAAAAATTATGACAGTAAAAAACATCTGGTACGAAGAAGGCTTCAAACAAACCAAAGCATTCAAAATAGCAGAAAACTCCTGCATAAAAAGACTCGCAAAATTCAATGATTGTATTTCATTTACACGTTGATTTTTAGTGCTAGCACGGTGCACAACAGAACCGTCCCCTGTGCAGTCCCTTGTACAGGGAGACGGTTCTCTTTATAAAGGTTGTTTAATATCTATAAAAACGGAGTCATATATATTGGGAGAAAAATTATTTCTTCTTCTGTTCTTAAATCCCCGGTATGCAGCACATAAGGAGTGTGTAGTTGCGAGCTGTATTTTGTCTTAAATTTTCTTAATGACGAAAGAGTATAGTTTGTACTTGACTTTACCTCAATGGGTGAAATGTTGTGGCGGCTGCTGACTTTGCTTTTAGAAATAAGAAAATCTATTTCCATTCTGGAACTACTGTCGGTACGAGAAGAATTGGAGTAGAAATACAGTTTATGCTCTGATGCAACAAGCATTTGTGCTGCGATATTTTCTATGATCATACCTTTATTAACTTCCAGTTTATCAAACAATAACTTTCTATAAATTTCTTCTGTTACCAAACCTTTTTCATCAAAAGCATGGCTAATTAGTAAACCTGTATCACCCATATAGCATTTAAGAGTAAGCCTATTCATATTTAGTTTAAGTCCAATATTTGGTTCTGTTGAGATGTAGCATATATTTACTATACGTGCATCATCAAGCCAAAATAGTGCATCTTCAT
Source organism: Oscillospiraceae bacterium (assembly GCA_009784725.1). Classification (GTDB taxonomy): domain Bacteria; phylum Bacillota; class Clostridia; order Oscillospirales; family Oscillospiraceae; genus WRMH01. Next base: position 3,333 of record WQXS01000061.1, read on the forward strand.
AATCTCTGAAACGAGCTTCCTTTTTTATTGATGAAAGATTGAATTTCTTTTCATGTTTTGATAATTGAGCAGGAATTTCGTCAAATATACCAACGACTTTTTTTTCATATCCATTTGCATGCTTTGCAACATCATCCCTATATAGAGCGAGGATATCACGCTTGATTTGGTCTGCTCTGCTAAATTCACGACTTGTTATATACTCAATAACTGCCTGAGGCATACCGCCGACTATTAAATACTGTCTGAAATAATCCATGGCTTTCCTGTGCATTGCTTGCCCAAGCGGCTTCATTTCCGAAAAATGATTCATTATTATTTGCATTAATGTATCGTTTCCGTTTGCCCATAAGAACTCTTCAAAGTCCATCGGATACATTCTTATCCGACGCTCTTCAGAAGGAATGATTATGTTTTTTACATTCTTTTTTATTGAGACAATTGAACCGGTCTCTATATAATCATATCTGCCATCTGCAACAAGGTACTTTATTGCTGCTCTTGCTCTGGGAAAAAGTTGTACTTCATCAAATATTATCAGAGACTCCCGTTGAATCAATTTGACAGAGTAATACTCCGATAGATACATAAAAAAGGTATCAAGGTTATTTAGACTGTTGTCCAATAAATCAAGTACCTCGGAACCGGCTTTATTGAAATCGACGAGAATATAAGAGCTATATTCTTTTTTTGCAAATTCCTCAACAATATAACTCTTGCCTACCCGTCGAGCTCCGTCAATAAGTAATGCAGTCTTTCCTGACTCATTTATTTTCCACTCTAACAATTTATTATATATTTTTCTTTTCATTGTTATTACAACTTTCTTCAAAATAATATCACGAATTCAAGAACTTTCACAAGCCAATATAACACATAATCAAGAATTATGCAAATAAAATATAACACGAATTCAAGAATTATACATCAACCGTCCCTGTGCCATGTGATATTTATTTTCTTACTTTTCTGTCAATAAAATAAAACACATGTCCTACTAAGAGAAAGAATAGTATTAATGCTCCGATATAAATAAATGCGGTAGCGCCTATTCTGTCGAAGTCGTAGAAAAAGTACGGGAAGCGCATTGGGTTGCCGTCTGATGCGGTCATATATACATATCCCAGTAATCCTGCGATTGAGGTGCCTATAAGATAGGCAATCGGGAATATATTGACATAATAGACATCTCTGTATTTCAAATGTTTTGGCTGTGTAAATAGAATATAATCAAGTAAACAGAGGAGCGGAGTGAACAAGTGAACAGACAGGTTATCGAATGTCCACATAGAGAACCCGCCTACCATCGAAAACAGTGTCGGTGCAAGTAAAATCCAAAATACCAGAAGAGTTAACATTATATTAATGGTGCAAATCATTTCAAATCGTGCAAAATACCCGGCATTTCCTTTGTTTCCATCTCTAATACCCATGGCAGTCTTTACAGTCAACATTCCAAAAAGCACTATAACCAGTATGTTGCTCTGCATAGTATAAAAAGTAAGTGCGGCAAAATGCACCTCACCCCTAAAAAACCCCATCATATCCAAAAACCCCGCAACAGCAACAATAAAAGCAGCTATGCGGAAAACAAGAGCAAATCTTCTGTCCTTAATCATTATATAACTCCTGAGTCTAATAATGTATTATAAAATCTGCAAGCGACACTTGTAGATTTCACATTATCTTATGCGTTTCTTAATAATTGCATTTAAGTATGATTTTCTAAGGTCGCGTTCCGACTTGAAAAAAGTTATTTCAGATTTTGACAACTGTTTATTATCCGCTTTTAATAACAATAATTCCATTGTACAAAGCATATCAGCTGCTTGAACTAGTTTATATTCATTAGGAGTAGCTTTTTTATATATAACTGAGTTAATATTGGCGCTAAATAATGTTGCAATAATTAACGATAGTTCTCTTTGACCGTAATCATAGTAAACTTTAATATAGTCATATGATGCTAACCAACCCATTTGCTCTTGAAAGAAAATTTTAAACTGTTTTGTAAGTTTTATGTGTAAATCAAAATCATCAATTAACTCTTTCTTTTCAATAACAAAACTCTTATATTTTATATCAACTGTACGTGTAAAGTTATATTGTACATTAAAAATGCGTTTTCTTTCTAAGAGAGAATAGTTATCATAAATAAACTCTCGACGAATTAATGGTCCGGCATGTAAAGGAAACTCTATAAAACCAATATAACTCAATTTTTGATTAAATGACTCAATATCTTTGCTTATATCTGATGATTGATCATGGAAAGCAAGAGTTACAATAAAATAAGGTGATTGGTAATCATAAGGACCAAAATCTCCGGACTCATCAATAAAAACGCTCAATTCTTTCACATAACACCTCTGAAAATAGTAGTGGCGGGGTATCTCCCCGCCGCGGTAGGACCCGTTTGCAACCGTGCCCCAGCGATAGCCGAAGCTACCACCTACTAGTTGAATAGTACACAATGACAAGTAAAATGTCAACATAAAAGAGGATATTTTATAGAAATTTCATAAACTGACACAATTTTAATCGTGACAACACATGGATAAATGAAAAATATTTTACATTTTCCTTGGGGCTGTTATTTTTAGTATGTCAAGGCAGTTTTTTATTACGGTTCTTGTTGTGTCGGCGAGTTTTAGGCGGGCGGTTAGAAGGGTGGGGGGTTCGTTTTTTATTCTGCAGGAGCTGTAGAATTTGTGGAATCTTGCTGCGAGTTCTACGGCATATTTGTTTATTTTTGAGGGGTCGTAGTCTCTTGCGGCGTTTTTTACTTCCTCGGGGAGTTGTGCGATTTGTTTGATAAGTTCATGCTCGGCCTCCGAGCTTAGAAGCCCGGGGGTTATTTCATTATATAACGGGACATTAAAGCCGTCTTCGGCAAGCATATCAATCAGGCTGCAGATGCGGGCATGTGCGTATTGGACGTAGTATACGGGATTTTCGCTGTCCTGCCTGACTGCAAGCGAAATATCAAACTCAAGGTGGCTGTCCGCTCTTGTGTTAAAGAAAAACCTGCATGCGTCAACGGGTATTTCGTCAAGCAAGTCATTTAGGGTAAGTGCTTTACCTGTGCGCTTTGAAACCTTTACCGTTTCGCCGTCACGCAAAATCCGTACCATTTGCATTAGCAGAAAGTGCAGCTTTGTACTGTCTATACCGAGTGCTTTATTAAGCTCGGGTGACGAAAGTGTTGTCATCAGGCGTCTTGCGTGGCCGTGATGGTCGGCACCCCATATTTCGATTGCTTTGTCGAAGCCCCGCTCAAGCTTGTTTCTGTGGTATGCTATATCCATTGCATAATATGTGTTAAAACCGTTTGACCTTCGGATGACCTCATCCTTTTCCCCGCCAAGAGCGATATTGGAGAGCCACTGCGCTCCGTCTTTTTCGTATAACAGCCCGGCTCTATCAAGCAGTTCCACGGTTTCCGATACATAGCCACTCTCGTGCATACTGCTTTCCTTAAACCACTCGTCAAACTCAATACGGTAACGCTCAAGGTGCTCTTTCATTTGCTTAACGTTATAAGTCAGGCCGAATTCCTTAAATTTCTCTATGCGCTCCTGCTCTGACAGCTCTTTTAAGGATTCGCCTTCCGTATCGTATATCATTTTTGCAAGCTCTTTTATATCGTCGCCGTGATACCCGTCCTCGGGAAATTCTACATTTTCCTCGCCGAGGCAAAGCTGCATATAGCGGGCGTCTATTGATTTTCCAAATAAGTCCACCTGATTCCCCGCATCGTTGAGAAGGAATTCCCGCCACACTGTAAATCCCGCTTTTTCCAAAACGGATGCAAGCGTATCGCCAAGTGCGCCGCCTCTTGCGTTACCTATTGTCATAGGCCCCGTTGGGTTTGCCGAAACATACTCAACCATTACACGCTGCCCTTTGCCGATATCAACCGCTCCGTAATTATCACCTGCTGCTTCAACAGCTTTAAGAACATCACCAAACCATACTTCGGATACGGTAAAGTTAATAAAGCCAGGGCCTGCAATCGAGATTTTTTCAAAGCAGCTCTCACCGAGGTCAATGAACTTTATGATAGTCTCTGCAATATTTCTTGGTGCAAGCTTTAGTTCCTTTGCTGCTGCCATTGCATGAGTTGCGGCATAATCGCCATGTGACGGGTCGCGCGGTATTTCCACCGAACCCGAAAGCGGCGCGCCTTCAGGGAGTTCCCCTGCCGTGCGCGCTTTTTTACATGCTTCGTTTATAAGCTCATCTATTTTATTTTTTGCATCTTCAACAAGATTAAAATGCGGCTCTTGTGACACAACCCAACCCCCTGTCTTATCTGATGTCTCGCTTGCGAAAAATGGACTCTGCTCACCCCTGTCTTATTGGGGGCAGCTGCGGATGTTGATTTTGAATAGGTTTTGGCTGACTGCGATATTGTCAACTTCTATATCGTAGCGGATTTCGAGGTTACCGCCGTCATCGTTCATGTTGTTTGTTATGCTGTGGGTGTCAATGCCGAGCATCACGGAGCCGAATGGTGTATCATACAAGAAATGATGCTTTTGGCTTTCGGAAAAAATCATGTCGCCGCTGAGTCCGTCACCGCGCCTGAGAACAACACGGTCATTTTCAACATCAAATGTGGTCAGCATGCCATCTTGTCCGGTCAGCGAGCTCTCTACGTAGCTGAATGTTGAATAACCGCCTTCTTGCAGGTATTCACCGTCAGTCATAAGCTCAAAGGCATCGTCGTCGCTGTTAGCAAACACCGGCAAACCTTTAATTGATATCATTACTTTTTTTGTGTCTTTCATTTTAATTTTCTCCGTAATTAATATTAAATGATATGTATGAATTTATTCAAGTGTTATCTGCTCAACCAAACCGTTTACATCCGATTCAAGATAAAGCGCCGCAAGATTTGAAAATCCCTGAATGCTGTCGGTGACGTAGTATCTGATGCTGCCGTCTGTTCCTGCGGAGTTAAGTAAATTATTGTTTTTTAAGTCGGCTGCAACCTGCTTTGCCGTTTCAGCTCCGGAGTCTACAAGCAGGACATTTTTACCCATTGTTTCCGATATCACATCATACAGCAGCGGATAGTGAGTGCATCCGAGAATAAGTGTATCAATTTCCGCTTTTTTAAGCTCACTGAGATAACGGGCAGCAATACAATGAGCAGCTTCGTCCGAGCCGGTAACCCAGCCCTCCTCAACCAGAGGGACAAACAATGGACAAGGAACCGAAAATACCGATAAATCCTTGTTTATATTTTTTATCGCTGTCTCATAAGCTCCGCTTCTGACCGTTGCTGCAGTGCCTATTACGCCGATTCTGCCGTTTTTTGATGCTAACGCTGCTGCTTTGGCCGGTGCGCACACAACTTCGAATATTTGCATATCATAGCCGGATTTTAAGTTATCAAGAGCTACCGAACAGACTGTATTGCACGCAATAACCATTGCTTTAATACCAAACCCCGCAAGAAATGCGGCATCCTGCTTAGCGTATTTAATAATTGTTTCACGGGAACGTGAGCCGTACGGAACCCTGCCTGTATCCCCGAGATAAATTATATCCTCGCCCGGTAAATATTCGGCAAGCTTTTTTATCATTGTAAGTCCGCCGAGCCCCGAGTCAAAAACGCCTATCGGCCGATTATTCATAACTTTTCCTTATTCGGTAATTGTCGTATGTACTATATGTTATTTTTGAATATTATTCAAGTAAATAATTTGTAAATTATGCGTTAAATCTGCGCCCGGGAGTGAATATCTCTTGCCTATCAGCCGCTTTTTCTATAGAATGATTAATATACATTAAACTTTTACCGGGAGGAGGAGTAAAATGCCGGAAGAAATTTTTGAAACTGCGGATTATATGCAAAACAGAGAGCTTTCGTGGCTTAAGTTTAATGAACGTGTTTTACTTGAGGCTAACCGCAGCGAAATGCCTTTACTTGAAAGGTTGAAGTTTATATCCATTTTTACAAGCAATCTGGATGAGTTTTTTATGATACGTGTCGGTTCTCTTGCAGACTCGGTGCTTTTAGGAAGCAAGCTGAGCGACAATAAAACAGGTATGTCTGCAAAGGAGCAATTAGACGAGATTTATCGTGTAATTACCCCTTTATATGTCCTTGTCGGACATGCCTTTTCTTCAGTAATGCAGGGGCTTTCCAAGCATGGAATCGAGTTCGTAAAAATGCGCGATTTAACAGGCAGTGAAATGAAAGCCATGAAAAATCATTTTATCCATAATGTTATGCCATTACTATCCCCTTCCATTATTGACTCAAAGCACCCTTTCCCTCATATTCACAATAAACAGCTGCATATCGCAGTTACAATTGAAAAGAAAAAAGGAACAACATTCGGCCTTATTGCTGTCCCCGCAGAGCTTGAAAGGCTTATACCGCTTGATGTTAAAGGTTTTCGTTATGTTTTGCTTGAAGAATTAATCCTTCACTTTTCGGAGCTTGTATTTGGAACATACAGGATTACAGAAAATTGCATTCTTGCTGTTACCAGAAATGCTGATTTCGGCACCGATGAAGAAGCACTTGATGAGGATATCGATTTTCGGGTGCATATGAAATCTCTTTTGAAAAAACGTCAAAGGCTTGCCCCTGTAAGACTTGAACTGGACGACCCTATCAGCCCCGAGATGTTTGAATTTTTATGTTCAAGATTAAATTTAGAGCCTGCACAGGTTTATTATTCATCTGCTCCGCTTGATTTATCGTTTTGCTTCACATTTAGCCGTTATCTTGATAAGGAAACTACCGAACGGCTTGTTTGGCCTGTTCATACTCCCGTTAACCCCTTGCCTTCGTCCGAAAGGCGCAACATGATGAGGCTTGCAACGGAGAATGATATGTTGTTTTCATTTCCGTATGAAAGCATAGCTCCGTTTTTATCAATGATCCGTCATGCTGCCGAAGACGCAACAGTTCTTTCTATCAAGATTACCGTTTACCGTCTTGACGCTCAGTCAAAGCTAGCCGAATCCTTGATTCTCGCAGCTGAAAACGGAAAAGAGGTTATTGTACTTATGGAGCTTCGAGCCCGTTTTGATGAAAATAATAATATCGAATGGGCAAGCAGGCTTGAAGAAGCAGGATGCCGTGTGATTTACGGGCTTGTAGGTTATAAGTGCCATTCAAAGCTTTGCCTTATAACCAGAAAAGTCGCAGGTAAAGTACATTATATAACACAGGTCGGAACAGGGAATTATAACGAACGCACCGCCAAGCTTTATACCGATTTATCGCTTATAACGTCCAATCAAGAGCTGGGACGTGATGCAGCGGCATTTTTCAGTAATATGTTGATTGGAAACCTTGAAGGTGAATATAACCATCTTTGGGTTGCTCCTAACGGTTTTAAGAATAATGTGCTTAAAGCAATTGAAAAGCAGCTTAAAAAGGCTCAAAACGGAGAAAAAGGCAGAATTGTAATTAAGTGCAATTCCTTAACCGATAAAGAAATAATAGAAAAACTCGTCGAAGCAGGCGCCGGCGGTGTCGAGATAGTCATGAATATACGGGGTATTTGCTGTCTTATTCCTCAGTTACCCTCTGTAACCGATAATATAAAGGTTTTCAGTATTGTAGGAAAATTTCTTGAACACACCAGAATTTTCTGCTTCGGTAACGGAATAGACGCAGATATCTATATATCCTCTGCGGATTTAATGACCCGTAATACTCAAAGAAGAGTAGAAATAGCATGTCCGATTCTCGACCCCGACTTAAAAGACAGAGTCTTATGGATGCTCGATGTAATGTCAAGAGACGACACAAATGCCTGGGACCTCTTCTCCGACGGCCGCTACATTCTAAGAGAACCCGCCGACCCCGACAATCCTCTAAACTCACAGGAATACTTCACCCACGAAGCTGTGACCAGAGCTGCCGAGCTCGCAGAAGAAAACAAAGCAATTATCTACAGCACCCGTAAACCCACACTTTTGAATAAATTGAAGAAGGTTTTTAGAAGTTGAGTCTTCTATAAGGCTTGCAGCTTATATAATTATTTCTTTTTCACTCGAAGAAACATCCGTGTTTATACTCGTGCGCTCCGCGTCCGTGCTTCGCTTGTCAGAAATAATTATATAAGCTGCAAGCCTTTCTGTAGATTATCTTAGATACTTTTACAACCTCTAGTTCGCTATAATACATATATTCCTTGCTTTCCTTACTATTCTTACATGTTGCCCAGGTGTACGTATTGCAAATACTTTTCGGCTTTTTCTTTTAGGGAATGCATTAGTTCCGGGGGTGTCGGGTTACCCTCGGAGTATTTGTATCGGGGGAAAAAGCGAGATAGGTGGTATGGGATTTGCGGATTTATGGTGGAAAGCCATTTTGCTATGTCTTCTACCTCGTTTTCGTTTTCACCGGGGATGACGAGTGTGGTTACCTCAACATGGCATGACTTGCTGGCGGTGATAATGGTATTTTCTACAGGCTCTAGTGTTCCGCTGAGCCTATTGTATGTTCTATTGTTATATCCTTTAATATCAATGTTCATCGCATCTATTGATGGTAATAATTCTTTTAATGGCTCATTATTAATATACCCATTTGTTACTAATACGTTCAGCAGACCCTCTTTTTTAATCAATAGTGAGCAATCTTTAACAAATTCATATCCTATCAGAGGTTCATTGTAGGTGTATGCAATGCCTACGTTTCCGTCGTTTACCGCTAAAACCGCAACCTCTGCTGCCAAAGCCGGTGTCATAACCTCCGGTTTAATATTATGATACTCCATTGAAATGTTGTAATTTTGGCAAAATTGGCATTTTAGGTTACATCCGTAGCTTCCAAGTGAAACGATTTTCTTGCCGGGATGGAAGTGGTAAAGCGGCTTTTTCTCAATAGGATCAAGGGCTACAGAGGTTACAAGCCCGTAGCTGCAGGCTCTCAGCTCTCCGTCTATATTGCTTCTAACACCGCACAGACCTGTTTTTCCATCGGCTATAATGCAGTAATGCGGACAAAGTCCGCATTTTGTTGCTTTATTATCAAGCTTTTCATAGAAAAGCGCTGTAATTGCTGCATTATCATTCATGACGGATAACCTCAAACCGTTCAAGCTTAACCGTTTCGGAAGGTAAAATACCTGCTTTACTTTTTGCAATGTTAATTTGCTCCTCTACTGTATCCACACCATCCAGATTCGGAAGCAATAATCCTCTTTTATATCCGCTTGTAACTATAACACCATATCGTTTTACATCCAGTTCGTCGGGTCCGGTTATTTCTTCGGCTTCTGATAAGTCGTCAACCTTATAAACAATGAACGGCAGTTCATCTTTTGTGACCGGGTTAAAGCGTTCATCTGACAATCCGGCGGAAACTGCGTTTTGAATTATCTCATTTGCTATATTTTCAGTGGTCGGAGCTATAGTGCCGATACAACCTCTGAGCTTTCCGCTCTTATGAAGTGAGACAAACACCCCGGCTCTTTTAGATAATAGCTCGCCGCTAACGCTTGCAGGTACTGACATTTTGCTGCCGTTTAATATGACATGTTCTAATGACTGCCTTGCGAGGTTTTGATAATCGTCTTCTGTGTTCCGTTTTTCTTCCAAAACTTTCAACTCATTTTCTAAAAACTGTTCCAGAATATTTTTATCCTCATTTTTTTCTCCCGGTTTAAAAGATGCAACAGCATATCCGACACCAAACGGGCCTTCATACGATAATAAATTCGCCTCTACATTAAATCTGTCAAAGGAACCTGCTAAAATTGTCAGGGAATTGTATCCGCACTCCCCTGCTCTTTCTCTGAGTGTGTCAGGAATCTTAAGAATTGATAAAAAGTCTCCTTCTTTTATAGCTTCAGTTATAATTTTATCAAATTCCGGTCCTTCGGGTGCAAATCCGTATGGTGCATCATTCTGTAGCTTATGGGATAAGTCGGAGGAAGCAACTAAAACAACCCTTTTGCCTGTTGATTCTGCTGCTTTTGCAATGGCTTGCCCTAATATATAGTGCTCACCTGCCGCCATTCCCGACTGGGATATCCGTATCGATTTATAGTCTGTATAATGCTTGTTTATAAACCACATAGGTACTGTAACACCATGGTCCAAGCTTGCCTCTCGCTCACCAAGAGTACCTGCAGGTATGTCATTATACTCAGCTACCCGTGTTATTTCGGAAATAAGCTCTTTATCATATACAGTTTGGAATTTTATTTCAGGTGCACCGAAGCGTCCTAAATCACCATTCGCTTCATCTCCGGGAGATATATGAAAATAATCGGAGTAGAGCACTGAGTGCGGAGTAATAAAAATAATGGTCTCGGGTGCAATATCTGCTATTTCCAATGCCACAGACTCAAGTGCTTGCAATGTGTCTGCGATTCCCTTACTTTCCTTACCGCGACCGACTGCAGGCACCGCAAGCGGCGGATGCGGCAAGGTATATGCTTTAATTATTGACATTTTAATCACCCCTGAACTTATATTACTTGAGCAGGGTAATATAAGCAAGATATTAATGTTATTTTACTTGACATTACCCTCGTGTTTGTTTACTATATTTTGTACGTTAACAGATGAATTTTAACTCCGGCTTTTAGGAGGTACTATAAGTGGAAGTTGCAAAGGTAACAAGTAAAGGGCAGATAACCATCCCGATTTCGATTCGCCGCAAACTGGAAATAAACGAAGGTGATAAGGTCCTGTTTATTTACAAGCCCGAGGGCGTTATGATGGTTAACCCTAATACAATGCAAGGCGGCACAGCAGGTGATGTCGTTGAAGCTGCAGAAACAGAAATGGCCGCAGAAGCAGTTGCAGCCCTTAAAGACAGACAAGCACCCAAAGACAATATAAGATCAACAGCAGCAGCCGCAGCAGTTGCAGCCGTAGAACAGAACAATCAGGAGCCGGAACCGGTTGCTGAGCCTGTAATCCCGCAAGAGCCTGCAGCAGCTTCAAGACCCGCTCCTCCGCCCGTACAAGAGCAGCCTGCAGCAGCTCCCAAGCAAGTAGGCGGATTGGATTTAGGCTCATTACTCGACGATATACGCTCTATTGGCTCGAATATATAGCAATACATTCAAACTACTTCAAAATGGGGATGTAGCAAAACTACATCCTCTTTTTCACGCCCTCGCATAGCCTCGCTTGCGAGGCATTGGCGACACCCGATGCCCACCCGACCAGAAAACAAGGTTTTCTGTGGATAAAACCGGGCAC
>WQXS01000062.1 GCA_009784725.1 Oscillospiraceae bacterium
GAATTTCTATTATCATGTCCGGGGGGCCGTTACATGTACGTTTGTCAAGTTTTGATTCATCACAGATTATTATTATATCCGGTTCAAATATCGATTCTTCATTTTTACTCAGTCTGACTCCAACCGGTGCATGAAAAACCTGACAGGGTTTACCGTCAAGATAAGCGTGTATTTTTACTACCAGATTGACAGAAATCTTTTGATGTTTAATTGTTGGTGTTTCCGATACAATTAACGTACCTTCATATAACTCTGCTCTGAAGGTTTCATCCCATGAGTGATAATCCTCAACAGTATAAAGCCTATTATAGTCGGGTATTGCTTCATTTACTTTTAAATCATTGTCATTATCTTTACTCATAATTCTTCCTCCACTGCTTGTTAATTTTATCATATCTACATCTATGCTTCAATGATATTGGAAAATAATCTCTTCCATAAACCCGGCTTTAAACAGTTGCTGCAGTTGTTGCATTTGATGTTTTGTTTTTCGCCGAAATAGCTCAGTATATATGACCTGAGACAGCTTGTTATTTCGCAGTATTTTATTATGCTGTCGAGGCGTTTTACGTCTTGATTGTATATTTTCCTGCGTTCCTTTTCACCCTGTTTTTTATTTATCTCTCCGCTTTCTCCCGATTTATCTATGAAATACTCTGATGTTCTGATGTCATCTTCCGAAAAGAGCATTATACACTCTGACGGGTTGCCGTCACGGCCTGCCCTGCCTGCTTCCTGATAGTAGTTTTCAAGGTTTTTCGGCATGTTATAGTGTATTACATATCTTACATCGGGTTTATCGATTCCCATTCCAAATGCATTGGTTGCAACGATTACAGAGATTTTACCCTGAATGAAATCATCTTGGTTTTCTCTGCGTTCTGTATCTTCAAGCCCTGCGTGATACCGAGCTGCCGGTATCCCCCGCCTTCGGAGCTCGGAGCAGACTCTGTCTGTTGTTTTCCTTGTCGAGCAATAAACAATTCCGCATAGACCGCTGCGCTCCGCTATTAGTTCATAAAACCGCTGTCCTTTATTTTTTGGTTTTTCCACACCGAAATACAGGTTTGGTCTGTCAAACCCAGTTGTGAGTTGTACCGGGTCACTCAGCTTTAAAAGTTTGATAATATCGTTTTTGACGTCTGCTGTTGCAGTCGCAGTAAATGCTCCGATAACAGGGCGTTTATTAAGTTTTTCTGTAAAGTCGGCAATTTTCAAGTAGCTTGGGCGGAAGTCCTGTCCCCATTGCGAAACACAGTGCGCTTCATCTACTGCAATGAGTGAAATCGGAGTTTCTTGTGCAAACCTTAAAAAATCAGCGGTATTCAACCTTTCGGGAGCAACATAAATAATTTTATACAGTCCGATTCCGACTCTTCGCAGCACTTCCTTGTATTGCTTTGAAGTTAGTGATGAGTTTATAAAAGCCACAGGAATATTTCCTTCTCTTAGACCTGCGACCTGATCTTTCATCAACGAGATTAAAGGTGATACAACAATTGTAAAACCCGGTAGCAGTAATGCCGGAATCTGGAAGCAAACCGACTTCCCTGCTCCGGTCGGCATAACGCCGAGCACATCACGTCCCGATAACAGCGTATCGATAACTGTATCCTGTGACGGACGAAATTGTGTATGTCCGAAATATCTTTCAAGTGCTTCATGTTTTGTCATGATTATTACTATATTTACGGCACTATAAATGTCAAATGATGAAGTTTTCACAAAAAACAAACAAAAATGTAGAAAAACCGTATGTTTTAGCAACGAAATCTTTGACAGTTTCTACAGTTTTTGCTAGAATATCTGCACATTCAACAATTTGTATTTTATTTTTTGGAGATTTTTTAATGACAGAACACCTGCATTATTATCCGGATGACGAAAAAATCCTGAGCTTTCGGCCCCGTGTCGTTTTCTCGGGTATTCTTAATGCGGGTGAAGCATGGTCGGGCAAGGTGCACAGCCATAATTTCTGTGAGATAATGTACATCACAAGCGGCACTGCGGTTATTTTTATAGAAAATGAGCAGTACAAAGTGAAAACCGGCGATATAATTATATATAATTCGGGTGTGTTTCACGAGGAAAAAAGCAGTGACAAGGATTTTTCCGTCCTCTTTTTTGCTATTGATAACCTGCATATTCCCGGTCTTTCGGAGGGGTGTATCGTTCCTATTGATGCTAATCCTGTAATTGAAGCGGGCAGTTATGATGATATGCTAAAGGCTATCTTATCACTTATGCTCGATGAACTCACCTTGAAAAAGGCTCATTACAAAGCGATTTCCACAAATATTGCAACAATGTTTTGTTATTATATCCTCAGACTTTACGACGTGAAAATCGAAAATCCGCGCCATGTTGAAATTTGTAACGATGCAATGAAGTATATCGAGGAGAACTATAAATCGGATGTAAGCCTTGATACAATCGCAAGCAGCGTTCATCTTAGCAAGTACCATTTTGTCAGAATTTTTAAGGAAACTCTCGGGATTTCACCGATGAAGTGTCTGCTCCGTGTCAGGCTTGCTGAAGCAAAAAACCTGCTCGGCGGTTCCGATTTATCCATTAAAGACGTAGCCATGGCAGTCGGGTACGAGAATGCCTTAACCTTCAGCCGTGTTTTCAGAAACAGCGAAAATATATCGCCAACAGATTACCGGAAAAATGTACAAGGCTTTTCTTTAAATTAAAACTTTAAAAGCAGTTTGAACAGCTCTTTAGCTTTAAATTAATTGCTTTATTAAGTGCAACAATTTTTACTATATATCACATAATTTGTTTGTGCTATACTTGTCGCACAGTTACACAGATTGGTGGTGAACCGATTATAGTGGATGAGTCCGTAACCGTTGATTATGTACTCGAAATGAATAATATAGAAAAGCGGTTCCAAGGTGTCCATGCGCTTAAAAGTTGCTCCATTAACTTAAAGCGTGCAGAGGTCTTGGCACTTGTCGGTGAAAACGGTGCAGGAAAATCCACAATTATGAAGGTTCTGACCGGTATTTATCAAGCTGATTCGGGCGATATTACTTATTTTGGTGAAAAAGCAATATTCAAATCACCAAGGGATGCTCAAAACGCAGGTATTTCAATTGTCCACCAGGAGCTTAACCTGATGGGGCATCTTACGGTTGCGCAAAATATATTTATCGGCCGTGAATGCAAAGGGTTCTTTTTGGATGAAAAAGGTCTTGAAAAAAGAACAAATGAGCTTTTTAAACGCATGAACATCAGCAGCATAAATCCCCGCTCACGGGTAATGGACTTAACAGTCGGCAAGCAGCAGATTGTAGAGATAGCAAAAGCAATTTCATACGATGCAAAAGTTATAGTTTTCGACGAACCGACCGCAACTCTCACAGATACCGAAACAGATGTTTTATTTAAACTGATCGAAGAGCTTAAGCAAAAAGGCGTTTCAATGATATACATTTCACACAGAATGGATGAAATCAAACGTATCTCCGACCGTGTAACAGTTCTCAGGGACGGCGAGTTTGTCGGCACAAGAGATACCGACAAAGTTGAAATTGATGAAATCATCCAAATGATGATCGGGCGTATAACATATGAGCAGCCTAAGGAATCCAGCCATGTACCCGCTGACGCTCCCGTTGTTTTAAAGGTTGAAGGTCTTTCTTCAAAGGATGTCGAGAATGTTTCATTCGAACTCAGAAAAGGTGAAATCCTCGGATTTGCCGGGTTAATGGGTGCAGGGCGTACAGAAATTGCACGGCTCATTTTCGGTGCCGACAAAAAAACCGGTGGCAATGTATATATAAACGGTGAGCAGATAACCATAAATTCACCGCGTGATGCCGTCAGGTACGGAATCGGTTATTTATCGGAGGACCGCAAACGTTACGGCTGTGTACTCGGAATGAGAGTCGCCGATAATATTGTTCTTGCATCTTTAAAAAACTATGTAAAAGGTTTATTTTTAAACGAAAAGAAAATTACCGAAGATTCATTGGAATACAAAGATAAAATCGATATCAGAACACCAACGGTGAATCAATTGCTAAAAAACCTGTCCGGAGGCAATCAGCAGAAAACCATTATTGCCAAATGGCTGGTAAAGAACTGTGATATACTCATATTCGATGAACCTACTAGAGGAATCGATGTCGGCGCAAAAAGCGAAATATACAAGCTTATGAATGCTCTTGCAAACGAAGGAAAGTCCATTATTATGATTTCTTCCGAGCTTCCTGAGATATTCCGCATGAGTGACCGGATTCTTGTAATGAGTTCGGGAACACAAACAGCAACCTTGCCTATCGAGGAGGCTGACCAGCATACAGTAATGAAATATGCTGTCCAATATTCACATGTAGTGAGTGCTGATGCAGAAATGTAGATAATTAAAATTTATAGCTTATTCCAATTTAAGGAGATGTAGGTTATGCCCGATTTCATTAAAAAGATTCAATTGCAAAAATTACTCGCTTTCGGAGTGTTGGTTTTATTGTACATAACCTTTGCGATTTTCGGGCGAAACTTCTTTTCACCGGATATGGCATTGGTCATTCTCGCATCTGCATATTGGATCGGGTTTCTTGCCATAGGTGTCACATTTGTTATAATTACAGGCGGTATAGACCTGTCACTCGGAACGTCAATGATCTGCTCTGCAATAATAGGCGGCATGTTATTTCGGGATTTCAGTCTTCCGCTTTGGCTTTGTTTAATCATTGTCGTTCTCATAGCAACTGTGATTGGTATAATAAACGGACTTCTTGTTACAAGGCTTAAGCTCCCTCCTTTTATTGCAACACTCGGAATGATGATGGTTACACGCGGTTTCGGTTCAATTATTACAGGCACAACTGCCAAAACTTATCCGAGTCTGCTTGACGAAACTGCATGGTTTGCAAAGGTATTTTTACGTAACGGCAGTTTTCCGACAGGGTTAATTTGGTTAATTGTTTATTTCATAATAGCGCTCATTATTCTTAACAAAACAAAACTCGGACGTTATATTTTCGCAATCGGAAGCAATGAAGAAGCTGTGCGGCTTTCGGGAATTAATGTAGCCAACTGGAAATGTGCGGCTTATGCAATCAGCGGATTTTCTGTTGGTCTCGGTGCTATATTCTTTGCCGCTCTTTCAACAACAATCAATCCCGGAACAGGTAACGGATTTGAACTTGAAGCAATTGCAGGTGTTATAATCGGCGGTACATCCCTTGCCGGAGGTGTCGGGTCGTTATCCGGAACAATGATAGGTGTCTTTATAATGGCAGTACTAAAAACCGGTTTAAGTTCAATGTCACTCCCTGCTCCGTTCCAGCTTTTCTTTACCGGCGTAATTGTACTGTTGGCGGTATGGCTTGATATGTACCGTGTTAAAAAAGCAAATGAAGTCAAGAAAATAAAGGGGTAATTTTGCTCAGACTTGAGCTTTTGACCCTTTAGATAAAAAATCAGTGTGAAAACACGCTTAAAATGAAAAGGAGAAAAATATTCATGAAAAAGTTACTTTGCATCGTACTCGCATTAGCTATGCTGGGAGTATTTGTCGCTGCATGTGACAACGGATCATCAGGCGAAATGTATATCGCTGTTGTTTCCAAGGGCTTCCAACACCAATTCTGGCAAGCAGTTAAACAAGGTTCGGACAAAGCTGCCGAAGACTTTGGAGTAAAAGTTCACTTTGACGGACCCGAAGGTGAAAGCGCAATTGCCGACCAGGTAAACATGTTAAATGCAGAGCTTGCAAAAAACCCGGATGCTATTGCTCTTGCAGCGCTTGATACCTCATCGGTTCTTTCACAACTTGCAGATGCACAAGCAAGAGGAATCCCGGTAATCGGATTTGACTCGGGTGTGCCCGAAGCACCGGCAGGTCAGGTTGCAGCAAACGCTTCAACAAACAATGAAGCAGCAGGAGCAATCGGTGCCGACAATATGTTCCCGGAAATCAAAAGCGCAATTGAAGGCGCAACAGCAGACAATCCTGTTGTTATCGCTATTCTTTCACAAGAGGTAACCAGTGCATCAATTACCGGCAGAACAAAAGGCTTTGCAGAAAAAATGTTTGACCTTGCTTCAGGTGCAAACAGCAGCGTTGCAATTACAGGCGGATATGCAGCAATCAATAAAGGCGATGCCGGTGCTGCAGTAAATATTGAAGTAATCGTCGGTGCAACACCCGAGCTTGATTCTATGATTAATGCAGCAAACACAGCGCTTAACTTACCAAACCTTCAAGGTATATTCATGTCAAACGAAGGTGCGGTTTCCGGTCTTCTTGCAGCACTTAACGCAGGTGCTTCAAACCCCGGAGCATTACTTGTCGGCTTTGACGCAGGTGAAGCTCAAAAAGCAGCTGTCCGCACAGGTTTATTCTTCGGCTCAATCACACAAGACCCCGTATCAATCGGTTACAAAGCTGTTGAGCTCGCTGTTAAAGCAGCAAGAGGCGAACCGGTTTCCGACGTAGATACAGGCGCAAAATGGTATAACGCAGCCAACATGGACCAAGCAGACATCGCTGTTCTGTTGTACGACTAAACCGTCTCACTTCGTGATTCATTATGAGAATCGTCCTTTTTAGGACGATTCTCTATCACAGCAGTATTTAATCGATTAAAGTGCTATTCTGAAAGGACAGAACATTATGCTCAAAGGTATATCCAATCTCATTTCACCTGAGCTGCTAAAGATTCTTATGGAAATGGGGCATGGTGATGAAATAGTTCTCGGAGACGGAAATTTCCCGGCTGCCGCATGTGCCCGCAGGCTTGTTCGGGCAGACGGTCATGCAATACCTGCTTTGCTCGATGCTGTTTTAGAATTATTTCCTCTTGATGAGTATGTTGATAATCCTGTTGCTTTGATGGCAGTTGTTCCCGGGGATAATTCTCCAACTCCCGAGATATGGCAGACATATGAAAAACTTTTAAGTAAACACGGGCAAAAACCAAACCAAATTGAATATATGGACAGATTTGATTTTTATCAGCGGACTAAAAACGCATTCGCCGTTGTTGCCACAGGTGAAAGTGCAATTTACGCAAATATTCTCCTTAAAAAAGGAGTCATTAAATAAATTTTGTTAATTAAGTTAAGAGAGGAAGGGTTTTAACTATGACATATCCGAAAATCGGTATCCGCCCGACTATTGACGGTCGCTGGGGCGGTGTCCGCGAATCCCTTGAAGAGCAGACAATGAATATGGCAAAAGCTGCAGCGAAGCTTATAAGTGATAATCTGCGTTACGCCGACGGCAAACCTGTACAGTGTGTTATTGCCGACAGTACAATAGGAGGCGGAAATGAGGCAGGTGCATGTGCAGAAAAGTTTGCACGTGAGAATGTCATCGGTTCATTAACGGTCACACCATGCTGGTGTTACGGCAGTGAAACAATGGATTTGACACCGGGTACAGTCAAGGCTGTTTGGGGATTTAACGGGACAGAGCGTCCCGGAGCTGTTTATCTTGCGGCAGTTCTTGCTGCTCATGCTCAAAGAGGTCTGCCCGCATTCGGAATATACGGCAAGGATGTTCAGGATGCCGGAGATACTAATGTTCCCGATGATGTTAAAGA
Organism: Oscillospiraceae bacterium; assembly: GCA_009784725.1. Classification (GTDB taxonomy): domain Bacteria; phylum Bacillota; class Clostridia; order Oscillospirales; family Oscillospiraceae; genus WRMH01. The sequence continues at coordinate 7,563 of WQXS01000062.1, forward strand.
AAAAATCCTTCGTTTTGCACGTGCAGCCATTGCTGTCGGGCAAATGAAAAATAAAGCATATGTCGGTATCGGCTCGGTATCAATGGGTATCACAGGTTCATTTCTTGACCCCGATTTTATGCAGAAATATCTCGGTATCCGTGCAGAGTGGGTTGATATGACCGAAATCCTGCGCCGGGTTGATTTAAATATCTACGACCCCGAAGAGTTTGATAAAGCAATTGTCTGGACAAGAGCACATTGCAAGGAAGGTTTTGACCCGAATCCCGAAGATAAACGTTTTTCACCTGCGCAAAAAGCGGAGCAATGGGAGTTTGTAGTTAAAATGACACTCATTTGCCGTGATATTTTACTCGGTAATCCCAAGCTTGCTGCACTTGGTTTCCACGAGGAAGCACTCGGGCGCAACGCAATCGCCGGCGGTTTCCAAGGTCAGCGTATGTGGACGGATTATAAACCAAACGGAGATTTCACCGAGGCAATATTAAATTCTACGTTCAACTGGAACTGCAATAAGCAGCCTACCATTTTTGCAACAGAAAATGACGGGTTAAACGGTGTATCAATGCTGTTTACACATCTGATGGATGGTGCTGCTTCAATATTTGCCGATGTCCGAACTTATTGGAGCCCTGATGCTGTTGAGCGTGTTACCGGCTGGAAGCCCGAGGGTAAAGCATCTGACGGTTTTATTCATCTGATAAACTCGGGAGCTGCAGCACTTGACGGCAGCGGCGGTTCAAAGGACGAAAGCGGTAACAGTACAATGAAACCCTGGTGGGATATGACGGAAAAGGATGCAAAGGCATGCCTGGCAAAAACACAGTGGTGTCCCGGGAATAAAGGATATTTCAGAGGCGGCGGTTTCTCGTCAAAGTTTGAAACCGAGGGTGAAATGCCTGTTACAATGCTTCGTTTAAATCTTATAGACGGTCTTGGTCCGGTTGTGCAAATAGCAGAGGGTTACACAGTCGATTTACCCGAAAAAGTCAACCATACCCTTCTCTACCGTACCGACCCTACATGGCCCTCGACATGGTTTGCACCGATTCTTACGGGTAAGGGTGCATTCACGGATGCTTACAGCGTAATGGCAAATTGGGGTGCTAACCACGGCGCATTCTGTTACGGTCATAAAGGTGCGGATATTATTACTTTATGCGCGATGCTGCGTATCCCTGTTTCAATGCATAACGTTTGCGAAAGCAGAATATTCCGCCCACACGCATGGTCGGCATTCGGCACCGAGGACAAAGAAAACGCCGATTACAGAGCATGTAAAAACTACGGTCCGCTTTACGGTTAAATAGTCTCACTTCGTGAAGCCATAATGCCTGCTACACAGGCGTAGGAGAATCGTCTTTTTTAAGGCGATTCTCTGTAATTTCTCTGTGATTTTCTTGTGATTTCTGCAAAAAAAGCTTGCAATTGGTAGAATTATTTGTTATAGTGCAAAATGCTCTGTTTGTAGAGCAACACACACGGTTATTGATTTTCCGTTGAAGTGCCATGGTTTTCATGGTTGATGTGAAAAGTTGATGTAACCGGAGGAAACAACAAAAATTTGGAGGAAATTAAATGTCAGTAGTATCAATGAAGCAACTCTTGGAAGCAGGTGTGCATTTTGGACACCAAACACGCCGCTGGAACCCGAAAATGGCTCCCTACATTTACATGGAGCGCAATGGAATTTATATTATAGACCTTCAAAAAACCGTCAGAAAACTCGAAGATGCTTATAATTTCATTCGTGAAATAAGCGAAAACGGCGGTTCTTTACTTTTTGTAGGAACAAAAAAACAGGCACAGGATGCCGTTAAAGAAGAAGCCGAAAGAGTCGGTATGTTTTTTGTTAATGCCCGTTGGCTCGGCGGAATGCTGACTAACTTTAAAACAATGCGTATGCGTATTGACCGCCTTGCACAGCTTCGCCAAATGCAGGATGACGGAACATTCGACATTCTTCCTAAAAAAGAAGTAATCAGACTGACCGGTGAGATAAACAGGCTGGAAAAATATCTCGGCGGTGTTAAGGATATGAAAAAACTGCCGGCTGCATTATTTATTGTAGACCCGCGCAAGGAGCATAATGCAATTGCCGAAGCACGTAAGCTTAAAATACCGATTGTTGCAATTGTTGATACAAACTGCGACCCCGATGAAATCGACTATATTATTCCCGGTAATGACGATGCTATCAGAGCTATCCGCCTTATCGCCCAGGCGATGGCAAATGCAGTAATCGAAGGCCGCCAGGGTATGGACTCAGCAGGAGCGGCTCCGTCTCCGTCAGAGGCTTCCGAAGCAGATGCTCCCGTTGCAGTAGAAATCCCGCCTGCTCCCGCAGCCGATGCTGACTTAAAAGCACTTGCCGATAATGTTTCGCCAAAAGCAGATGGGAAACCGGTTGCTAAGGCAGAAGAAAAGCCTGTTGCTGAGAAGCCTGTTGCTGAGAAGCCTGTTGTTGAAAAACCTGCTGCTAAAGCAGAAGAAAAGCCTACTCCTGAGAAACCTGCAGCCAAGGCGGAAGAAAAGCCGACTCCGGAAAAACCTGAAGCCAAAGCAGAAGCTAAACCTGCAGAAGTAAAGGAAGAAAAACCTGCTCCGGAGAAAAAAGCTCCCGCATCAGAGGCTTCTGAGGAAAAAGCCGTTGCAGAAGAAGCTCCGAAAAAAGCTGTAAAGAAAACAACAAAAAAAGCAGATGATACTCCAAGTGAGCCTGCCGAAGATAAAAAAGCAGATGAACCTGTAAAAGCAGCAGCAAAAAAAGCACCGGCGAAAAAAGCTGACGCAACAGCTGATAAAGCTCCGGCAGAAAAACCTGCTAAAAAAGCACCGGCAAAAGCAACAAAAACAGCTGAAGCTTCCGAAGACGAGCCCGCAAAGAAAGCACCGGCAAAAGCAGCAAAAACTGCCGATGCAGCAGATGAAAAACCTGCAAAGAAGCCCGCAGCCAAAAAAACTGCGAAAAAAGCTGAATAAACTCCGCAGAATAATACCGCTTAAAAGTTACAGGAAGGAATTTAAATAGATGTCATTTACAGCTCAACATGTAAAGGAACTTCGTGAAATAACCGGAGTCGGAATGATGGATTGCAAGAAAGCCCTCACGGAAACTGCAGGCAATATGGAAAAAGCAATTGCATATCTTCGTGAGCAAGGTCTTGCCACAGCACAAAAAAAGGCAGGCAGAATAGCCGCCGAAGGCATTGCATATGCAACAGTCATTGATAATATCGGTGTTGTTGTCGAAGTTAACGCAGAGACAGACTTTGTAGCAAAAAACGAAAAGTTTACAGCTTTCGTAGAGGGTGTAGCACAAGCCGTTGTGAAAAACAACCCGGCTGATATTGATGCACTTCTTGCAAGCAAGTACCCCGGTTCGGATAAAACAGTTGCCGAAGAGCAGCAGGAAATGATTCTTGTTATCGGTGAAAATATATCGGTAAGACGTTTTGAACGTTATACCGAAGGCTTAAGCATCCCTTACATCCATTCGGGCGGAAAAATCGGTGTCATTGTCAATCTTGATGTATCCGGTATTTCCGATACGGATGCAATTACTGAGCTTGGCAAAGATATTGCAATGCAAATTGCAGCTATGAGACCTTTATATCTCAACTCTGAGTCCGTGGATGCCGGTGAAATTGAAAAGGAAAAAGAAATTCAATTAAACAAAGCTATTGAAGAGAATAAAGCAAAAAACCTGCCTGAAGATAAAGCACGTCAGATTGCCGAAAACATGGTTAAAGGCAGGATGAATAAGTTTTTTGAAGATATTTGCCTTTTGAATCAGGCATTTGTAAAAGGCGATAAAATTACAGTCGAAAAGCACATACAACAAATCGCAAAAGACCTTGGCGGAGATATAAAAATCAACTCCTTTACACGCTTTGAAAAAGGCGAAGGAATCGAGAAAAAACAAGATGACTTCGCAGCAGAAGTAGCAAGCATGACACAAGCTAATTAATAATTAATAATGCAGAGTTAATAAATAGTGCATTGTTTTAATTTCCGGTAATTTCTTATTTCTGCATTATAATTTCTATTTTAATTTAATGGGGTGCTGCCGGCTGGTGGCTGAGAGGGTGTGAATTGCCGCACCTAACCCTTATTACCGGATGCGGATAATGCCGCCGTCGGGAATAAGCCGAAAAATGCACCTCATTCAACCCGTCGTGTCAACAGATACGACACAAAATGAAAGAGGTGTATTTTAATGGAAAACAGTCTAAAATCACGTGAAAGTGTCCGTGCGCTCACGGAGTCCGCAATTCTTATTGCACTCGGTTATATCTTGAGTTTCCTTGTGCTGTTCCGTATGCCGCAAGGCGGTTCGGTAACACCGTTCTCTATGCTGCCCGTCATGGTTATCGGTATCCGGCACGGGTTAAAATGGGGTCTTGGAAGCGGCTTTGTTTTTGCGTGTCTTCAAATGCTGAGGAATTTCTGGCCTCCTCCTACAGGAACTTTGGAAGGTTATATTGCCGTTATTATGCTTGATTATTTATTGGCATATTCTGTGTTGGGAATGGCGGGATTATTTAAAGGTAAGCAGTACGGATTACTGTTTGCTGTACCGCTTTGCTTACTTTTACGTTTCTTCAGTCACTTTTTATCCGGAGTTATTGTTTGGAATATTTATGCCGGTGACCAACCCGTTTGGTTATACTCACTTGTATATAACGGTTCATTTATGGGGGTTGAGCTTGTAATAACCATGGCAGTCAGCGCACTTTTATGTACTGCAGCACCTGTATTGTTCATTGTTCAAAAATCTCAGAAACCAATCATGCAAGGTGCAGAGGTTAATGGGGGAAATATTGATGTTGAAAGTAAGCCGGATAGCACAGTGGATGATATTAAGCCCGAAAGTACAGTAGAAAATAACAATCCGGAAAACACTGCAGAAGATGATTAACCCAAAAGTTTAACTGAAAACGTTAAAAGTAAACTAAATAGCTATTTGACCTTCAAGATATGATTTTGCTTTTAGAATTCCGATTATTGATTTGGCATCTTTCATTTCATTTGCCATTATTGCTTTAATCAGCTCGTCAAGGTCAACTTCTTCAACGCTGAGCAATTCGTTGTCATCCGGATGTACCTCACCCTGCTCCAAATCGAGTGCGAGATATTGATACAGCCTCTCCATATAAACACCTGCAGATGGATAGATCACACCAAGGTCTATCCATTTTCTTGCAGTATAACCTGTCTCCTCCGACAACTCCCGGACAGCACATTCAAACGGGTCCTCCCCCGGTTCAAGCTTCCCTGCCGGAATTTCCAGCAGCTCTTCTCTGACTGTATAGCGGAATTGGCGAACCATAACCACCTTCTTATCCTCAGTCACAGCAACAATGCAAACACCGCCGGGATGCTCCACCACTTCCCTTCTGGACTGCCTCCCGTTTTGCAGCTCAACAGAATCCATCTTAACATTCACAATCAACCCCTCATACACCGTCTCAGTCGTCAATTGCTTTTCAAAAAACTTCATTTTCAACCTCCTAAATAACCAATTGAGAGAAGCATAACTCCTCTCATGTTAACAAAACTTTGGAGCGGGTAATGTACCCAAAAGCGAACCCTGTTTTCTTACTGCCGTACGGCTTTGCGGTGGTTGTGGTGTTATGACATTTATATTTCTTCATCTTCATTGGTGACTTTCCAATAACCTCTGGTAATCGATTCTATTCTATTTATACGCTCTTGTTTTTTAAGTGTATCAATATCACGGAGAATTGTTCTTTTTGATACTTTCAACTCTTCTGCAAGCCTTTCTGCAGATATAGTGTTATCTTGTAGCATATACTTTATTATTTCGTTTTGCCTTGTGATGATTTTATTATTGGTGACATTATTGGTGACATTGCTCTTTTATTGCGCTTTACCGGTTCCGGCATCATACGAATAATCATCATCAAGCGGTACAATTATGCGGAATATATCACCGCCAAAGCGATTAAGGAAAGAGCATACAGTATCATAAGTGTCAGCTTCAATATTATTGGAACACTGCTTGAACTCGACTGCTATATTTTCGCCTATTTCCAATATCTGCTTTAGTTTTTTAATATTCATATACACCTCCTATCGTTTGTGTTTTTATACTATTATGGAGTCAAGTATATCATTTTATCAGAATTTGTGCATTAAATTCTTTTTGGTTAGTATCTAAACTTTTTATTGATTATAGCATTTATGTGTGTTACAATACAAACAAATAACAGCAAACATTATGTTTGTGACGTAATGTTTGTGGTGGGTGAGATTAATGGATGCTAACAAAAGAGTGATTGACGATATGGTTTATACAGAGTTATTAAAATATATGAAAAACGGCGAAGAAATGAGTGCAAAACAGATTTACTCATTATTTCCGGGCGTAAATAATGCAACATTACGATGGAGACTGCATAAACTGGTGCAATCGGGAAAACTTCAGCGAATTGGACAAGGACAATATGTGTTGTTTGAAATAACAAATAATAATGCAGTAGGATATGACTATTTACAAGATTTATCAAAAAAGGTATATAATATAGCAATCGATTTCGGATATGACTATTATATTACAGGATTAGATTCTCTGGTTGGAGAAATACTGCATATCCCCGAAAAATATCCTGTGTTAATTGTAATTGAGGATTCAGGTATTGATGAATTACAGAATGCTATAAGTGAAAACGGATTATTAGTTTTTACAGAAAAAGATCGTGGTATTTTTGGTAAATCAACAGTTAGAGATAAAATAGATGCTTTTATATTGAAAGGAAAAAACTTTAACTTTTCAAAAGACCATATTGCTCAGAAAGAAAAGGGATTTATTGATCTTTATTACGCAGTTACCCGTTTAGAATATGGAGTATCAGTACAAGAATTATCCCGCATTTATCAAAATTTAATTAGAAATCAATCCATAACACCACTAA
>WQXS01000063.1 GCA_009784725.1 Oscillospiraceae bacterium
ATTCCATTAAAAAACCGACAGCTCAAAACTGCCGGTTTTTCTGTTGATAGTTATAGATTACAGCTTTTCAATCTCTTTTATCGAAAGCTCTGTAAGTTCTGCGATTTGAGCGTTTGACATAGTGCCCATATTTTTTAGCTTTTTCGCAATTGCAGCTTTACCCTCGGCTTTACCAACATGTTTGTTACCACTATTTTAATTCATTAAGCTCTTTGATTTGTTTATATAACTCTTCGATTTCAAGTGCGTGTTTCGCATCCTTTTCTGCAACAACATTTTTCCAATGTTTTTCACTTTTAGCTTTACCGCAGGCTTCACCACGAGCTTCGCCACGGGCTTCACCACGGGCTTCTGCATGCCTTGTTGCATTTGCCATCCTTGATGCTTCATCCATTTCCGCTTTGTCACGTTGACGTTCCAGTTCACGGAACTCCGGTGATCTTGATAAACGGCGATATGCTGTTACAACCTCGTTAATTTCGCTTACTGACATATCTTCAATCATTTGGAAATCCTCCTCTGTATTTGCGTTAAATACTGCCAGCCACATTAATAATAAATCGTTTTTATCTAATGTTGACCACATTTCTATAGGAGTCAATGGTGGTGATTGCTATTCTTCAAGCGATTGAGTATAAAGTTCAACAAACCTTGTATATTCAGCTTCAGTGACTCTTCCAAGTTTTTGAATAATATCATCTTTGTTATTAATTTCATAGAAATGATCACATTTTACATGACTTGGTTTTAACAAACCATTATAATCAGTAGGGTTAATTGGTTCATTGTATGGATAATTTAGATTAACTATATTGTTCTTTTCTGTTTGAGATGAAATGAGAAAGCAATAATAAATCAAATCGACAAGTGTATATTCATCTTGGTCTACATCCATAACAACAAAAAAGTGCAAAGAACCCGGACCGTTGTCCGGGTGATTAAAGTTTGTTATTGCAACTATATCACCAATATCACACTTCATCTTTAGACTCTTCCTTTTTAGTATATTCTATTTTTCCATTATCAATTTTAGCTTCAGAAGGATAAATTTTGAATGCTTCAGATACATGAAGTATCTTATTTTCATTTTTTGCCCGTTTTGTTAGTTTTTTTACCTGAGTAATAAGAACCGGATTCATAATGCACACCACCATTCTTATATATCTGTTTTATTAATTATACAATCTCTTTGCTTTTACTGTCAATGTGTAATTTTATTTATACTTGAATATTATTGACATAATTAGTGGTATGATATAATCTTGATATGCTGAGTTGTGTATTATTTGTGCAGGGGGAGTCAGAGTTGCTTAATGTTAAAACTCCTGAAGAGGTTAAGGAAATAATTAATAAAAGCTTCCCGTCAGAGAATATGCCGGGGAGTTTTCGTAGTGAAACGGTTGGTGCTGCTCATGCGCTCGGGCGGGTTTTGGGGGAGGATGTTGTTGCGAGGGATAATGTGCCGGGGTTTAACAGGTCGACTGTTGACGGGTATGCTGTTTTGGCGTCAGATACACATGGTTCATCGGAGAGTATTCCTGCATTACTTAGACTTGCCGGAGAAGTGCAGATGGGGGAGAGCGCAGGCTTACGGCTTATTTCGGGAGCATGTGTTATTGTTTCTACGGGCGGCGAAGTGCCCGAGGGGGCAGATGCCGTTGTAATACATGAGTTTACAGAGGATTACGGCAACAGCATGATAGGCATTTGTAAACCGGCTGCAAGCGGAAGCAATATTATCTTTTATAACGATGATACTTCAAAAGGGGACATAGTACTTTCATCCGGGAAAAAGCTGTCTGCGCATGATATAGGCATTCTGTCAGCACTCGGATACAGCGAGGTCGTTGTCCGAAAAAAACCTGTTGCCGGGGTGATATCAACAGGCGATGAGCTTGTTCCTGTATCCGATGCTCCAAAAAGCGGACAGGTAAGGGATGTTAACACCCCTATGCTCCTTGCAGCTCTTTATCATTACGGAGCAGAGGGAAAAGACTTCGGTATTATTAAAGACGATGAAGAAGCAATACGCTCTGCAATGCTGTCAGCTGTAGAGTCATGTGATATAGTCCTCATATCGGGCGGTTCATCTGCAGGCTTGCGAGATATGACAGCTGATATAATAGGCTCGGAGGGAGAATTGCTCCTACACGGTATTGCAATGAAACCGGGCAAACCCACAATACTCGGAAAAGTCGGCAATAAACCTGTATTCGGATTACCCGGTCACCCCGTAGCCGCTTATATGGTTACAGAGCTTTTTATACGACCTTTAATCGCAAATATTATGGGCGCAACCATTAAGAATAAATCAGCAACAGCCAAACTGTCGGAAGCAATTTCATCAAACCACGGCAGAGAGGAATACATCCCTGTAAAAGTTGACAATATAACCGCAACAGCAATACCGGTTAAAGGAAAATCAGGATTAATATCAGGTCTTGCAGACATTGACGGGTACATATGCATCCCACGTGACTGCGAGGGCTTACCAAAAGGCTCTACTGTAACTGTTTATTATCTTTAAGGGGTTAATAATGAGTTTTAAATATCTTACAAATATAGATTTAGATACAGCAAGAGAGGACTATCTTGCTGTATTGATTGAAAAGGGTCTGGTATCCGGGAAAGAAACAATTGCGGTCACTGAAGCTGCCGGCCGTGTAACAAAAGAGGCTGTATATGCAAAAATTTGCGCTCCGCATTATAATGCAAGTGCAATGGACGGGATTGCTGTCTCTGCAAGAGATACATTCGGAGCAAGCGAAACCACTCCTATATTACTGGAGCCGGGTCAATATAAATACATAGACACGGGCGACCCTCTGCCCGAGGAGTTTGATGCTGTTGTCATGATAGAGGATGTTATTTCAACCGAAGATTATGAAACTAAAGAACTTGAAACCGAAGAACATATAACCGGCGGATATATAACAGAAAAACAAGCAATGGACGACAGGCTCGCACATGATAAACCCGTAAAATCTGCTACAATCAAGTTGTATGACTCAGCTGCACCATGGCAGCATATAAGGCAAATAGGCGAGGACATATGTGCAGGTGAAATGCTGCTTCCGTCATTCAGCAAAGTAACGCCTGCAGCAATGGGTGCAATGATAGCAAGCGGAGTAACGGAGCTTACGGTTATTAAACGCCCTGTTGTAGGCTTTATACCGACAGGAGATGAAATAATTCCTCCGACGGCAAATCCGAAAGAAGGAGAGATTCTTGAATTTAATTCTGTGATTTATACTGCAATGCTAAAGGAATGGGGAGCAGAAGCTATTAAATTCCCGATTGTCAAAGATGATGCGAAACTGATAAAAGCGGCAGTCGAAACGGCATTATCCGAATGCGATATTGTACTCATAGGAGCAGGCTCATCGGCAGGCAGAGAGGATTATACCGCGTCTGTTATATCACAGGTGGGGACAATCCTTTACCACGGTATTGCAATAAAACCGGGTAAGCCTGCAATTCTCGGGTATTATGATAAAAACACAACCCGTGAAAAAAATAATAACTCAAAAGAGCAAAATAAGGATACTCACAGAAGCGTAGTGCCTCTGATAGGAGTTCCCGGTTACCCGGTATCGGGGATTATCGTGCTTGAACAACTACTGCGTCCGATGCTGGACTATCTGTGTGGTGCAAATAACCAACCCTACACATATGTTGAAGCAACACTTTCAAAGTCTGTTGCATCCACGCTAAAATACCGCGAATTTGTACGTGTCCGTTTGGGATATGTAAAGGATAAACTGATAGCCGCACCGCTCGGTAGGGGAAGCGGTGTTGTCACATCGTTTATGAGAGCTGACGGTATATTGGAAATACCGCAGGAGGCCGAAGGGTATGAAAGCGGAAAAAAGGTCAATATAAGGCTGATGCGAAATAAAGAGGAGCTGCATCAAAGCATCGTCGTAATCGGAAGTCACGACCCTTTAATCGATGAGCTTTCTGATTTATTAAGGATAAAGCATGGAAACATTTCACTTGGCTCGGCACATGTCGGGAGCATGAGCGGTATTCTTGCCGTAAAAAAAGGAGAAGCGCACCTTGCAGGTACGCATTTGCTTGATGAAGAAACAGGGGAGTACAACAGCTCATTTATAAGAAGAATGATCCCTGACGGGGGCGTTAAATTAATTAAATGTGTCAAAAGAAAACAAGGGCTGATGTTACCAAAAGGAAATCCGAAGGGTATCAAAAATATAGCAGACCTTGTAAAAGACGGTATCAGATACGTCAACAGACAAAAAGGCTCGGGAACACGAATTCTAATAGATTATCTTTGCAAAAAGGATAATATTGATACATCAAATATATACGGATATGACAGAGAAGAGTTTACACACACATCTGTAGCGGCTCTGATAGCCGCAGGCTCGGCGGATGTTGGGTTAGGTATTTATTCGGCTGCAAAAATTTATGATTTGGAGTTTATACATATCTGCGATGAGGATTATGATTTTCTTATACCTGACCATGCATGGGAAATGCCGGTTGTTCAGGAGCTGTTAGCATTACTGGAATCTGCAGACTTTGCAAAAAGACTGGATGCTCTTGGGGGTTATATATTGAACGACCCCGGATTGCTTCGTGTTCCCTGTGCACCGGATTAATCTATTTCTTCGAGGATTTTTCTTACTGCGGCGATTTTTTCGGAGGAGGTGCGTTGGATTTCGAATTCGCTCATTGAGGGGAGGCCCATTTTAAGGTTCGGGTTGCGGTAGAGCATTGGGCTTTCTATAGAGACTTTTCCTGACAGGTGGTAGCTTGATACGCCTGTTATTTTTCGCAGATCGGGGATTGTGTCGGCACTTACTCCGCTGCCTGCCATGATATCGACGCTTGTCTTCGCTGCGATTTCTTTAATCAGCTCGGCTCCGTCAATGCAGTTATTTTGCTGACCGCCGGTTAAAATTGTGCCTATACCGAGCTGTTCGGCTTGCTTAAGTGCGTCAAACGGGTCTTTACACATATCAAAGGCCCTGTGCAAAGCAACATGTATCCCGCCTGCCGCCTTGCAGAGGGTTTCCATTGCGGGCATGTTTATAGTTCCGTCGGGTTTCAGGACTCCTGTCACAATTCCCTCGACACCCTCATCCTTAAATTGCTTGATTTCTTCGGCCATTATACGAAGCTCGCTGTCCGTGTAGCAGAAGTCGCCAAAACGGGGGCGGATTATTGCATGAACGGTAATATTGTTCAGCTTTCGAATCTCACGGAATAAGTAAATACTTGGTGTTGTGCCGCCGATGATAAGATTTGCACAAAGCTCATACCTGGTTGCTCCGCCTTTGGCTGCTTCTATTGCCGATTCAACGCTGTCAATGCATACCTCAAGAGTAAAATCCTTCATGTAGTCCGCCTTTCACTGTACGGTAATAATACGGTAATAATATTTACTTATATTATATCACCGTTTGCTTATTTCGCAAGGCTCGCAGACAACATTGCAGTCATTTATTTTGAACGATACATAGCTTACTTCATTATTAACTGTATAAGTGTCAGAGCCAATCAGTACCCTTGAGCCTGAAAATACGGTGTCAAGGACATGGATTTTCCCGTCTGTTGCATGCTCAAGCTCATATTTGAGCTTATCCACTTCTTCGGTGCACTCAATAATGCGTTCGGTGTTCAAATGTCTGTTTTCAATACTGGACTTACTCAGCAGCTCCCACTTGGCGGGGTCCATATGCTCTTTCGATTTTTCAAGATAAAAATCAAGCTTATCAAGATTTAACTGCTCTGTACTAAGCTGCGAAAGCTCTTTTTCCAAAACCTGCAGACGTGTGCGTTTTCTCGGCATAACTCCGACAGCGACTTCGGTATTTGTGTTTGAAACCGTGCCGATATAATTTGCTGTAATATTGCCTGCAGCTCCTGCACGCCCGCCGATTATTGCTCCGCGTCTGCCTTTTGCCGTAAGGGTTTCACCGGCTTCTATGATACTGTGTAAGCTTACATCAAAGGTTACCGGTCCATCTGCATGAACACTTCCGTGTTCGATATACAGCATTGAAACAGCACCGCCGGATTCAATCAAGGCTTTGTCTGCACCTTGTACGCCTCCTTTTATCTCAACATTGCCGCCTGCAATAATTGTTGCAGCTTCAACACAACCCTCTACGATAACGCCGCCTGTCGCTTTTATTGTGCTGCCGGAACGGACAGTCCCACAAACATGAACACATCCGTCAAAGTCGATGTTTCCAACACTTATGTCACAATCGCCTTTTATGTTATAAACATTCGATACATTGATTGAATTATTAATAAATTCAACCATTCCCGAGCAAAGTGCGTACATTTCTGTTTTGCTTTCATTGGTTTGGACGTTTTTTCCCTTGGGAAGCGAAATATCCTTAACTGGTATTGACGGTATTTCCTTACCCGTTACGGATGTTCCGGGCTTACCGGGAATCATAGGCAGCTTGGTTACAAGAAGCTGGCCTTCCGTTACAGGTACATAGAGGTCGAGTGATTTATAGTCAACCCTGCCTCCGCCGATTTCCATTGGACTGCCTGTCCGTTCGTCTGTTGAAAAGTTGAAAGCAAGCTTTGCATTCGCACCTTCGACAGGCGGTACTGCTTCGGCAACCAGATAAGGACGATCGTAGTCGCGCAGTTTAAGAAGCGCAGACAGTGCAACTTCATCAATGCCAAAAACCACACCTGCATCACTGAGCTGCCGTTTTGCAGCCTCCATGTCCAAAAACGCCCCACCATACTCGGGTGCATTAAGAATAGCCTCAGCTTTTAGCTCATCATGAGTAATATTAATGCTAAGACTTTCATCAACTGCTTCATGTTCAAGTTCATCAAAACTTTCAGAAGCTTCCTCGGTAATAACTGCATCCTCGTCAATAACGGTGTCGGTAACAGTATCAGTATTTTCGATAGTTTCATTTTTTTCGCGGATTTCCTCGGTAATATAAATCGTGTTCATTTCTTCACTCCCTTTCCATGCTTTGTATATTTCAAAGCAAGAACATAAAAAAAGCATAAAGTATGAAGTAACTTTACGGTCAATAGGGAGTTTTTGAACTTTTTGTTAATTAATACGATGTGAATTAAACAGAAAAAACAACAAAAAACAGACGCAATAGCATCTGTTTTCTGTCGTTTATCTCAATTTATGGTTTTATTATGGTGAAATTATCTATTACAGTTACATCCAATAAGGTTCCGTTTATATCATGTGCAAATTCATATGAGGAGATGTCAACAGAGTTTTCTGTTACTTTTATTTCCATAAATATAGGTTTATATTCCTGATGGTAAAATGCAACATTCCAGGGGAGTTTTGGGCCGAATGTTTCTATACCGGCAGAAAGGAAGGTGTTTTCACCGGGAGGAAGTGACATTTGCGAGGCACCTCTTGAACCATCGTACAGATACGGATAGTTAACATTGTTAAAGAATTCCGGTGCATATGGTGAGTAAAACTTCTGCCCGCTTATAGTATTCATTGTAAAGAAGATTGTTCCGCTGCCTTTTGTTGCAGTATTAGCGGTGTGATTAAAATCATATGAAACATTATTCATACGAAAATCGCTGCGGGGTACTTCCGGTCCGAAATCATCAGGCCCGGGGGCTGACTGCATCGGGAAGCTCCTCGTATAACAATGCTCGTGTGCCGTAAGCACTACATCAACCTCATGCTTTATCATCAGCTCCTCAAAACCGAACTTCACGTATCGCTCGACATCAAAGTCTGCACTGTGTTTTGCAAGTCCGCTGATACTTTTATGGGTCTGCACGAATAACCAGTCATACTCACCCTCGTGAGCTGCCTTTGCGCTTGCAAGCACTTCATCGAAATGAGCAATCAGACCTTGTATAATAGCGTCCTGAGTTGCATTTTCGTTTGCATCGCGCGGACGTGTACTTGTGTTCAGTGCAACAAATAACGCATTGTTATATAAATACCAGTAATTTGCACGGTTTTCATTTTCCTGCTGTTGTCCTGTTGATGCCATAGGAAGCATTTTATCGTCAGGGGGTACAACTTCATTCGGAAGATTAAAATGTATTTGGAAACAGATGTTGCTTCTTGCTTCATGGTTACCCATTACGGGAGCGAATGCAAAACTGCTCATTTGCTTTGGTGCAAGGTAATTTTCCCATTTAATCTGATGCGGCTGCAGCTCGGTTTCGGAATCCAAATCAATCAGGTTCCGGTCAACCACATCACCCATTATTGCAATAAGCCCGATATCGGAAACTGTTGCAGTTATTGCATCTAGCGAATCCTGCCATCCCTGCCTTGCAGTAACACCGGGTCTGTAGCGTTCATCCAGTCTGCCGCTGTTTCCGGAATCATCATCCTCCGGTGAAATGGAAGGGTCACCCATGTGAACATCCGAGATTGCTATAAATGTAAAACTGTCTGACGGTGATGTCTTGAAGCTGTACATTTCACTGAAATTTTCCCCGTCACTTGATACAGCATAAACATACTCTGTATCGGGTTCAAGGTTTTCGATTGTTGCCATATGGGCGGTTCTTCTTATATAAGCATCGGTACCTTTTGCATTAGATGTTTTTGCAGCCGTCGAGAAACCGTTTGCAGCTGTCGACGCAGGTTCATACCTGACTTTTCCCTCGGTACCTATCATTTTCCAATCATGCCATGTAATGTTGCGTTCAGTGCTTGTTTTGCCGGGTTGCAGGTTTAACATTTCAGCAGAAAAACCTGCGTATGAAACGAGCTCTTGTCCCCAAAACTCAATGTTATTAATGGATGTGCTTTCGCCGTCTCCGGTTCCGTCAAAATAAACACGTAAAAATACGCTTTCCTTACCCGAGAATTCATCGGGGAGCGGAAACTTGTTGAAAGATAACGGCAAAACATCACCGGTTATCTCATAAGACTGCGGAATTATTCTTGAAGAGTTGTCAATCGGTATCCAGTTTTCTCCATCAGGACTGTAAGCGAGCTTGAACTCATCGGGACCGTTTACAGATGAAATCTGCCCGGCTGAAAAGAGTATATGCTCATATCCGAGTGTTCTGAGCTGGATTTGAAACGCCGTTGCATTAGCGATATCATCATGTGCAGCTGTCCAGTTTCCGGTTGTCATGACATTTTCAAAAACCACCGGAGTTTGCTGTGCGCCCGTATAACCGATAAATCTGGGTCTGCTTCTGTCCCAGCCTGTTAAACGAAAATCACTGTCCGGGAGCCCGTCCGTTGCGCCGTAAAAAGCATCTTCGGGTGTTGCAGAGAAGAGCGCAGACGCATTATCGTCATCTTCGGTAAGCTCCATCAGCACAATATCCTTTGCGCCTCCATCGATAACATCACCGGTTATTTTAATACAGTTAACAGACATACTGCCGCTGCCGGGGTAATCAGATGCTGAGTTTAAATAAATACGAAGCAGAACTTCATCCTCATTATCAATGATGCCGGGGATTTGGAAGCTGTCATATGTCCGCATTGCCTGTGCGGAAATTGCATCAAAGGTATTACTGTCGTTTCTTTGAACATTTACACCGGAATCATGAATTGCTGTCCACCGGACACCGCCGCTTGTACTGAAAGCAAGCTCGAAGGGGATTTGCTGTGCCAAGCCGTCGCCGAAATCACCCGATACCTTCTGGTGAGCGGTAAATCTGATGTTTTCATATCCCGCAGTGCTGAATGTAAGCTCGAATCCGCTTGCGTTAAAAATAGTTGAAGTCTGCGCAGAAAGCCAGTTGTTTGATGTAAGAGAACCGGAGTCGAGGAGAATTGGAGAGCCTGTACTTGAATCCGTTGCACCGATAAGTACCTGTACGTTATTATCCCATGCTCTAAGACCCGATAAATCGCCGAACTCACTATTTGACGGACGGAAATAAGAACGGTCGGGAAGCTTAGGCGACTGTGCAGCTGCTGAGGGGTCGTGCTGAAAAAGCTGTGCAAGCAAAACATAACCGTCAAGGTCGACTGTAGAATGCGGGGGAGAGGGTATATTGTCCGTGCCGTTACCTGTTCCGTCAACAACGGAAGAATCGCCGTTTGGATCTGTTTTGTCCTGTGAGGGTCTGTTAAAAATGAATATTATTAAAGTGATTATTGCTGCAAGCAGAACTAATGCTACTGAACCAAAGATTAGCTTTTTCTTCATTTTAATATTCTCCTTAATCAAACAGTACTGCGTGCAGTTCCTGATAAAATCTATCTATATCAATAGGTTTGGTAATATATCCGTTCATGCCCGACTCTATTGATTCATTCATGTCTTCATCAAAAGCATCGGCAGTCATTGCAATTATCGGAACAGTCCGGGCATTCGGATGCTCGCGGTTTTTACGGATATTTCTTGTTGCCGCAAGCCCGTCCATGACCGGCATTTGAATATCCATCATTATTACATCATATTGCCCGTCGGCTGAGCTTAAAAACATATTGACAGCTTCCTGTCCGTCCATAGCTGTTTCAACATTAAAACCAACATCCTCCAGAATGTATTTTGCTATTTCCAGATTTATATCAATGTCATCGACAACAAGTGCAGTTTTACCGGTAAAAATGTTTTTATAATAAACGCTTAAATCCTTTTCGTCATTTTCAAGTGTTTTATCGGATATCAGATCAAGCTTGAGAGTGAAGTAGAATTCGCTGCCCTTGCCCGGTTTGCTTTCAAGCTGGATTGTTCCTCCCATTGCTGTGACTATTCCTGCACTGATTGCAAGCCCCAAACCGCTTCCTTGCTGCTTATGCGAAGATGATATTGTACTTGTCTGTTCAAAGGTTTTAAATATACTTGACTGCTCTTCCGGTGCTATTCCCATACCGTTGTCCTTGACAGAGAAAAACAGATATATACATCTTCCTTCCAATCCAAGTTCATTAATAGTAAGAGTTATAGACCCGTTTTTTTGCGTAAATTTGCTTGCATTGCCGAGCAGGTTGATTATTACCTGTCTGAGCTTGATTTCATCGCCGAGTATTTGGAATTGATTACTGACATTTACTGCAATATCAAAGGATATTTCATTTTCCTCAATAGGCGGGCGCATAAGCATATCAATATCACGTGCAAACTTATCAAGCGAGAAATACTTATATTCAATATCCATTTTACCGCTTTCGATGCGTGACATTTCCAAAACATTATTTATCAGGGATAAAAGATGCTGCGCCGAAAAATCAATTTTTTGAAGCGAGTCAAGTAAGCGTTCATTATTATTAAGTGAGTTTTTCGCTATATTTGTCATGCCGATAATTGCGTTCATCGGTGTCCGTATTTCGTGGGATATACGCGAGAGGAATGCACTTTTGGCACGGCTTGCCGATAATGATTTCTCACTGTTAAGGTTAACGGCAATTATTTTTGATATTTCATATAATTCTTTTAACTCTGCATCAAACCATTGTCTTGAGTTTTCAAATGTCTGATAGAGAATCCTGCCGAACGGGATACCGCTTTCATACATTACGCAGCAGTAACCTCCGGTCTGCACACCGGGCTCTACACACAGCAAACGCCTGAGTGCTTCACTGCTTTGCTCCATGTCCGCACCGGAATAAAGCAGGCTGCCGTTTTCATCAAGCTTTGCTTCAAATTTCTGCCAGTCATTTTGAGAAACTTTCTCAATGGCGTAGCTTTGGTTGCTTATTCCGTTTTCATTCCACTCATGGGTGATACGTCCGGTACCGAAATCGGCATCATATGTGCTGATTGTTATCTGTTTTAATGAATAAACCCTTCCAAGTACAGCTATAAGCATATTGACCGCACTGTGGGTATCGGTTGTACTTTCAAACAGCTCGAAGGTGTAATTTGAGATATCGCCTTTGACAACCTCAAAGGATACATTAATCGGCCTGTTTCTGTTTGCAACCGTATCGTCGGGAATATCCTTAGGTAAATCGGAGTAAAACTCAATTCCGCCTTCATTGCTCCGTTCTACATAATGAGCAGTTTTAAATGCATATTCCATGAATGTATCGAAATTATCGGCATCAGCAGATAATACAGTTCCTATGCAAATGCTCAGGCGCAGTTCTGAATTTTCTCCGGTATACAAGCTTTCCGCACCCTCGAAAAAGCGCTCTGCATATCCTGCAGCTTCATCTCTGTCGGTATTTGGGATAAACAGCAAAACTTCATCATTTGAAAGGCGGGTTTTAACAATATTATCTGTTGCGGGATAATCAATAAATAACTTCATTAATATTGAAGCGGCAAAAACCCGTCCGTAATGTGCTTCTATTTCATCGTAATTGCTTATTGATATTATGCTTAAAGAAAACGGAGTGTTATTCCTCAATGCATCGGTGACTGCTCTTTTGGTCATGTTGACACCGTAATCATGATTAAACAGCTTTGTGGTCGGGTCGCGGCGCGATGATTCCAGGCTTTGATAATCTCTGAGTTTTTTCTCTGTAAACTCTCTTGCGGTACCTATTATCTTTATTATACCGCCCGTATTATTATAGACTTTGGAGGATTTAAGAAAGAACCAGTAATAACCGTTATCCTGCATGGCATCGCTGATATGGGAAAATATTTCTGCTTTTATCCTTACTTCTACATCCGTATTATCATCGCCTTTGAAAAATGACATCATTATATTAATATCATCATCATGACAGAATTCTCCGTTTTTTATTGCGTCGGTAAAATCTCTTATTTCGTTGGAATGTAAGACAGATTTGTTTTCTTCTTCGGCAAAGTAATACATTATAAAGCTGTCTTCCAAGATGTCATATTCAATAACCGTGTCTGCAACACTCTCGAGTGCAACGAGGTATCTTTCGCGTTCGGTACGAAGCTCTGCTTCGGAGATGGTGCGTTGATCCTTCATATTGTTTATGGTAGAGCAGAGAAGGGAAATCTCGTAGGTATTGGAATCTTTAACAATAATATGCTCCGCAGGAGCATTTGTGCTCAGCTGCCCGGCTATTGATACTATAGGCCCTGTCGTGCGTTTTATGGTAAACCAGAGCAGCAATGTGCCGATTGCGAGTGCAATTGCTGAACTGACTATTATTCCGACTGTCAGCATTCTGGTCATCCAAAAGAGCGTATAATCACTGCCGATTGCCGCCACCGTCCACTGCTCATCAAAAAACGGGCTGTTTTCACTATAGAGGCTGAGCGGCCTTAGTGCTGCCTGGACAGGTTCAAAGTCGTCTTCGTCCACGCTGTAAATATCCTGCCTGTTTGTCATGCTGAAACGTATATTATTCATTCCTGCGGTGAGCTGTCTTATATAATCTCCGGTAACAAAAATAACTTCACTGTCGATAGTTTGGTTATCCTGTATATAATCTTCATATGAATGCTTAAGCAGTACATATCCGCACCGGTCGAATGAGAAATCACTTGCGGAAAGATATCGTTCAAGATTGCTTAGCTGTACTTCGGTACCTATCATCGCAACAACCCTGCCTTCATATGTAACAGGACGTGTGTAGGTGATGCAATAATTTGAATCTCCGGGATTATCGGGGTTGATTAATATTGCATTACTCCAATAAGCAAGGTCGTTTGCAGGTTTAAATCTGCTTTGCCTTGCAGCCGTATAGGGTTCATTGAATGTTTTATAGTTGTCCGGGTATTCGGGGGTAAAAGAAAATTTCCCCTGCCAGAATATGTCAAGCGGAATTCGTTTGCTTCCTGCAATATCCACGGGGCCGCGCAGGAGCAGCAAGTCTGAATTATCGGGAGATAAGGTGAGCGGGTCAGGGTTACGGTAATAAAGCCCGTTAAGTGAGGTGCTGTCATCATTGCTGTCATCGATAAAATATATATATGCACCTGTTGCAGTAGTTTGCCGCAGTGTATTAATAAGCGGGTCGGAAAGGAGCCGCAGAAGCTGTACTTCGGCAGCAGAGTTGCCTATGACATTCGTAAGCAGCAGTCTTTCACCTGCCATAAAATCATCAAGCGTATTAATAACGTCAAACTCAAGCCTGTCAAGATTCGACCATGCGGAAACCATTTTATCCGAAAGAACAAGACTCCTGTTTTCCGCATTGTTACTTATTGAATCAACTGCACTTTCATCCAGTGAACCGAAAATACCATATACAAATAAAACCGAGCTTATCAGGAACGGTTGAAGAATTATTATTATAATTATCGGAATTAATATTTTAACAAAAATAGAATTTCTTCTAAACATAAAATATAAATAAATCCTTTGTTTAATTGTAATGGCTTGCGAAGCAAGACTATATGGCTTGCAATGCAAGACAATGGCACGCTTAACGTGACCATTATGCTACTCTTAATTCAACTCGCCTGCCGTAACTGGCAGTCTACCCTGTAATGTACACCTCTGCTTGCTGTTGAATATTGCAGGCATACAGGTTCTGTAATGTATTTGAAATAAATATCAATCTTATGATTTGTGTACAATACAACCTTGTCAATAATCTCGGAATACAGTTCCGGGGTGCTTTC
>WQXS01000064.1 GCA_009784725.1 Oscillospiraceae bacterium
CCCCAGCACCCACCCCAAACTGGGCGTTCAAAGCAGACACAAGGGGTTTCAACGATATGCCCTTTAAAGGATTTTTAGGCCCTTCCTGGTAGACGGCAGATCTGACTAGGATACTGCGCCGCATTGAATCAAATTATGATTCAATTTAATGTCTGATTACTATACCAGTATCAAAATGAATATTCAATAGTATTTTTGAATATTCATAAAAAAAACATTGCAATTACACAAAATGTAATGAATACAATGACGAATATTCATTCTGTGAACAGCAATGTCCGGGTTGGTTATTTTTAACTTAATTCTTTCTTTCCGCTAAAACAAGAGCGAGCCATGTAAGGAATTCGGTGTTATCGAATTTTCCTTCGATTGCGGATATGGCTTTTTCTGTTTCCTTATTTATCATTTTCTCACATGCCTCAGTACCAAGTAAGGAAGCGAATGTTGATTTTTCATTTTCTATGTCCGAGCCTGTCGGTTTTCCTAATTCCTCTGTGGTTGCAATGCAATCGAGCACATCATCGCGCACTTGAAACGCAAGGCCTATTGCTCCTGCATAGGCATCTGCAGCGGCAACCTGCTCATAAGAACCACCGCCCGCAATGACTCCAAGTCTTGCAGCTGCCGATATGAGAGCAGCTGTTTTCATAGCATAAAGCTCAAGCAGTTCGTCAATTGTAAGGTGCCAGCCTTCACCGGATAAATCAAGATACTGACCTCCGCATATACCGTGCGCTCCTGCTGCATACGAGAGTATTTTTATCATTTCGATAACAGAGGATGCGGGTAAAGGCGCATTTGCGAGCGTTTCAAACGCTGCAGCCTGAAGTGCATCTCCGGCAAGTGTTGCGGTAAACTCTCCGTACTCTACATGATTGGATGGTTTACCCCGTCTCATATCATCCCCGTCCATGCTTGGCAGGTCGTCATGTATCAGAGAATATGTATGCAGCATCTCAATAGCACAGGCTGCATCAATCGCATCCTCGGGTCTTCCGCCCGATGCTTCGCAAAATTTCATGCAGATAACAGCTCTTACACGTTTACCGCCGGCAAGAAGGCTATACCGCATTGATTCAACCAATGTTGCATAGCTTGAACCCGCTTCGGCAAACAGCTCATGAAGCCGTTCATCAACGATGTCACGGCACCATTCCATTTCACGTATCATTTCATTATTACCGGCTTTAATCATCATCGAAAAGATACTCCTTTGGCTCTTCCGACTCACTCTGCGAGTCATTAACGGATTGCCTGCTTTCCCCGCTTACGGATTTTTGCAGGTTTACAACCTTCTGCTCTGCAGTATCGAGCATTTTACCGCACTGATCAATAAGCTTGACACCTTCTTCAAAGAGTGAAAGTGATTTATCAAGCTGTGCATCTCCTTTTTCAAGAGATACAACTATTTCATCAATTCTTGCAACTGCCTGTTCAAATGATTGTTTTTCATTTCCACCCATCGGAAGTCCCCCTGTTTGATATTATACTGTTTAATATTCCGTTGCCCGTTATTCCGCAATGCAGCTTATGTTATCCTTTTGCAGCCTTATTTTTAAGCGGTCACCGGTTTTTACATCTGCTGCTTTTTTAATAATTGTTCCGTCATCCCGCTCTGCAATTGAGTATCCGCGCCCAAGGACCTTTAGAGGGCTCATTGCATCAAGTGATGCTGCAAGGCGTGTAAACCTTTTCCGTTTTTTGTAAATCTGTCCCTGCATGACCGAAATAAGCCTTTCGGAGCTTCTGTCAATTTGGATTCTCCGGTCTTCGATATAATGCTTCGGGTTTTGCAGGACCCGTTTGCTTGAAAGGTTATAAAGTAACTCACGGTGTGTCTTCAGGTTACGGGTTATTGCCTGCTGCAGCCGCATATCCGCCGATTTAAGCCAGCCCGATACATCAAGCCTGTCGGGTACTGCAAGCTCCGCTGCGTTTGATGGTGTAGCAGCTCTTACGTCTGCAACATAATCGGCGATTGTTACATCGGGTTCATGTCCGACTGCCGATATAACCGGAATATCCGAAGCAAAAATTGCTCTTGCTACCCGTTCATCATTAAATGCCCATAAATCCTCTATCGAGCCGCCGCCCCGCCCGGTAATTATCAGGTCGGCCAAATTATTATCGTTTGCGTATTTAATTGCTTCAACAATCTCCGGGGGTGCTTCCGTACCCTGAACACGTACCGGAATAATTAATACCTCTGTCATCGGCCATCTGCTGCCGAGTATTCTTATTATATCCTGTACGGCTGCTCCTGCCGAGGATGTGATAACCGCAATCGTTTTTGGAAAACGGGGGAGTTGTTTTTTATGTCTTTCATCAAACAACCCTTCCTTAAATAGTTTTTCTTTCAACTGTTCAAACGCAACATAAAGGTCGCCGACTCCGTCGGGTGTTATTTCATTGACATATAACTGATAGGCTCCGTCTCTCGGATACACCGCAACCCTGCCGAACGCAACAACACTCATACCGTTCTCGGGTTTAAATCTCAGCTTTACTGCACTGCCTTTGAACATGACGCATTTAAGCGTTCCTTCGGCATCCTTCATTGTAAAGTAATGATGCCCCGAGGGATATGTTTTATAGTTAGACAGCTCACCCTTTACATAGACACCTGCAAGAGTATTGTCCTTGTCAAGCAAACTTTTAATGTAATTATTAAGCTCTGTTATAGTGAATATATTATCAGACATTTTATCCTATGCTTCTTTTTGCCGGGGACACACCTTTTGGTCGTTTAAGGAATGTCCCCATATATTTTATTCCCGGCTCCCGTAATCCGGTATCTCTCCACGTGAAAAACTGCCCAATATACCGTTTATGAAGGATACCGTTTCGGGTGTTTCATAACGCTTGGCCAGCTCTATCGCTTCGTTTATTGCCGCACTATCGGGGATATCGGGCATATACAGCACTTCAAACATTGCAAGCTTCATGATTGCTGCTGCTGTTTTTGATATCCTGCCGAATTTCCAGCCTACGGCATATTTTTCGATATATCCGTCAAGCTCAACCGAATGTTCATAAATTCCCGTGACAAGATGCGTAATATACTCAAGTTGCTTTTTATTCGGTCTGCTTTTATATATCGCATCTTCCGACTGTAATGAGCTGTAGTATTCACTGTCAAAGGTTTTTGTCAAAAGTTCATTCGGGTCGGACGGGTTTTCGGACAATGCAAAACATAATCTGACAGCTATTTCTCTTGCCGTGGTTCTTTTCATACAGGCTTACTTGCTTTTTTAAGCGAAACACCGCAAATATGTATGTTTACGGCACTAACTGTGGCACCGACAGCTTCTTCGATTGCGGCTTTAACAGCCTTTTGAACTGCTTCGCCCACTTCGCTTACCGAATGCCCGAGGTTTGCGATGAAATATACATCAACAGTAATGTTTTCGCCGTCGATATTAACCCTTATACCCTTTGATATTCCTTTTTTCCCGCTGACCGTAGTAAGTTCTCTGCCGGGTGACTGATAAAGTCCGTAAACGCCTTCAATCTCGACTGCCGCCGCAGCAGCTATTACAGCAACTACATTCTGGCAAATATTTATGCTTCCTTTATCGTCGCTGTTTCTTATATATCCTTTGCTCTCTGCCATTTTCGTTCTCCTAAAGTTGTTGTTTATTTTATACGCTAAATGCATTAGTTATTTGGTTTACTATATCATAATTGTGATTTAATTGAAAGAACTTGTTTATGTCATATTTAAAGTCTGTTATGAAAGATGCTTTAAGAATTTCCGCCTCATCCGGGATACTTGGGATACCTCCGTGTTTTTCGGTAGATAAAGATGCGACTGAAATCGCAAATGTCAATATTTCCGTCAGTTCTTCCTGATTGAGTTCGTTTGGCAGCTTGTTCAGCTTCAAAAGACATCCGACTGCACTTCCGCCAAAAATGTCGCCGCCGCCTGTTGTGTCAATCGCGTTTACTTTCGGGCATTTTAGAAAAACTGATGCATTTTTGTTTTGCAAAAGTGCTCCTTCTGCTCCGCTTGTTACCATTGCAAGCTTAACTCCAAACTCATTTAGCAGCTTGTCTGCACCTTCTTTTTCGCTGCAATCCCACAAAAATTCAACTTCATTATCACTTATTTTCACAACGTCTGCCTGCTTGAGTCCCCATAACATCTGAGCCTTTGCGTCTTCCAAATCATCCCATAAAGACTCTCTTAAATTCGGGTCAAAGGTTATAAGCTTGCCCTTGCTTTTTGCATATTCTACCGCTTTTTGCGTTGCATCCTTTGAAGGATTGCTTGTTAAGCTTAGCGTACCGAAATGAAACATCTTTGAATTATCAATCAGTGATAAATCAATTTCCTCATACCTGATGCATGTATCGGCTCCGGGTTTTCTTGCAAAGCTGAATGACCGGTCGCCTGTTTCATCCAGGGTCACGAATGCAAGAGTCGTAAATACCGAATCATCCTGAATAATTCCGGATGTTTCAACTCCGATGCTTTTTATTGTGTTAACCAGCATTTTTCCGAAGGCATCGGTTCCGACCTTGCTTATCAGAGCAGTTTTTGCTCCATACTTCGCAAGTGCAGCAAGGAAATTAGACGGCGCACCTCCCGGCTTTGCCGCAAGCGTCGGATATCCGCTTTCATCGGTACCAACAGGAGCAAAATCTATTAACAACTCACCAAGTGCCACAACATCAAACATGGCTATCCTCCATATTATAATAATTATAAAAACGATGATTGGGGGTTCGTAAAATTAATTACGTCAGCGCAGCATGGACGCGGAGCGCGTGAGTATAAACACGGATGTTTCTTCGAACGAAAAGGAATTAATTTTACTAACCCCCAATCATCGTTAAATATATATTATCCTCCCATCGGGTACTCGTTGCAGAGCAAGCGGTATGGGGGTTCGTCTTCTTCAATTGCGGGGAATCTGCCGATGCTTTCGAGAAAGCGGTTGTCTGTGTTATCGTCGTTGCATTCGCTTACTTCGCCGAGCAGGACGGGGCCTGTTCCTTTTTCGACGGTGAAGTCATGATACATGTATGCTTGAATTGCAATGCTTTCGCCCGGTGTGAGGCGTACCTGTGTACCGGCGGGTACCATTGTTTTGCGTCCGTCCATATTTACTTCTACGTCGTTTTCTTTGTCGAGCTGCTCATCTTTTGTGGAGTTATAGACACGAATCAGGATATTTCCGCCGCCTCTGTTTATTATATCCTCCATTTTCAGAAAATGGAAATGCAGCGGTGCATATTGACCCTCTCTTAGATAAAGCAGTTTTTCGGCATATGTTTTCACATATTTATCTTTCATCGCAAGGTTTCCGTTGCGTATTGTTATCAAAGAAAACCCTGTTTTATAAAAATCACCAAGCCCGTAATCGGTTATATCCCAGCCGAGCATGTTGTCTCTGACTTCATCGTATTCACTCCCCTTTGTTTGCCAGTCCTCCGGGGTAAAATGGCAAAACGGCGGAAGGGCAAATTTATATTTATTGATAAACGCTTCCATTTCCTTAAGTGCTGTATTTATTTCACTTCTTTTCATAATAACCATAAACCTTTCACGTTTTTTATTTATGATATCACACAAACATATGTAATAAAATATCAAAATTAATTCTTTTATTATTTTCCCGATACCCGGGTGCCATAACGTAAAATGTTATCGTAATGGACAACCCGGCCGCAATGATGTATTATCATTATGAAAACGGCGCACTATTTATCATGAGGTTAACGCTATGAAAGCAGAAATAAGAATAATTTCAACGCCCGAGGAGTTCCTGCAGGCACGGATTAACAGTGCAATCGCATTTAATTATCAGTTTGATGTTGAAGCTGAAACGAATAAGGAGCCTTTACCGTATGCCGATGTTTACGGGGCTTTTGTAAACGGCAGGCTTGTTGCAAATATTTATGCACACCGTTATAAAATGATGTGTCACGGCACGTATGTTCCAATGTGCGGTATCGGTGAGGTCAATACCCTGATTGAGTTTCGCAACAAGGGATATATCCGGCAGTTAATGAATGCGGTTTTCGATGATATTCAAAAAGCGGGATATGTGTACAGTTTTCTGTATCCTTTCTCGTATAAGTATTATGGCATGTTCGGTTACGGTCCCGGTGGCAGTCATATAAGTGCGGAGATACCGACCGAAAGGCTTGACAGATATAAATGCACTTATGATGTCAAGTTATATGAGGACGGAGATTCGTATCAGCCGTACGAGGAAGTCTTTGATAAATTCGCAAAACAATACACAGGTCAGGTAGTGAAAAACGGTAAGTGGCTGTCCGGTTATAACCCTATGAAAACCGGTAAATCCATGTATTTATTCACCGAAAACGGTGTTCCGAAGGCATTTTTGGGTTATGAAAATTTTTATCACAAAGGCGGCCATTTGGTGACTGACGGTGATATAGCCTGGGACAGTGCCGAAGCATTTGAGAATATTATGGGCTTTATATATAAACTCCGTATGCATAATGACGTTTTTAAGGTTGTTCTTCCCGACTCTCTCCCTGTTGAAGCAATGTTAAACGAGCCTTGGGGCTTAAAACTGGAACGGAATATTACAGGACAGGTTCGGTTAATTGATACGGCTGCAGCGTTAAAGTTATATCCATGGGGTAAAAACAAAGGAACAGTAATAATCGGAGTCAGGGATGATTATTATAAGGACCAAAGCGGTTCCTATCAGATTAACTTCAGCGATACTGTTACCGTGGAAAAAACAAGTAAAAACCCGGATGCCGAATTTGATACATTTGCTTTATCACCGCTGCTTATGGGTGTATTCGGATTTGATGATTTGGCTTTTCTCCCCGAAAAATCCGTAAAAATAAACGGGAATATTCCGTTATTGCAAAAACTGTTTATCCGCAGACCGGTATTTGTTACCGAGCGCTTTTAATGCAGATAAAAGCAAGTTTATTATATAAAACATTACACAAACGCTTATACAGACGCTTTCACAGACGCTTTCACAGACGCTTTCACAGACGCTTTCACAGACGCTTTCACAGACGCTTTCACAGACGCTTTCACACATAAAATAATAATCAAGGAGATTTTTACAATGATATATCGTGATTTTGGCAAGACAGGTAAAAAGATTTCGACCCTGGGCTTCGGTTGCATGAGGCTTCCCGAAATACAGCTTAAGGAGCTGAGTGAAGCGGAGAAAAAAGCGAGAGAGAATCTTTCGTGGTATGAAGCTCAAAGAGATGATTCATGGGTTGTCGATGAGGAAAAAGCAATCCCTCTGTTAAAGGCTGCTTATGACAGTGGTATAAATTACTTCGATACCGCTCAGTTTTACTGTCATTTCAAAAGTCAGGCAACGCTCGGAAAAGCTGTCAGGCTGATGGACCGCAGCAAGGTGATGGTTTCGACCAAAATCCCATTTGACGAAGTAAGCAAAACCTCCGATTTCAGGCGGATGCTCGATTTACAGCTTGGATTAATGGATATGGATTACATTGATTTTTACCATTTCCACGGTATCAATAAGGAAGCATTTGATGAAACCGTAATCGGAATGGGACTCCGAAAAGAGGCCGAGAAAGCTATTGACGAGGGGCTTATCAAGCATATTTCCTTCTCCTTCCACGGAGACCCGAAGGATATCCCGTATATGGTAGAGAGTTTTGAAATTTTTGCGTCTGTGTTATTACAATACAACCTGCTTGACCGCTCACATGAAAAATGCATTGATTACCTTGCGGATAAAGGTCTTGGCGTTGTCGTTATGGGACCTGTCGGCGGCGGCCGTCTTTCTGTTCCGTCTGCACTTTCGGAAAAACTGCTCGGTACAAGCTACTCAACACCTGAGCTTGCAATGCGTTTTGTACTTGGAAATAAGAATGTTTCCTGCTCCTTATCGGGAATGGGCGATATGAAAATGCTTGAGGAGAATCTAAAAATCGCCGACATCCAAGAGCCTATGTCAGCTGAGGATTTCCGTAAGGCAAATATCATGATGGAAGAGCTCAAAAAGCTTTCTGATTTATACTGCACCGGCTGCAACTATTGCATGCCATGCCCGAAGGGTATCGAAATCCCAAGTATTTTCGAAGCCTATACGTACCACAATGTATACGGCATGACGGAGCAGGCAAAAGACATGTGGAAAGCAAAGTTTGAAGCTTCAATATCCGAATGCTCACATTGCGGCGTATGCACAGAAAAATGCCCGCAGAACATTAAGGTACCGGAGAAGCTCCAAGAGGTTTGTAAGATAATGATGTCATTATAACTATTCGATACCTATTAACGCTACAGACGCTGCGCCGAGCAAGGTTGCGTCGTAGCCTAAAATTGTTTTGATTATTGATAGATTTTCATTTGCTATGGTAAGTGAATATTTGCTGTATACCTGTTTGATTATCGGTAAAATCAGTTCACTGTCCATCATGACCCCGCCGCCGAAAATAACGGCTTCGGGATTAATGATATTTACTGTATATGCAAGTGCTTTTCCGATGTAATAACCTGCTTTTTCAAATGCTGCAATTGCGTTTCTGTCACCGCCTCTGGCAAGCTCTCCGACTTCTTTTGTTCTTCCTTCTATTTTGTTTCCCGTAAAGCCTTCATAATACCTTGCGATTGCGGGACCTGCAGCTTGTGCATCAAGGCATCCGATATTTCCGCAGCCGCACGGGTACCCGTCGGCTTCTTCAATAGTGAAATGCCCGATTTCCCCGGCGTGACCGGAAAAGCCTTTGTAAAGACAACCTTCCAGCACCAGGCTGCTTCCGATTCCGCTGCCTACTGTTATCCAGATGTAATTATCAATATCCTTGCACGCACCGAACCGTTTTTCGGCAAGCGCACAGGCATTTACATCATTTTCCAGAAAAACAGGAATATTCAATACTTTAGTCAGTTCTTCAACGATGGGAAAATCCTCTATACCTGTAAATGTTGCCAATACCCATATACCTTTTTCTGTGTCGGCAAGACCGGGAATCGTGACCCCGGCGGAAGCAACATCCTTTAAATCCATCTGAGCGGTTCCTTCATTGATTGCGCGAATGATACTGCGTTGTGTGCTGTCGGCCGATAATGCTATGGAAACCTTATCAAGCTCTTCCCCCCCGGCACCAAACAAACCCAATGTCAGTTTTGAGCTGCCAATATCAATTGCTAATACCTTCATAGATTAATACTCCTACTTCTTCTTCTTCTTCTTAATAAACCTCGGCGGTTTACACTAAATCCAGTTTGTATGTCCCAAGCTCCAACACCTTGTCGATATAGTAGCGGAATGTTTCATAATCAACTGTTTTCGGTATCGAATGGTCGCTATGTGCAATATATCCGAAATCCTGCATAACTATCGGTATTTTCGATTCAAGCTCAGCATCAATGATTGCTTTGTCGTTTGAATATAATGTACGGACATCAATTCCGCCCATCAGAACGATTTTGTCCCCGAAATTCCGGTAAATACGCAGCAAATCCATTCCCGCTTTTACTTCGATAACCTGCAGGCAATCCATTCCCGCTTCAATCATATCGGGGAGAAGCGGCTCTACAAATCCGCATGAATGGACAATTACTTTAAGCCCGAGGGAATGCACATTGTCAAAGGCCTTTTTATGTCCCGGGAAAATAAGCTCACGGTAATGCCTTGGTGACATAAAAGGTTTTTCCTTATAACCCATGTCCTCATAATAGAAAAATCCGTCGGGTAAGCCTTCTTTGTCGAAAAGCATTCTTTCAAGTTTTATCATCATTGTGACAAATGTATCCGCCATGTCCAAAATCCAGTCGGGGTCATCAATCATTGCGACAAGCATTTCTTCATGACCGCAGACACGGTGCATGCATTCAAACGGCAGAATGCCGGAAAGTGCGAAAAAACGTCCGGCTTCTTCGCATTCTTTTTTAATCCTGCGATATACTTCGAAATTAATTCTGCGGGGGTCGGCTGTCAGTTTACCTTTGACCTTATCCCAGTCCTCGCGGCATTTAACGGAATAGTCAATATGCTCGGGTGTTGTGTTATGGTGTTTGTGCTGTTTTAGTATTGCACCGTTGCCGTCTTTGATTGTTACTGTGTCCTCTGTTTCTGCGACGATTTCATTTTTGAAATCAATATCAAGTGTTAAATCAATCGGCCAAAAGGTGCTCATATCAAAACCGAAATGACTGTCGTAGTTTTCGCCTTCTTTTGTTTTACCCTGCTTTGTATAATGGTCTTGAGTATCACTCCAGAAGTGTTCATAAATCCCAATCCGGTCAAGCGGTTGTCTGTTTAATGTACGGATTATGCGTTCTTTTCCTGTCATGGCAGGTACCTCCTTGTAAAATGTGTTCCTTTTTTTCTATTAAAATTTCGCCAGCAGCTCCTCTGCTTCTTTTTCGGTTTTTAGTTCTACACGCAGCCATAGACCTTTTGGTGAAAGCTGATCACACATATTAAGTACTCTTTCTATTGTATCAAACCCGTGCAATACAAGGACTTTCCCTGCTTCCTGTATTTTTCTGTACATCGGTACCCATTTATTGTCCCAAGTAGCTGCGTTCCCGTCTCCCGGAACCCATTGGATTCCGTCCATTTTTTCTACAGATAATAATTGGTCCAAGTGGACGATTTGCCCCGGGCCGTCGAAGTGGAAAATGCTGTTTCCGAGAAACTCACTTGTGCGTATAAGTGACGGCATTACGAACTTTTCAAAATCCTTCGGGGATATCATAGCCGCAAAGTCACATTGGAGCGGATAGTATGAGTTCTCGCACCATGGGCCGAGCCATGTTATGTGGCCTTTTTGGCCTGAAGCTCTGATTATTTCACGAAGCATCGAATAGTATTCCATCCATGCTTCATCGATTATTTCTGTCGCTCTGAGAACCTCATCGGGGTAATCGTATAAATCGGCAAGAAGGTCCTCTGTATTTCTTAGTGATGCGAGAATATCGAGGTTGCCGCCGAGGTCGCTTATTCCGACCATATAACTACCGTCATTTCGTTCGGTCAGCATACGTGTCATATCTTCGACCATCTTGTACATTGGAGCGCCCTTTTGCAGCCGCAGGTCGCTCAAGTTGCTCCAATCCTTGAAGAAGTACTCTTTATAACCAAACCATACCGTATTTTCATCGGCTACGTAGTTGCTTCCCATCATAGCCGCAAGTGCTCCCGGTCCGAAGTTTACCCAGTCCGTTGCGATTGCATCGCCGTAGTATAGTGTGTTTTCCATGCAAAAACGCGACCATTTATATCTTGCTTCAAGATTTTCCCAACGGTCATAACTTGTTTTCGGCGCATTTGCTTCCCAATCCGCCTTTTTATCTTCAACTGTAATACTGAGCATCGGAGTTTTTACATCTCCGTGTGCCCAAAAAGTTTCATACTTTTTTACTAAATCTGTAGTCATATATGCTCCCCCCCTTTTATTGCGGATTGTCCCCGATGCACGGATTGTTAGCGTTTCACAAGTGCAGCGTCAATCATTGCTTTATAATGCTCATACGGGATATATTCGGGAATGCTGTTGCCCGAACCGAGTGCGTAAGAGCCGTTTTCCTCTGCAAGCTCCAGCATTTGAGACGAGCGTTTTGTAATCACATCCGTTGATGACCTGATCAAAAAGTCAACGTCGATGCCTCCCAGAATACCGATACGTCTGCCCCAGAGTTTATAACTTTCCTCAACAGGTTTAATGACATCTTCATACGAATGTTTTCCGTCAAATTTTATATCGTCGATAATATCATCCATAATCTCATCGGCAAAACCGCATGAATGCAGGATTGCGGGCTTGTTGTGCTGATGTGCAAGCTCGACAATTTTTTTATGCCACGGAAATATATAGCGGCGCATATCTTTTGGGGATAGAAAGGTTTGAGTGTTAAATCCCCAGTCGTCATTTACCATTAGCAAACCGACTGCATCGTGCGCTGCAGCTGTTTGATAATATTTATAGAGACGTTCCCCGACTTCCGTAAATACCTGTTCAACAAGCTCCGGTTCGTCAAGAAGCAAAAAGCAAAGGTTCTCATATCCGACAAGCGCTATTGTATTTTCCAGAACCCCGCAGGGACCCGCAACCATAAGCTTCATTCCGTCGGGCATGTATTTACCCATTTTATCGAGGCGGGAACAATCGAAATCCCTCGGGTCGGGCCACCTATATTCGTCAAAGCTTTTTTTATCGGTAATTACAAACCCGTCATTTAATGATGATGTTTTTTGAAATTCACGTTTCGCTATGGGAAAGCTGAAATCACTTGCATGCACTGTTGCAAAATCGTACCCACCTGCATGAAATGCATCTATCATCTGCTCACAGCGGGATTCTTCGGTGTTTTCCTTTTGCTTGTAACCCGCAAGAATCTCATATATCACAGGATTCATAAAAAACTCAAACAACACCGGACGTGAAGGCTTCCCCTTGTTTAAGACACACAAAAATTCATTAAAATCAGGTTCAAATCTGTATTTCGCCATTGTACTTCCTTTTTTTGCAAAATTCACTTTTTATATAGTATAGATTATGACAAGACAGCAGAGGTTTGTCAACGGTGTTGTGCTAAGAACAGGAGGACATTGTGCTTTGTTCAGGGTGGCTCAGGGTACATAAAATTAATTTCCTACGCCCAGAAGAAACGTCCTGTTTCTACTGAGCGCTCTCCAGCGTCCATGCTTCCGTGAACGAAAATCAATTTTCTGTACCCTGACCCACCCTCAAAAACAAAGCACAACACCTGTCCCCCATTTACTACGAGCCGGTGGATTTGTATTTATATACGCCGATGCGCCAGCATATATAAGCGGGGATTAAAAATAATAAGCTCAGCAGGGGTGCGAGCATGTATTCGATGCCTTGCTCTCTGTCTAAGAGGTACAAAAGCGGGTAATATTGGAAGAGTGCGAGCGGGATTATGTAGGTTAAGAATTTCAATATGCCTTCGCCGTAGATCGAAAACGGGTATGAGCCGAATTCTCTGCCTCCATCAGTTACAATGTTCATAAATTCGATGCCTTCAATGGTGAAAAACGAAACTGCTGCATAAACCAGAAATAATGCACAAAACACAATGATTCCGCATGTTATCATAAGAATTAAAGTTATAATTTTATCAACTGTCCACACAATATCACTCGCAGGTATCGCATAACAAAATACCAGAACTGCCTGTGTTAATCTTCCGAGTCTTGAAAAATCGACCTTCATTGATAATACTTGAAATACAAGACCTTTTGGTCTTACAAGAACTCTGTCGAACTCGCCGTTTGAAATCATTTGCGGGAATAAGTCAAAACCCCTTGCAAAGCATTCTGCAACAGAGTATGCCATCAAAACAACGGCAAAACAAAGCAATACCTCTTGCAGTGTAAAATCATCGACTGTAGTAAATCTTCCGAGTAAAAAGAGCATACTGAGCAGTACTGTAAACGAAATGCAAAATTGCCCGATAAGCATAAGGAAAAACGATGCCTTATACTGCATTTGACTTTTCATATGAATTGAAAGGTATTTTAAGTATAGTGCCATTATAATGACCATTCTTTCATAGAATAGTTTGTGTTTGCAAAAATCATCCGCCTTGTATGACTACTCTTTTGAGTGTTCTGTTCATCCATGCTTTTCCTAAAGCAATTAAAACAACCAGCCAGAATATTTGAAAAAATACTCCGCCGATTGCATCGGTGCCGGCTATGTTGCCCGTGTAAATCCGAAGAGGCATGTTCTGCATTGCGGCAAACGGAAGCAGCTCCGCTACCTGCCTGAATCCGTTTGGGAAAAACGGCAGCGGCAAAATGTGTCCTGCAAGGAAGTCCCCGAGAACTGCGCCGACAATCCGCATTCCCGCAGATGACATGGTATAAAATGTTGAAATGTATATTATCATGCTGAATGCAACCACTACCGATAAGGCAAGAGCTGATGACAGCAGGAACATTATCAGCTGTATTATGTCGGGCGGTAAAATCATTGTGTACGGATAAGGCAGCAAAAAACCGACTATAATAATCGGGAAACACCGCAGAAGTGTTATTGACAACCTGCGTGCGGTACATTGACAGAACCATTTTCCGTATATATCAAACGGTTTTGC
>WQXS01000065.1 GCA_009784725.1 Oscillospiraceae bacterium
AACCATATCTGTCTACTGCTTAATCCGTAATCCCGCCCACCGGGCGGCGTACGGGCGGGGGGCGCGGGCGCGCGCAGCGCGGGGGCGTAAAAAAGACAGACGGAAAAATGGGGAAACTCAAATGTACGTAAAGTACGGCTTTGTTGATGATACAATGACTGCCTTGTCATATCCTACTCCCCACTAAAAAGCTGCACCCACTTGAAGAGAACCCAGAGTGTAGCCCTGGCATCTGCCACTGAATAAAATAAGCACAATTAGCTGTATGAGCGTCTCAGAAATAGCCAGAACAACAATATTGCGGTATAAGTGTGTAGTTTGACACTAGCTATTGAGCTACTTAAAAAATTATTTTGAAGGAGAAAACGCCATGGCATCTTCTAGTATTAATAAGAGTATAGTAATAAGCACACAAGAGCAGCTTGAGCAGTTAGAAGCAACTTTTGCGAAAGCCGAAGAATACGAAAAGAAGCACCCAAATGACTATGCAATGCCCGATAACGTCAGAATAATTAAGGGAGAAAAAATAAAAGAGTTTTTCGGAACGTTAGACTAAGTGATAATCTCAATATTATTTATTCACAAACGATAGAGACACTCGGGAAGAGCAATCCGGTGTCTTAAAAGGAGAGGAAAGGAGGGAGTATATATTAAAAGTAAATATGCGAATTGAATATAAATGTGGACAGATATGGCATCAATGTGGTACACTGTTAATAATATATAAATAAATCTAGCACAGGGGGTGGAGAATATGTCAGGTATGAGTTTTGTTTCATTTCGTGAACTAAGGACATCAACTGCAAAAATAAATGATATGTTAACGGATAATGGAAAAATAGTTGTTACCAGCAACGGCAAGCCAAAAGCAGTGATGATTCAAGTAAATGAGAATGATTTTGAAGAAACGCTTGCTGTTTTGAATCAAATAAAGCTTACAAAAACTATTAATAATATGAGAGCATCAGCAGAGCGCAGCGGAGCAGCTGAAATGACATTGGAAGAAATAAATGCTGAAATAGCATTGTCGCGCAATGAAAGACAGAAACGCAAAGTTGCAGGTGTTATTAATGCTTAATGCCGTTATTGATACAAATGTTTTCGTTTCGGGCTTGATAACCGCTCATGGATTTTCCGCAAAGATTATTAATTCTATTAAAGAAAAACACTTTAATATGTTCTATTGCAGTGAAATAATGAGTGAGTACCGCGATGTCCTTTACAGAGATAAGTTTGGCTTTAACCCAAAAGATGTTGACAATTTACTTGAGATAATCTCTTTATATGGATTATCGGTCACCATTGATGCAAGCGAAATCTCTTTACCGGATGAAGATGACAGGTGTTTTTATGACATTGCAAAAAAATCCGGAGCATATCTTGTAACAGGAAACATAAAACATTATCCCGGCGATTCGTGGGTAATAACACCGGCAGAATTTGCAAATCTATTGGATGCATATATTGCAAGGTTACCGACAGAAAAGTAACATAAACAATAATGAAAAAGCGTTGAAAATACTGAAATATAAGGAGTTATTATATATGTTCTACTATTTAGAGGGAACCGTTACGGTTATTGCTCAGAATCTTGCGGTTATTGATATTGGCGGGGTTGGGTATGCATGCATGACGACGCTTAATACTCTGTCTCATCTTGAGGTGGGGAAAAAGGCAAAGTTATATACGTATTGTAATGTTAAAGAAGATGCGTTTGATATTTACGGTTTTTACGGTATCAGTGAAAAAAGAGCATTTGAACAGCTGCTGAGTGTTTCCGGTGTCGGCCCGAAAGCGGCAATATCTATACTTTCATCGGCGTCACCCGAAGCTCTTGCTCTTGCGATTATCGGAGATGATGAATCCGCTCTGACAATCGCTCCGGGGGTTGGTAAAAAGCTTGCACAGCGGATAATACTGGAGCTGAAAGATAAAGTGAGCAAGGAAATGCCCGCATTAAAGGCTTCGGGCTTTGTACCGCAAAGCGATACATCGGGCGGAGGACTCGGGACAAAACAAAGAGACGCCGCCGCAGCACTGACAGTCCTCGGCTACAGCCAAGGAGAAATATCAGCCGCAATGCGAGGTCTCGATATCGATGCACTATCCGTAGAGGAAATCATCCGCGAAGTGTTGAAGTTAAGTGTAAAGTGATTGAGCAAGGGGACCCTGAATAAAACACAGTGTCCCCTTGCCACATCAATATATTTCGTCTTGGACTTCTCTTATTATATCATTAACATTGTATACTGCTTCGCCGTCTTCGCCGTGTTCGAGGATGTATTTTTCGTATGCGCGTTTGTCTTTTTTCTTGATTAGTTGATTTATAAAAACCTTGCAGTGTCTTACTCCGAAACGGATAAGTATGACCAGGTATATTATTGCGCAAACGACCGGGAAGGCTATAAAGATTAGTGAAAGCAGGAGCAGAAGGGCAATCCAGTCTTCGGCATAACGGGCGGCATTTTCCCAATAAGGAAGGTGGTATGCGTCGGTCCGCATGCTTCTTTCGCCGAATGAACCTAATAGAGCGAATGAATTGCCGAGTGAAAAGCGAGTAGTATTTTCGACTATTAGTGCGCTTGGGTCGGTCATATCGTCGCCTTTTAAATCAACAGGTAATAATGACAGTGCAAAGCCTGCTATAGGGTTGGGTAATACGATTTCATAGCACTCGATTTTTGCGTTACCTTCTGTCATTTCCAAAAGCATTTCGTAGGACATAAATAAGCCTGCGCCGTATGTGTATGCTTTGCTGTTTGCAAAGTCATTTTCCCGTGCCACAACGCCGGCAATAATAAATGGACTGTTATTTATTATCACTTCGAATCCTGCAATGTTTACAGCCCCGAAAAGCCTCCATGCAAGCTCTTCGTCCAGGACAACACGGTCTTTCATAACATCATTCGGTGAAAGATAGCCGCCGTCTCTGAGTTTTAAGGGATGGAACAGGAAAAAGTCGCCGCCTGTTGCTATTGCTTTGGCGGTCGCTGTTCCGCGCTGACTTATTAATGAAACCTCTGTAACCGAAGACCAGGCATCGGTATATAGAGTACTGTCGTCGGTGGATTCAAGAGATTCGGAAAGTAATACCCTATCCAGAGAATCCCGTAATGCATGGACCTGGTTTTCGTCAAAAGAAGAAGGAACGGGGAAAAATACTGAAAGCTGTGAAAACCGTTCTCCGCTTTGACCTGCCCATGCGGCTGCCACCTGCTGGCTCCGAAGTGGTGCTCTGAGTGAAGAGGAAACAGCAAGACAGATTATAAAAGCAGTAAGACACAAGACGTTTACGGCTATAATTATTATTCTTCTCAGAAGCATATAAAACCTTCTTTTTTATCTTACGGGTTGTCTACCAGTCTTACTTGCATGCCGGGTTCAATGGGGGCTGAGGCTCTTGTTATAACGAATTCCCATTCCGAAAGTGCACCGGAAACTGCGGCGCTTGTATCGTCGGAGGCAAGGATATTAATATCGGCTCTTGTTGCAATGTAACGGTTTCCGAGCGGGCTTGGGCGCGAAACAACAACAAGAACGAAATCCCCGTTGGTATCACTGCGAAGTGCGCTGTTTGGAACAATTACATTGTAGTTAACGCTGCGCTGAGCCAGCGTTAGGTTCAGCTGCATATCGCTTTCAACATCACCGGTAATTGAAAAGTTTAATATCCTGCCTGTTATCGGGTCTTGCGGATTTGTCCTGATGCTTACAAGCTGAGCATTTAATTCGTCAGTTCGGCTCCACCAGCCTCTGTCAACATCTGCCTGGTCACCGACATTTACTCTGCTTGCCTGGTCTGCAGTGACAGGGAAACTGAGAGAATAACCCCTGTCAACAACTTCGATAATCATAAGCGGAGTATCGTCGTTCGGGTCGGTTGTATTTCCGGGGGAAACATTTATATCGGTCACAATACCACCGACAAGTGATTTGATATCCGTGGTATTGCCTTCTTTTTCAAGCTTATCCACTTGCTCTTTTAAGTCGTCTATTTCTTCTTTTAATACTCGAAGCCTTACGCCTTCGATAGAATTATCTACACTTGCATTTGACTGTGCAAGTGCAAGGTTTGCATTCGCTTCATCAAGATTTAACTGAGCTTGTCTGACAGAGCTGCTTGCCATTAACCAGGCGTCTCTGTTTCCTGCTGCTGCTAAATTTGAATTAGCGAGTGTCAATGATGCCTGTGCAAGAGAATTTGCTGCAGTTGTATCGCGAACCTTTTGCTGTGCTGCTTCAAGTACAGCGGGATCAACCGTACCGCCGTCGGCAATTATGCTGTTGAGAGTTGCAAGCTCGGAATCGGCGACTTGTGAATCGAATAATCTGGCAGCTGCAGTTGCGGCTGCGGAATCCACTTCTGCCTGAGCTGCACCGTATGCTGCACTGTTGAATTGAATTCCTGCCAATGTGTTTTGCGCATCGGACAATGAGTTTCTTGCACTTGTTACTGCCCGCACCAGGGCAGAAATAGTATTGTCACCCTTTGACATTTCAAGAAGCAGATTTTCCAGTTCGAGTTCCTTGTCCGATAAATTACTTCTGAGTCCGTCCAGCTCCGCACTGTCTGTACCTGATAAAACAATCAGCACATCTCCTATATTGACCTCATCACCTTTGCGGACGGGTACCTCTTCAACCTTTCTGGTTTGGTCGAGCTTAACCTCAAAGCTTTCGTTAGCGGTGACGGTGCCACTGCCGCGGATTCTTGCGGTGATTGTGCCTGATTGGGTGTATTGCGCTGCGACCTCGGGTAAAGAGCGGTTCATAATTGTGTTTGAGAAAAAGGTCAGCACCAGCATAACAGAAAGGAACACAATTATAGCCGGCATAACCCACTTTCGTTTTTTTACTTCCGTATCTTTCATATTAATGACCACCCTTTAATCAGTTTATTATTTAACCCTTAACAGAACCGGAATGTGTTATACCTTCGACAAGTGCCTCTTCACCATGGAGGAAGAGCAGCAGCGGAGGTATCATATAAATAACGGCTATCGCAAATGCAACACCTGCTTCGCCTGCGTTTATTGTTGCGAGGTAAACGGAGAGAGGCTGCGATTCGACATTGTCGAGCAAAATCATCGGAAGCTCAACCATGTTCCAGTAGTCGATAAAAACCAGAATCGCAATTGAGTACAATGCACTCCGGCACTGGGGGATACAGACACCCGTGAAAATCTGCCATTCGTTTGCACCGTCAAGCTTTGCCGCTTCGATTAAAACAGACGGGATACGGCGCATAAATTTTGTGAGCAGAAATACGGAAAAAGGCGCAAAGGCACCGGGGAATATGACAGCCCACCGTGAACCGAGCAAGCCCGTCCACTCTGCCACAAGATAGTTTGGAACAATTGTAACCTGGTAGGGCATCAGCATAAGGACGATGTAGAAGAAAAACAGGAAGTTTTTCCATTTACCGCGGTATCTTGTAAAGCTGTAAGCAGCGAATGAAGCTATACCGACCTGCAATATAACGATTGGAAGAACAAGAATTACGGAGTTCCAAAACTTATAAAGGTACTCGGGGCTTCTGAAAAGAACGGTAAAATACTGGTCAGCACTGACTTTATCCGGGATAAATTTAAGATTTACACTGTCTGAAACATATGTGCCGACACCGGGTCTTGTGCTTTCGAAAATCATTCCGTAGTTTGCGTTGATTTCGCTTTGAGTCATGAATGAATTGGAAATTGTAAGCACTGTCGGCAATAAAAAGCCTACTGCAAAAACGAGTGAGAGGACAAATAAACCTGTGCGCCCGAAATATCTTCTTCTCATTCTTCCACATCCCTTCCAAAGCGGTTTTCTGCAATGAAGAGGGTCAGAATAATGATAACCATTGCGATGGTCATAACAACTGCAGCGGCAGCAAGTCTCTGGTAATCAAGCGCTCTGAAGATATTATTCATAAAGTGCTGCAGCATGTATAGATTTCCGTACGGATAGTCGCCTGTAAGCAGATAAACTTCTCTGAAAACCTTAAATGAATTAATCAAAGAAAGAATCGTAACAAAAAGCAATGTCGGAGATAAATATCTTATTTTTATATTAAAGAACTTACTGAAAGGTCCCGCTCCTTCGACATCCGCTGTTTCGAGCAGCTCACGCGGGATGTTACTCAGTGCCGCCATAAATAAAATCATGTTAAAACCGAGATTTTTCCATAAAAACAATATAACGACAACAAACTGGCTGTGCTCGGACTGCATCCAGTCGATTCCGGAAGCGCCAAAGAGCTCGATTAATTCATTAACAGCACCGTTCGGATGAAATAAAACCTGCCATATCAGTACTACGGATGCAACAGGAACCATCAGGGGACTTAAGAAAAATGTGCGAAAATAACTTTTAAGCGGGATCCGGGCCTCCAGCATTAGTGCGATGAGCAGGGATAGCACGACAGCAAGCGGAACCGCTACTATAGAAAATGTGAGTGTATTTGATGCGGCTGTTCTGAAAGCGTCGTTTTGAAAAAGCCTTGAAAAGTTATCAAAAAATACGAAACGGGGATTTATCGGGCCGCTGATTACCGAGTAATAAACTATAACAAAAAAAGGAACTATATAAAATGTAGCGACTCCCAAAAGACTCGGTGCCAGCCAAAGAGAACCGCCTATATTATCGCGATGGCGTGTGTTTAGCCCATCGGTATAATTTTTGATTCTTCTCAGCCACCGTTTACCTCTTAGATACCGCCAAAGTTCACTCAGCATTTTTGCACTGCCTCTTTTCGCGCCCCATTAATTATTTTGTTGCGGCCCCAATCAATGAGTGAGAGAGGCCGCAATGACGGTTTTATCAGCTTTGCTCGGAAACGTATATTGATACACGGCTTTGAATGATTCTTGCCGCATCCTGTGCACTGCTTCTGCCGTTGAAGAAGTCGGATGTGTTTTCGTTAATGATGTTCATCAATGCCTCGTCATAGCTTACGATACCGAAGGTTGAATCAATAAGACTTTTTATAAGGTCGATATCTGCTTGTGTTACACGTCCGAGCTCCATTTCCATGCCGGGACCCCAGCTTATTCCGTGGCTGGAATCATCGTCCAGGGCACGCTGGACCTGGTTGTCAAAGGATTTTTTGTTTGTCGGGAAGTTCCATGATATATTTTCATCCTGCCAGTCACTGCTGAGTATTCCGCGCATGAACTCCCATGCTCCGTCTTTTTGTGAAGACCTTGCTGTTATTGCGAGGCTGGAGCCGATACCAAGCGAGTTACCGTTTCCGCTTTCGGTCGGAAATCCTTTATATGCAATTGCTCCGCCAAACATGTAATGATACTGCTGGATTGTACGGAAGTCTCCGATATATGCAGATGCCATAATTTGTCTGCCTGAGGCTATCATGTCGCTCTCTTCCATATAAAATCCGCCATCACCTCTGTCTATATCCTCGGGGAATCTGTTTGAAAACTCAAGGAGCTGAATGAATGAGGGTGTATCGAAATTAACCTCTCCTGTTGCCCAGTTGACATACTCATCAATATTTACGTATATTGCCGAAGATAAGAAGTTTTCTCTTGTCACCCAAGGACCGAGCGGCATGTCAGCTTGCGGGTTTGCGTTCATAACAGCGGTAAACTCTTCCCAGTTCCATCCCATTCCGGGACCGACAACATCGGGGTGTCCAACCAATGAGGTTATATAGAATGACGGGAATATGCGGAACAATTGTCCTTCCATTTCTGCTGCTCTGAAAACTGCTTCCATTAAATCTTCCCTGCCGATATCGGTGTCGGCGTCAAGAAGAGGATATAAATCGATAAGCAGGTCCCTTGCAACATATTGCTTAAACGGTAAGTTCGACACATCAAGAATATCGGGAATGTTACCTGCGATAATATCGGTTGACAATCTGGTGAGCCCTGCACCCCAGTCATCTTCGTTATTAAACTCGGAGTAATCATTGACATGTATACGATATGTCGGATTTGTTCTGTTGAAGTTTACGATTTGATTACGGATAAGGTGGTCGAGCCATATTGTTGAAAGTGTAATAACAGTTCTCTCGGGAAGGTCTGCATATCTTACTCTGGAAAGAATGTTAAGCTCAAAATTCATTTCCTCTGTTACACGGTTCCAGGTTGAATTTGTGCAAATGATACGCCCGTCCTCAAGCATGATTACATTATCAAGATTATCTCCGACAATGTTGCTTTCAAGCCAGTTTAGGATTTTTACGCTTTCTCCCGATTCGGTATCAAGACCGAAAAGATTGGAGCCTTCGCGGAATATTACCGAATAATCCCCGCCGCCTTGATAAATATTCCATGCATTTGAAGGAAGCTCGATAGTTTCTCCCCAATCACGGGCAGCGACATCTATTTTACGAAGTGCCATCGAATAACCGTCGACACCTTCCATCCAGCCGTTAAATGCAACTGAGCCGTCCGGCATACGGATAAGATTGTCAACCCAGTTATCAACATTTACTTTAAACTGCTGCTGACCTTCGCCATTTAGAACATAAATATCTCCGTCATTTGTGCCTAAATAAAGATTTCCCTGACCGTCAATGTTAAAAGCACTGATATAAAACCATTCGACTCCGGCTGAAAGAGCACTGATATCAAGAGTCAGTATCTCTGCTCCCGTGCCATCCAGCTTGCGTATACCCATGATTTCGCCAAGATGTTCGGCGTATTCCCACTTTTCCCATTCCTCACCGTCAAAGTCATCGGGCAGATCAAAACGGAAAAATGAACCCATTTCCGCAAGCCAGATATGACCTTCATTATCAACATTTAATGCCATAATATGGAAGCTGCCTTCGGCATCCGGTTCGGGAGGTTTGGGTGTAGTATAGTTAGTCAGTTGTGTAATATTTGAACCGTCGGTATTCATCGTATATAACCTGACTTCATATTGCCAAGTATCTCTGTCGAGCATAACATTTGACCAGAAATACAGGGTGTCATCAAAATACGTGAGATTTCTGACATCCTGCAGTTCTGCCGGCAGATTGATTATCTCCGGTACAAAAACATACTCGGGCGGCACAAAGTTGCTGCTCGAGTTGTCTCTGCAGCCTGCAAGTACTGATACACCAAGTGCGATTGTCAGAATAACTGCAATTATACGAAATGCATTCTTTTTCAATTTTATTCTCCTAACTTTCGTCTGATTATTTCTTATACAACTATTTTATGACGTATATAGAAATTGTTTGTTCCATAATATTTTGTAATTATTAAA
This sequence comes from Oscillospiraceae bacterium, assembly GCA_009784725.1. Taxonomy (GTDB): domain Bacteria; phylum Bacillota; class Clostridia; order Oscillospirales; family Oscillospiraceae; genus WRMH01. The sequence goes on from WQXS01000065.1 coordinate 9,205, forward strand.
AAGGAGCATGGCAATTCCTTAAGATTCTATTAAGAATATCAAGGAAAGTCAAGGAAAACATGCATAAAAACACAATATATTGCCCTATTTTGTAATTAATACACAAAATAAGACAATATTTAGTGAAAATGCCGTAATAGATTGCTATATAAAATATTAAGACAAATTATGCAAAATAACCCTGACTGCACCGCGGCTTGACATCATTTCCTTAAAATACTCTTCGATTTTAGGTGCAATTCCCGCTTCATATAAATCGATGCCGAAAATAGCTGAATTGGACAGTAGTGAGCGGAGAGCTGCGCTATAGTTTGCGTCTTTTCCGGGCAGGAAATCGGAAAACAAAGGTCTCAATTCGGCAAGCAAAGGGTCGGGAGCAAGCTGGAAGGTGTTTCCGGCGTCATCTATGCCGACGAGATAGCGGCACCATCCGGCAAGCGCAAGCGGTATTGCATCGAGTGAGTTGACATCAAGCTTATTGCTGCTTGTATATGCTTTTATTGTTTCACCAAAACGTACGGATAATTTTTGCGATGTATCGGTGACAATCCTGAAAACAGTATCGGGTATTGACGGATTTGGCAGGCGGATATTTATAACCGTGTCGGCAAAATCCTTCGGTGATAAAATACCTGGGTCTATAACAACCGGCATTCCTTCATCGGCGATACGCCGGATAAACTTAACAATATCATCGTCCTGCATTGCGTCACTGACTTTATTTATTCCAAGGAGACTTGCAAATATTGAAAGAGCGGTGTGCAGGGGATTGAGGCAGGTACATACTTTCATTTTTTCTGCTTTGTTTACAGTTTCGCGGCCGGTCATAATAACACCGGTTTTTTCCAAAGGCGGACGGCCGTTCGGGAAGGTGTCTTCTATGACCAGATACCCTGTTTCTTCGGCATTAACAAACGGAGCAATGTCGGTGTTTTTTGTTGTGAGCATTCCATCGGGGATATCCAATCCTTTTTTACGCAGCTCACCTGCGACGCCGGCACCGGGACCGGGCGTGATTTTATCTATCATTGTCCATGGAAAGGATAGTTTCAGGGGATCATTAATATAATCAACAAATCCGTCATCGGCATGACCGCAGGCTACCCATGCTTTAGCGAATGTTAATATTACTTCATGCAGGCATTTTCCGTTATTTGACACATTATCCATGCTCACAAGTGTAAGAGGCTTTGCGCCGTTTTTATAGCGGTGGTAACAAAGTGCGGTGATTTTCCCCATAAATGATACGGGGTCACCGGGACCTGTTGCAAAATCCGATGCAAAATTTGAATGCAGCTGTCCGTCGGTGCTTTTCATGCTGTAACCTTTTTCGGTGATGGTGAAGCTGATCATCTGCAGGCTTTCTTTTTCAAAAATTTCCTTTAATCTCAAAAACCCATTGCAGTCCATTTTTGTCGACTCGGCAACACAGGCTATTACCTTGCTTATATAGCTGCCGTCGCTTTTTAGAGTAACGGAAATTCCGAGGTTATTATATGGCTTATATGCCATGTCGACTATCTCTCCGTCATAACCTTCGGCAACGATTATTCCCGTGTCTGTCAGCCCGTCATCAATCAGCTGCTGTGCGATTTCGGCGATATATGCCCTGAAGATGTTGCCTGCTCCAAAATGCAGCCAGGTCGGGTTATTAAGGGTGCGTTCCATTACATCACTGCGGTCGAACTTCGGCAATATAAAACCGGCTGTTTCCCAGGCGTTTTTGTCCTCAAGCGATTTGTCGGTTAAATGCAGCATGGCGGGTTCTCCTTTTTGTGTTTTTGGAGCTGAAGCTGATTAGTATTGCTTTTAAGAAACAGCGCAGGAACTTTGACGTTTCTGCGCTGTTTGCTTGAGCGTATTTATTTTGCGTAGTCTACTGCTTTTGATTCTCTGAGAAGGTTTACTTTTATTTGTCCGGGATATTCAAGCTCATCTTCAATCTTCTGTGCAATTTCTCTTGCAAGCAGTATCATCTGGTCCTCGGATACTTCTTCGGGTTTAACCATTATGCGGATTTCCCGTCCTGCCTGGATTGCATAGGAGTTGTCGACTCCTTTAAATGAACCCGTGAGTTCTTCGAGTCTTTCAAGACGTTTAACGTAGCTTTCGACATTTTCGCGGCGTGCTCCGGGGCGGGATGCCGAAATTGCGTCGGATGCCTGGACGATACATGCGACAACTGTTCTTGGCTCAACGTCTCCGTGGTGGGCGTGGATTGCATGTATAACTTCTTCGTTTTCTTTGTACTTTCGGGCTAAGTCGACACCGATGTTGACATGGCTTCCTTCGATTTCATGGTCGATTGCTTTTCCGAGGTCGTGAAGGAGTCCTGCGCGTTTTGCGGTCATAACATCTGCCCCAAGCTCTGCTGCAAGAAGTCCTGCGATGTGCGAGACTTCGATAGAGTGGTTGAGAACGTTTTGACCGTAGCTTGTACGGTAACGCATTCTGCCCAGAAGCTTTATTACTTCGGGATGCAGGCCGTGTACGCCTGTTTCGAATGTAGCTCTGTCACCTTCGGATTTGATTGTTGCGTCAACTTCTTTTTTGGCTTTTTCGACCATTTCTTCAATTCTTGCAGGATGAATGCGCCCGTCTAAAATCAGTTTTTCGAGTGATATGCGTGCGATTTCACGGCGGACGGGATCGAATCCCGAAAGTGTTATGGCCTCCGGTGTGTCGTCGATGATTAAATCAACTCCGGTGAGTGTTTCGATTGCACGGATGTTGCGTCCTTCGCGGCCGATAATCCGTCCTTTCATTTCGTCGTTTGGCAGGGGAACCACCGAGACGGTTGCTTCGGCGACATGGTCGGCAGCGCAACGCTGTATGGCAAGAGAGATTTGTTCCCTTGCCATGTTGTCGGCTTCTTCTTTAAGGCGGTCTTCGATTTCCTTGATTTTCATTGCTGCCTCATGTGTAACCTCTGATTCAAGGTTTTTAATGAGGTATGCTTTTGCTTCTGCGACTGTGTAGCCGGAGATTTTCTCAAGCATTTCGAATTGTCCGCGTTTGATTGTTGCAACTTCTTCGTGTGCTGACTCAAGGTCGGCCTGGCGTTTTTCGATTGCTTCGGTTTTCTTTTCGATTATTTCGGTTTTTTTATCCAGCATTTCTTCTTTTTGCTGGAGTCTGCGTTCCTGCTTTTGGATTTCTCCTCGGCGTTCTTTAACTTCTCGCTCATACTCGCTGCGGTTTCTGTGTATCTCTTCTTTTGCTTCAAGTAACGCTTCACGCTTTTTGTTTTCTGCGCCTTTTATTGAATCGTTTATAATTCTTTTTGCTTTTTCTTCTGCGCTTTGGATTTCGCGTTCGGATACTTTTTTACGGCAAACTATACCGAGGAAGAAGAATACTATTGCCGATACTATTGCTACTGCAGCGGAAATTCCATAAAATAAGACTGAACTTGGCATTGCGTATATATACACCTCCTTGACGGAAAGATTATATGGTCTTCTAAGCCTTGCAGGCTTAGAAGCCCCTGGAAAAACAAACATAATTGTTTGTTTTTCATAGGTCGGATATTGACCCTATGATGAAAAGTCCTGCGCAATTGTGGTACATATTTTGATGGCTTTATGTTCCAAAATCCTATTGCCATAATGTTGGCGCAAAGACTTCTTAAAATCGTGAAATTTCCCCCATAGTGCCGAGTATTATGCAAATCACTATATTCCACTACTCTCATCCAAAGTATTTTATTACTCAGCCAACCGCATGTCAAGAAAAAAAGAAACCCGCTTACCATATAACACACCGAAAAATGTGCCGAAGTCATGCAACCCCTAATAAACTTGACATAATAATTTTCATGACATATTATATTTTGTGTAAACAGATATTAATGGTGAATATGGAAGAGTGTCCTAACGTCTCATATTATGGCTCGCTTGCGAGACATTGGAGACAATGTGGTCGTAAGGTGCAGCATTGGAAATGCTGTGATAAGTGAATATTTATCATCTGGAAGAGTGTCCGAGTGGTCGTAAGGTGCAGCATTGGAAATGCTGTGTAGGGCAACCTACCGAGGGTTCGAATCCCTCCTCTTCCGCCAAA
>WQXS01000066.1 GCA_009784725.1 Oscillospiraceae bacterium
CTTAAAAGGATTCAAATGCTCATGCGTATCAATTATTTGCATACTTTCAGCATAACTTAGCAACCTGCTATATATATTATCAAAACTTCTCATAATTACCTCCAATGCGACAGGGGACAGGTCTCTTGTCGTATTTTAATTTATATCAACTATCCTGTTACCTGCGGCTTTTTTGATTCTGTTTGAGATTGCAAAGGCTAAGCCGGTTTCGGGTGGTGTTTGGATATAAATTTCGGATGCGCCTGTGCTGTCTGCATTCCTCAAAGCGTCAAAGAGACGGGAGGCTTGGGCGGGGTAGTCTCTGCTGTTGCCGTATGTGATTACACGGGGATGAGAAAAGACATAATCATCAAACATTATTGCGGCGGTATCGTTATCCATACGTGATGTTATGTATTTTGCGGTGTCATCGGGAAAACCGACTACAGCGGTGAGCGGGGTTTTCGGTGCATAATGGCGGTACTTTATCCCCGGGGACTTTGGTGCGGTACTGCTGCCAACACTGCCACCAACACTAACACTGCCACAATCACTAACACTGCCACAATCACCAACGCTGCTACTAACTCCAACACCTGCACAAATACCGTCACCGACAGCATCATTTACCGAACCACCGGACGCCAAACCGCCCGATACCAAACCGCCAATATTTTCCAAATTCCCAAGCACATCTCTAAGTTCTTCAAATGTAACAAAACCCGGTCTCAGAATTCGCGGAACATCACAGGAAATATCAAGCACAGTGGACTCTAGTCCCACGGTACAGTCACCGCCGTCGAGAATATAGGGTATTTTGCCGCCGATGTCATCCATTACATGCACAGCCTTTGTCGGGCTGGGAAGCCCTGACGGGTTTGCCGACGGAGCGGCAACGGGACAGCTGCAGGCGCGCAAGAAAGCAAGTGCTGCAGGATGCCCGGGAATACGAACAGCAACAGTATCAAGTCCCGCTGTAACATTATCGGGGATACTGCTGCTTTTTTTCATGATAAGTGTAAGCGGACCCGGCATGAATTTCGCCGCTAAAACATCAAACACATCGGGAACGTCAGAAACCAGTTCAGCCACATCATCAACCGAAGCAACATGGACAATCAAAGGATTATCAAACGGCCGACCCTTAACTTCAAAAATCTTCTCAACCGCAGCCCCGGAAAGAGCATTCGCACCAAGTCCGTAAACCGTCTCGGTACCAAATGCAACCAAACCGCCGTCTCTGATTACGCCGGCACAAAGCTCAATATTTTCCTGCTTACACGCATCTAAAATTATTGTATCCAAAAAGCCACCAATCTATGCTATTTATATAAGACAGGAGAACCGTCCCCCTGTCACACTTCTGTCGCATTCCACTGAAAGCATATCACAAAACATCAAAAAATACCATCACACAGCCTCGCTGTTGCCGTTACTCCTGCTCCCACAACTTCCAGACATCGGGGCAGAAGCCTACTGTAGCTTTTTTGCCGTTTCGGACTATTGGTGTTTTAAAAAACGCAGGGTTCTCGAGGAGCTTTTCCTCCTTGTCGGCTTCATATGCAAGATAGGTCAATATTTCAACACCGGGGGCTTTAGAATCTACAAGCGCATCAAACCCGGCAGCCGCTTTCACACTCGCAAACTCACCCCGGCTAAGCCCCTTTTCAAGCAGGTCAATACGCTGAAACTTAACCCTCCGCTCCTTAAAATACCGCTCCGCCTTCTTAGTATCAAAGCACTTTGCCTTACCAAAAATTTGAATATTCATAACTATAAAATTACCCTCTTTGAGGAAATTCCCCATTTTGGGGTATTTCCATTTTGGAATGGGCCCATTTTGGGCCTATTCCTCTTTTATCCTTCTTGACACATTAAATTACTCCTATAACAAATGAAGCTCATGCTTTAACGCTGTTTGTAATGTTGCAGAGAAATTGACACCTGCTTGTTCTGCTCGTTCGTTTAACCATATTGGAATTGTTAGTGTTTTTTTGACGGATTTTTGTTCATAGTATCTTCGATAAAATTCTGTATCGCAAGCCACAAGCGAAACAATATCGCTTTCACCTGTTTTTATTGTTCCATAATCTGACGGTAAAGGAATTTCATTTTTATCCTGTTCCATATCATAGAGCATCAAACATAAAGCATCCGTAGCCATTTCAATAGCATCAGCCATATCATCGCCACCGGTATAACAATTCTCAACATCCGGAAATGAAACCGAATATTTACCATCATCCTCTTCTATAAATATCGCCGGATAAACATACTTAGCCATAAATCCCCCTACTTCAATCCTGCCACTCTTTTATACTCCTTCGCGGCTGCGGCGGAGTTGTTCGATTTCGGTGAAGTTGTTTTTTGGTACATGCCCGTCCAGGGGCATTATTTTTTGGTGAATTGCGTCGATTATCCGGTCGGGTTGCGGGAAAAAGTAATCTTCTAGTTCATATGCGGGGGTTATCCAGTTGCGGGAGCCTACTGTTACGGGAGGTGCATCCAGATAGTCAAATGCAAGTTCGGTTATGGTTTGAGCGAAGTCCTTTATATGAGAGCCTCTTTCGCAGGCATCGGATGCAAGTAAAATACATCCTGTTTTCTTAACACTTTCAAGAACCTTATCGAAATTAAACGGTACAATGGAGCGGGCATCAATCAGCTCTGCCGAAATCCCGAAGTTATCCTTTAATATTTTTACTGCTTCGAGAGCGGGATACAATGTAGCGCCGATTGTCAGTATGGTTATGTCACTGCCCTGTACTTTTACATCCGGCTCACCGATTGGGATTTCATAATATCCTTCGGGAACGCCTGTTTTTACAAACTGCTCACCGATATCATAAATACGCTGACTTTCAAAAAACACAACAGGGTCGGTCCCGCTGAGTGCCGAGTTCATTAAACCTTTGGCATCATATGGTGTAGCCGGGAAGACGCATTTAAGTCCGGGGATATGTGCAATGAGTGATGTCCAGTCCTGCGAGTGCTGCGCTCCGTATTTTGAACCGACGGATACACGCAGTACAACAGGCATTCTCAAAACTCCCGCACTCATTGACTGCCATTTTGAAAGCTGATTAAAAACCTCGTCGCCTGCACGCCCGATAAAATCGCTGTACATAAGTTCAACAATTGCTCTGCCACCTGAGAGTGCATACCCGACAGCACTGCCGACAATTGCGGCTTCGGAAATCGGAGAGTTAAAAAACCTATGGTAGGGGAGAGCCTCGGTAAGCCCTCTGTATACTGCAAAAGCACCGCCCCAGTCACGGTTGTCCTCACCGTATGCAACAAGTGTTGGGTCAGTATAGAATTTATCCAGTACTGCTTCAAAAATACCGTCACGAAGCTGATACTGCTTGATTTTTGAAACAGGCTTGCCGTTTTCATCATATGCGAACCGGACCTTTTTGGCAATCTGCTGAACCCTCGGGTTTTCTTCCTTTGTCTGTAAAACATCCACCGATTGCGGAGCAGACGACGGATCAAGGTCTTCAAGCTTTGCTATATTTATATTTGAAAACATAAGTTTGCCGACTTCCTCGGGTTTAATTCTCGGAGATAAGTTATCATCAATAGATAATTTACATGTTTTTGTCATGAGGTCTTTAACATACGCTTGGATATTATCCAACCTATCCTGACCGCAAACGCCTGCATCCACAAGCTCCTTGCCGTAAACAACAAGCGAATCCTGCTCCTGCCAGAGCTCAACCTCTTCCTTTGTGCGGTAACTGCCGCTGTCGGACGGGGAGTGACCCGTAAAACGGTATGTAACAGTATCGAGAAATACGGGAGCCTTGCCGGACTTTATCAGCTCCATCTTACGGCGCATCGCATCAATAACGGCAAGCGGATTAAAACCGTCAACACGCTCAGAATACATCTGCTCGGGGTTAACACCGGCGCCGACCCTTGCAAGCATATTATATCCCATTGTTTCTCCAATTGTTTGACCACCCATGCCGTAAAGATTATTAAAGAAATTGAAAATAATCGGCAAGCCGCCTTTATAACCTTCCTCCCAAAGCTGCGTATACTGGTCCATTGCAGCCATATTCAAAGCCTCCCAAACAGGGCCGCAGCCCATGGAAGCATCACCGATATTTGATATGACAATACCTTTCTTTTTGTTTACTTTCTTAAATAAAGCCGAACCCATTGCAATAGTACCACTGCCGCCGACAATAGCATTATTCGGATAAATCCCGAAAGGTGTAAAAAACGCATGCATCGAACCGCCAAGGCCTTTGTTAAATCCCGTCTCACGTGCAAAAATCTCTGCAAGCGCACCGTAAACAAGAAAATCAACCGCAAGCTCTTTTACATCCTTTTGTTTATCCTCAACGACTTTTAGAATTGCACCGCCGAAAAACTCCTCCATGATACCTTGAAGCGTTTTTTCATCCATCTTATGTATGCAGGAGAGCCCTTTTGCAAGAATCTCACCATGACTGCGGTGCGACCCGAAAATAAAGTCATTTTCATCAAGCAGATAAGCCTGCCCGACAGCGGAAGCCTCCTGCCCGAGCGATAAGTGAGCCGGCCCCGGATTATTATACTCAACACCGTTATATACGTTAGTAGTCTTAATAGAATAAAGCATCGACTCAAACTCACGGATAATCGCCATATCCTTGTAAATCCTTACAAAATCATCATCCTTAAAACCACTGTCTGCGGCTCCCTGTGATGCTTCTTTCTCATCCTTAACAGTCTTCTTATACTGATTAACAGGAATATCACTAAACGTAATAAACCCGCTTTTTCTAATCTCCTTAGGATCCATAACCTGAATTTTCGGCATTTTTATATCTCCTTGTTTACAATCTAAAAACTGCTTCTCTAATCATTTCGCTTACTGTTGGGTGAGGGAAGATGAATTTTTGTACTTCTTCTACACGCATTTGCATTTCTATCATCATGCATGCGCTTGTGATGATTTCCGAGGCGTAGCTGCCGTAAAGATGCACACCGATTATATTTCGGTGTTCTTTATTTATTATAACCTTGCAGATGCCGTCTGTTGCTGTGTTCTCTGCAACATAACGTCCGCTGTAGACCATCGGGACAGTGACTGATGTTGTGTCGATGCCTCGGGCTTTTGCTGATTTTTCGGTTTCGCCGACGCTTGCGACCTCGGGTGATGTATATATTACCGATGGAACAGCGTCATAGCACATAGTATCAGATTCACCAAGCATGTGAGAAACTGCAACCTCTGCCTCACGGTATGCAGCATGAGCAAGCATGTATCTGCCGTTTACGTCTCCGACAGCGTAGACATTCGGGCGGTTAGTAAGGCCGATGGAGTCAGTCTCTATTGCACCGTTTTTAATAACCAAATCGAGGTTTTCAAGCCCGAAACCCTCAATAAACGGTTTTCGCCCGATGGATAACAAGACCTTGTTTGCTTTTACCGAGCCGCCGTCATAAATGACAGAATCTTTCGTTATTGCGGTAACTTTTGTATCAAGCAGAAATTCGATTCCTTTTTTCTCATAACTTTTCATGAGTAAATCCGAAATTTCCGTGTCCATTGCTCCTGCAATTTGATGAAGCATTTCGATAACAGTCACTTTCGAACCTGCCGCAGAATAATATGAAGCCATTTCAAGACCGACAACACCTCCGCCGATTACAGTAAGGTGCTTCGGAACTTTTTCCAAGTCGAGAATTTCACGGCTTGTGATTACGAATCCTTTGCTTAGCCCCTCTGCAAGACCGTCAATAGGCGGGATAACAGGAACAGAACCCGTTGCAATCATTAAACGGCTGCCGTTATAAACCTCGTCGCCGACTTTAACAGTTCCGCTGTCGATTATCTGCGCTTCTCCGTAGACGACAGTTACCTTTTTCGCTTTCATCAGGGCACTTACACCGCTGACAAGCTTTTCAACAACCTTATTTTTACGCTCAATAACCAACTTATGGTCTATCTCCGGGCGGGAGCCGCCGCTGTATACGCCGTATTCATTACCGTGCGCCGCATAATCATAAAGCTTTGCACTGTGCAGGAGTGTCTTTGACGGAATGCAGCCTTCATTTAAGCAAACACCGCCGAGTGCCCGTTTTTCAATAAGCAGCACTTTTAGTCCCGCATGCCCTGCACGCTCCGCCGCCATATATCCACCGGGACCACCCCCGATAATAATTAAATCAAACATTGTTACATCCATTCCTTTCGACATGAAACAAGGGGACAGGTCCTCCGTTTCACTCCTGTTATAAGACACTTTAAAACTTTTAGACGCTACTTTGCGCAATGCCTTATGCAGTTAAGCTTCCAAATTAGCAGTGAAGCTCTCCAGATAGACAATTAAATCTCTTAAAAATCTTGCCGAATCCGCGCCGTCCATTGCCTGATGGTCATATGTCAGTGACAAACCGAGTGCAGGGTAGGGTTTACCATTTTTCAAACGCTCAATAACATTACAAACTCCGAGAATCCCGGTCTGCGGCGGGTTTAATATTGGTGTAAATATTTCTACACCCAGGCTGCCGAGATTGGAAATAGTAAAGGATGCACCCTTGAGTAAATCGGGCGGAGCAGAGCCTTGCTTACATTTATCAAACAGCTCCTTTGTATGAGCAGAGAGCTCCGGGAGTGTCATTGTATTTGCATCGAAAATTGTAGGCACAAGTAAACCCCTCGGAGTATCAACCGCAACACCTATGTGTGCATTGTTGAAAACGGCTAATGAATCACCGAGAAAATGAGCATTAAGGCTTTTGTGCTCGGGTCTGATAATAACCCGTGAAACTGCATAAATTATTATATCGGTAACAGTAATGCTTGTTTTACCGCCGGAGGAAACACCGGACTCAGGCGACGATTTTAATTTCTCTCTATATGCAAAAATATCGGTTGCATCAAATGAAGAGTGGGATGTAAGCTGTGCGGAGTTAGACAGTGAATCCAACATTGCCTTTGCAATGAACTTACGTATATTTGAAAGCGGAGCGATTTCAGCCTTGCCATCGTATAACTTTGCATAATCAACCTGTGGACTTACCGCTGCACCACCCGCATCACCGGCAGACCGTAAAGCACCCGCAGAACGTAAAGCACCTGCAGTGCCGATATTGACAGCACCAACATCACCCGAGGAACTGCGGTAACCCTCTGATAAAACTGCCTGCACATCACGCTCGGTAATACGCCCGCCGGCACCCGTAGGCACAGCATACCGGAGGTCGGCTTTTGTTTTAGCCGCAAGCTTTCTTGCCCTCGGCGAAATTGCAACAGGAGACCCGTCTCCTTGCCGTACAGATACAACAGGAGACCTGTCTCTTAGTCCTGCAGATGAGACAAGAGAACCGTCCCCTTGTCCTGCGGACGTAACAAAAGAACCGTCCCCTTGTCCTGCGGATGCGACAAAAGAACCATCTTCCTGCCCCGCCGCCTGTCCGCCGTTCGAATCCGAAGCGGAAACAGGCCTGAATTCCTCAACACTTTCACCCTCAGAGCCGATGACGCATACGTTTACAAGACACTGCACATCGTCACCTTCCTCGAAGAAAACTTCAAGCAAAATACCGTCAACCTTTGATTCTTCCTCAAAGGTTGCTTTGTCGGTTTCATAAGTAAATAAAAGGTCGCCCGCCGAAACCTTATCCCCTTTATTTTTATACCATTTCCCGATTAAACAGCTTTCAACAGATTGTCCCTGCCTTGGCATAATTACCGCTGTCGCCATAAAATAACCCTCTCTGCTCGTGTTTATACACATAAATTCCCGCTAAGAAAAAATTACTCTAATTTACCACACTTGTCAATGGCAATAATAAGGGAATATAAAGGAGCAATTTAATGCTTGCTTTGTGTCTTACTATTAATAATTTACATTACACTTATTCATTGTAGCAATTCTAGTGTCTTTTCCTGCCAAGCCATTGAGAAACCGTTTTTTTGTAATATGTTTCTCGTGATGTGCATGAAGTTCTGAACCACGTTTTTTTCTTATTGTTTTAGGTAATGTCCGTGATACTTTTTTAACAAGAGAAATAACCGGACGGCACTCATTTATTATAAGAAAAGTAATCAATAAGTGCTTCTTTGTACCGGGTTTTGAGAAGTCAACACCTAAGCACCCGCTTTCATCAAAATATATGTAAGTCATGTAGTTTCTCTTTTCTATATTAACGATTAATACAAAACCCCCCACTCCTTAACGCCATACTCTCCGGTATAACTCGGTAGGGGGAATTACTTGTGCTATTATACTAACAGATTTGCTTATGAAAGTAAAGATAATTTTGACAGATTTACGGACAGATTTACCATACTTAACAGATAGTTTAATACTATAAAAAAACCGCTTTCTATTTCATCTATTAAACACATTGTTTAATCATCAATATAATTAAGTTTTTTTGATTGTTTATGTTCTCGGACAATAATGCAAGTCAGTACAATACTTATTGCAAACATTAGCATAGAAATATATTGTGATGTTGAAAACCAACCATATATTCCACGGATTGAATCATCTCTGAAAAATTCAAGAGAAAAACGTAAAATGGCATAAAGTGCAAAGTATACAGCAACGCAAAGTCCTTTAGCACGAGTAGTTATATAAACAAGCACTTCAATTAGTGATATTAATAATAAGGCTCCCGCTTCAAGTATCGGCAGTGCTAAAAGCGGGATTCCGGGTGGAGCGGCCAATGATGCTTCGGGATATACAATAGCAAGTGGATGATTGTGGCTCAAGGTGATTCCATAACAACACCCGGCCTTTAAACAGCCTATTCTGCCAAATGCATGTCCAAGTGGAACAGAGGGAGCAATTGCATCTAATGTTGGGAGTATGGGTATTTTATATAACTTACAGAATGTTATTGCTGCTGTTGCTCCACCTATTAAGCCACCATAAAATACTATTTCGCCGAAAACATAATCTAGGATTCCGCCTATTGAAAGTTGTTTGAAGTAACTCCATTGAATAATAACTTCAGGAATCTTCATTATAGGTCGCAATGACACAGCACCAACTATTGCTCCGGCTATGACTATACCACATGTCAGCATTGTATCTGTCCGATTTAATAGTTGACCCCTTACCAATGATGAGCAACAAAGTGCTGACGTAAGTCCAAACGCTGCAATTGTGCCTAGAATTATGAATAACCCATATGCACTTATTTGTCTGCCGAGTATTTCAAATAATATTGGATACATTTATATAAATCAACTGTTAATAATATATTAATTCATTAATTAAATCACTAAACAAAGTAGTGCCACAAGAGCCAATAGCTCCAACACATGCAATGCAGGCTATTGTAACAATTAGCGAGAGTCCTACAGCAATTATTGATGTTACAAGACCTGCTGTTGCCATGCCTGATGTGGCTCCCACTGCATTCAACTTTTTCTTTCCAATAATTGCCAGAACTAAGCCTACAATTGCTATAGGCAAGCCAATAAATCCTAGTGAAATTAGTGTAAAAGCAAGTCCGACAATTCCACAAACCATCCCTGCAATGGATAAACCGCGACCTGGAGGGGTTGGTTGCCGTGCATAATAGACAGGTTGTGGTGAATATAATTGTTGTGGCTGCTGTTGGTATACAACTTGTTGTGGTGCTAGTGGCGATACAGGCTGTGTAACATCGCTTCTCGTTCCGCAAGAGTTGCAAAGTGGAGAGTTTTCTTCGAGCTGTGTCCCACAATTACTACAATACATAATTTACTTCCTCCCATAAATCAACATCAGAGTCTACACATATCTTTAAAGCATAAAAAATTACTATTAATAGCACGTAAAATATAACACATGTCATACAGACTGTCAAATTATAATATCAAAAAATGACAATGAAGTATCGTAAAAAGAGCAGTATTATAGACAGGATGAGGTGATTCTGTGGCAAAAGAATTATTTTCACTAGCAGAGCGGATAAAAGAGCTTCGTAGAAAATCAGGAAAAACACAGACAGAGCTGGCAAAAGCTTTAGGTTTGACACGTTCAGGTGTGAATGCTTGGGAAATGGGTGTATCTGTTCCATCAACACCGTACATTGTAGAGTTGGCAAAATATTTTCATGTTTCTACAGATTATATTTTAGGTATGGAAAAATCTGCAACCTTTTCACTCATTGGTTTGTCTGATGAACAAATTGACACACTGAAAGATGTAGCAAGACATTTCCGAGACAACATAGAATTAAGTAATACAACGTAATTTCGTATAATATTTCATATATTGCTTAAATTAAATAGTTCTGTGTTTAGCCAGTAGACTATAAAACAAAAAAATGTAATAAAAAAATGCAAAATGAAAGGATAAAACCATGGATCAACAACAACCGCCTCAAAACACTAATTTCAACGCACCGCCACCGCCGCCACCGCCACCGCCGCCACCGAATTATCAGATGCAACCACCACCGCCGCCGAACTATCAGATGCCGCCGCCTCCGCCGCAAATGCATCAGGTTAACAGTTCAATATATCAAATACCCACGATGGGTAACTATATTGTCGTGCAATTGCTTGCAATGATTCCGATTGCAGGTTTTATTCTCATGATAATGTGGGCTGTAGGCGGAAATGATACACCGATATGGAAAAGCAATTACGCAAGGGCATATTTCGTAATGATGGCAATCGGTGTTGGTATTTCAATACTGTTTTCAATCCTGTTTTTCGGATTAATTGCGGCTGCACTGGGTTCACTCGCTTATACATATTATTAAACACAAACAGAAATAGACAATACAAGGCTTGTATTGTCCGCTGTAAGGCAGGGTCAACAACCCTGTCTTACTGTTTTACCCGGCTTCGACAAACGGCAGGATATTAATTATATCACCGTTGCAAACAGGTGTATCAAGCCCGCCTGTGTGTTTGATTCCCTTGCCGTTTACAAGAAACAAGCAGGCTTCGTTATCGGAAATAAATGAAGCGAAAGAATCGCCGAAATGAACATTCAACTCATCGAGTACATCCCGAAGAGTTGAATGTGTTTTATTTACAGGAACATAAGTTCCCTCACCGTTTGTATGCTTTTTAATATTTCCGTAAAAGTTAACCGTCATAACGCCTCATTCATAAGCTCGTCTGCTTTTTCGGAGTATTTCCGAATCAGCATATTTGCGGTTTCCTCATTAAGAACACCGTTCATGCTTGGTGTCTGGAAAAATCTTTTCGGCAGTTTGACGCTTTTTTGCTTAAACCCGAGAGCCTTTTTGATAAGTAATTTTTCTCGTAAAATGCGCCTTCCGATTGCCGTAAGGTCTTCGTCGGTGAGTGACCATCCGATTGTGTTAAGTGCTTCCAGAATTGTCGGGCGGTCGTAAATTTTCCTTGCGAACAAACACATAACAAGTGAGTTTGTCATGCACCGCTCTATTTCTTCGTTAAACAATTTATCGACAAGCTCATCGGGGTCAAACTTCGTTGATTCCTGGTCAAAGCTGTAGCCGCCGTTACATAAATGCGAATGTCTCGCACCGACCGCTGCACCAACCAGAGAACCGTATCCCGTGTGATATCCTGCCATTTCGGTTCCCGCAACATGCATTGCAAAATCCCCGCCTCCATACTTTGAAGCAGCATGCTTAACACCCTTACCTAAATTGCGGTAAAACGCATTTGTTCCGTCAGAAAGATGCTTTATCGCTTCGATATACCCGCCGTATACACCAAACTCAAGCTCAACAAGTGTATCTTCGGTGGAAATATACCCGTTCTTGAGCGCATCCGTTGCCCATCCGAGGCAAACACCCGTACTCATTGCGTCAAGTCCGCATTTTTCGACAACATCAATAAGTGCGATTATTTTATCGGTGCTGCTTATTCCGAGAAATGTACCGAGCGCAAAAATCAACTCGTAATCGTAAGAAACATTAATTGCCTCATACTCATGGCCCTTGTCAAATTCCCTGCGGTACATTCCGATATGGATACAGCCGACGGGGCAGCCCGTACATGCCATCTTACGGATAAGATTTTTTTCCGCAAATGAATCACCGCAGATATCGCTTGCAGCTTCAAAAGAACCTTCCTGCATGTTTCTTGTCGGAAGCCCACCCGCCTGATTGAGCGGCATGATATTTATCGGAGTTCCTGCATCGTGGTATTTTGCCATCATGTCGGTTGAAGTGCATTTTTTATAGATTTCCTGATAAACCTTAAAGTACTTTTTATGGTCAAGAATCGGAATCGAGCGGTTGCCGTAAATGGATACAGCCTTAAGATTCTTGCTTCCCATGATTGCACCGAGCCCAAGCCTGCCGAAATGGCGGTATGTATCAACACATACACATGCAAACGAAACACCGTTTTCACCTGCAGGACCGATACGGATAATAGCCCGTTTACCTATTGAATCGCCTTTGTGGTGTTCTCTGTTACGCAGAGTATGACCCGTTTCCTCAACGTTTAAGCCCCAAATCGCACGGGCATCCCGGACAGAAACGTTATCGGTGGACACGGAAAGATAACTGTGCCTTTTTGCTTTCCCGGTTATCACAAGCGCATCATATCCTGCCATCAGCATCGCCATTGCCATACGGGCACCTGCATAACTTTCGCCGAGTTCACCTGTCAGAGGTGAAATAAACATTGCAACTGTTTTTGTGAGAACGGGGAAAACATACGCACCTGCTCCGATTGCGAAAACTATCGGCTGCTCGGGGTCTGTAGGCTTCAGCTCGGGATTCATATTTTCCATTAATAATCTGCTTGCAATACCAACCCCGCCGAGGTACGCCATCAAATCCTCACGAAGCTCAACACGGATTTTTCCCGTGTTCATATCAACAAACAGCACTCTGATGTATTTTTCATTAATCATTGGTTTTCACCTCGGTCTTTCCCTCGTCGGGTTCTACCATTTTAAGGCATTCATGCGGGCAAAAACGTGCGCAGATACCGCAGTGACGGCAAATTATCGGTTTTTTTGTTTCAGTATCAAAGTTGACAGCACGCATAATACAAGCCGATTCGCATAAACGGCAGCCTATACATTTTTCGGGCCTTAAAAGCACACCGCCTCCGTCACGCAACACAAGAGCATTGCTTGGGCAAACCTCCATACACGCAGGCTCAAGGCAAGCAAGGCAAACAATAGCAATAAAGCTGCTGTCCATACCTCCCGTTGTGCGCACCTTAATCGCGCTTTTAACCAAAGAATGGTTTTTCTGACCCGTTGCAGCACAAACCGTCATACAAGTAAAGCAACCAAGACATTTATTCATTTCACTGGAAC
>WQXS01000067.1 GCA_009784725.1 Oscillospiraceae bacterium
CATGAAATAATGCAATGAAAAAAAGGAGGTAATCACAAAAAAGCAATTATTCCCCCTAATGCTTGACATTATACCAAAAAAGGAAGGAGGCAGTCAATACCCCTCAAATGGGGTGTTTTTTGTACCCGGATGGGTACTATGAACATTTTACTTTAATGCACCTTGAAAACTTAATAAAGAAATTGTTATCAGGAGGCATGGCACAAATGAATATTCCACAAATCACAAGTATCGACAATGCTTTGAAAATTTTTTATTCGCATCCGGAGCTTGGCAATAAGGAAATTACAATATTATTTGGTCGGTTGTCATCGGCAACCACGGCAAAACTCAAAAAACTGGCAAGAGAGGAAATGATAAAACGTGAAAAATTATCATACGGAATGTACAAAGTAAATACCTCAGTTGCATATGATGTCTGGGGTATAGATGTTATGGATTTAGAAGCTAGAAGAAACAAGCTGAAAGCGTTGGAATTACAGTAATTAATTCATGTTTGACCTTGTATGATAGTAGTGGATATGGTATACTAATCATACAAGGTTGAGCATCGTTGAAAGGAGAGTATCGATGCCAATTTATAAAGTAGACGGCATAAAAAAAGACGGATTGCAAAAGTACAGAGTGCAAATGAGTTATACTTCCGGAGATGGTAAAAAGAAAGCTTTGACCCGTATTGCATACGGAAGTGATGCTGCTAAAAAACTACTACAGAAGCTTGAGAATCAAGAAAACACAATGATTGCAAACGAAACGCAACCCGAAAAGAAATATACGGTGCAGGATTTATTTAGTGAGTATGTAGACGTTAAAACATATGAACAAAGAGAAACAACCGTTGATAAGTTTAAACGCAATATGAAAGACCATGTACTGCCGAAATTCAAAAACATGTTAATCGATAAAATCACAGTCCAACATATGAAAGAATGGAAGCTATCAATGGAAAAACATACATACTTAAAAAAAGGTGTTGTTACAAGGTTATCTCTTAATACAAAAAAGCAAGTATACAGCGACTTTCGGGCATTACTAAATTATGCAATCGAAATGGAGTATATACCCAAAGGAACTAACCCTGTAACAAAAGTAAAGACTTTCAAAGACACAGAGAGTTTGATTGACAAGATGAATTACTATACAGCACAGGATTTCCAAAAATTCATTGAATCAGCAAAACAAAACGCTATAGAGCATGAGAAAAAAACACAAAGCATATCTGAATGGGATTATTATGTATTTTTTAACATAGCCTTTTACATGGGACTCCGCAAGGGTGAAAACCATGCTCTAAAGTTTACAGACATAAACGGTTTTGTAATGGATATTACTCGCAGTATCACGCAGCGACTAAAAACCGGAGATAAAGAAACACCGCCCAAAAACAAAGCATCTATAAGGACTTTACAAATACCATTACCATTAGTTCAAATAATAAACGAACACATTGAACGATTAAAGCAAGCAGGGTGTTATGATGAAAACAATAGGATTTGCGGTGGAGTCAGACCGCTGAGAGATACAACAGTACAGCGTAGAAATCTGCTTTTCGCCAAAAAGTCAAATCTAAAGGTAATACGGATTCACGACTTTCGGCACTCACATGTTTCTGTACTTGCTAACGAAAATATCAATATTCAAGAAATCTCACGCAGACTCGGACATTCTCGTATAGAAATGACTTGGAATACATACAGTCATTTATATCCAAGAGAGGAAGAAAGAGCAATAAATGTTCTTAACAGAATCGCTTAGATAAAAACTTAATCGAGTATAAATCGAGTACAAATCGAGTACGGACGTTTTTCAAAAAAAGAAACCGTTGCAATTACAACGGTTGAGGGAAGTGTGGAGCGGGTGAAGGGAATCGAACCCTCGTGGCCAGCTTGGAAGGCTGGAGCGTTACCACTACGCAACACCCGCATATCAGCGTTTGAGATTATAACATATTTTTTATATAGTTGTAAAGAGTTGAATTACTCTTTACATCATGGGGACTATTAGCTCAAGGGCGCCGAGGAAGTCGTAGTCGTCGATGCGGTTTGCGGCTTCGTCGAGGCCTTCGGCTGTGCGGAGTTTGTCGACGTAGTCAAGGGCGGCGAAGTCGCCTTTGACCAGTAAGGGTTCAAGCTCTTTTAGCATTAGTTTCAACTCATCTTCTTCTATGTGTCGTATTTGTGTCGTATTTTTCGTCATTTCTTCTGCAATTGGTTCAAACTCAAATAGTGCAGAAGACAGTTCTGTTTTTAAGGCGTCGAGCTGCTCGGGATTAAATGCGGCGGGTTCTCCGGCAAGTGATTCTTCCAGAGATGCTGCTGCTTCCTGAAGCTTTGTTTTACCCAGATAACCTGCGGAACTTTTTAATGTGTGTACTATCCTGTGTGCTGTTTTTATATCACCTGACAGAAGTAAGCTTATAACAGTTTCATATGTGTTGCGGTTTTCTTTAACAAAAGTTGCAATTGACTTTAAACGTAATAATTCTTCTTTTGATTTTATGTCCGGTGCAGCTTCAATGCTTGCTTCGGTTGAAATTTTATTTGCAGGCAGATATCTTCTGAGCATGTCACATAATTCTTCCGCTTCAATCGGTTTTGAAAGAAAATCATCAAATCCCTGCTCCAAAAACATTTCTCGTGCATTGTTTGCAGCGTTTGCCGTCAGAGCAATGATTGTCATATTTCCGTATTTTACATCCAATGCTCTAATCTTATGGAGTGCTTCGATGCCGTCCATTTCAGGCATCATATGGTCCATAAAAATAATATCGTAATCTTTTTTCTGCACCATATCTATAGCTTCAAAACCTGAATCGGCAGTTTCCGGCTTGATATCCATAAGCTCAAGCAAACCGCTTGCGACTTTCAAGTTAAACTCATTATCATCAACTATAAGTATCTCGGCTTCCGGTGCACGCAGTGAATATGCGTCCTTACCGTGTTCGTTTTTTATCGCATTTTCATCACTGCCGATTATTACGGGTACAGTTACAGTAAATGCCGTTCCGTGACCATATTCACTTTCAACGGTTATATCACCATCCATCATTTCCACGAGTGATTTACTGATTGTAAGTCCAAGCCCTGCTCCGACTATACTTCTGTTTTTGACCTTATCGAGCTGCTCAAAGGCGTTAAACATCTTCGGAAGGTCTTCCTTATGGATGCCCATACCCGTGTCTTCGACCTTAAATACAAGATAGTCGTCGCTGCCTGTTACCGACAGTTTTACATAACCTTTTTCTGTGAACTTAACCGCATTACCGCATAGATTTGTAATAACCTGTCTTAATCTTATATCATCGCCGAACAGATAATCAGGGATGTAACCGATTTTTTCAAATTTAAACTCAATGCCTCTGGTTTCGACGATATGCGTAAACATTGTTGCTATATTGTCGATAAATTGCTTAAAATCGTAATCAACGGGGTTAAGCTCGAGCCTGCCTGCCTCTATTTTTGACATATCAAGAATATCGTTGATTATTCCCAGGAGTGAATGAGCGGAAATATTTATATCCTTTACGAAACTCATTTGGCGCTCATTAAGCTTTTCATGCTCCAAAATCTCGGACATACCGATGATTGCGTTCATTGGTGTCCGTATTTCATGTGACATATTTGCCAAAAATTCTGTTTTGGCATTATTTGCCATTTCAGCAGACTCGACTGCAATTTCAAGCTTTTTCTGATTGTTTGAAAGCTCTTCGGTACGTACTTCAACGAGCCGTTCAAACCGCATACCCTCTCTGCGTTTTCTTATAACAAGTACGATAACAAATATAAATCCTATTGCAAGCACGCCGATTCCTACCATAAACGGAAATCTTTCCTGCGCAAGCCTTAGACGGTAATCATATGTTCTGCGCAGCCACTGACCCGAAATACCTTCAACATCGATGAGCCGCATTGCTTTTGTCACTATTGATGCCAATATTTCCTCATTGATATTAAATCCGAAGGTCACATCAAAGTGTGCATCAAACATAAAATTCGACTTATAGCCAACAAGCTCGCGGTAATTTGTCATGATAAGAAGATGGTATTCCCTTGTCATAACCATGTCAACTTCGCCGTTTTCGAGTGCATCCAGTGCTTCCTTGGTATTGTCAAACATTACGGTATTCCTGTGATTCGGAAACCAGCTCAAAAACATATCACTGTGTGCGGTGTCTTTTATCAAACCAATCTTGAGATATAAGATTTCATTTATATGTATATTATGAAAATCGGTACTGGATAACAGTGCAAGAACATCACGCAGGAAAAATTCGTCCGCCCACAGGTACATCCCGTCTCTTTCCTCTGTTTGCATAAGCTCCGTAATCATTGCTGCCTCGCCGCTTTCAAGCATTCGCAGGAGTTCCGGCCAGTATGTATTTTCATCATTAACACGTATAAATTCCAACCCTGATAATTTTTCAATCTCACGAATCAAATCTATGGATATACCTTCCCATGACTGTGTTCTTGAATCAAAAAACGATACCGGATAATTTGTTGTTTCGGCAGCAAAGGGTATGCCTGTGCTGCTTTTTATATATGCGTACTCCTCATCGTTTAAGAGCAGGAAGAACTTATGCTGCAGGTATTCCTGGCGCCCTTGCGTGTATAAATGCTTTATATGGTTTATTGCACCGTTTTCAAGTGCTTTTTGCATTATTGTGATTATTGGTTCAAGCTCGGGATTCTGCGTTGATAATGAGACAGGGCTGAATATTATCGGATAAAATATACCCGCTATGACTCCCTCGTAATAGTCAAATGCCGCTTCTGCAGGTGATTCTTCAAAAAACACATCAACCTCTCCGCTTGAAAGAAGCTGATATGCATGAATATAATCACCGACAAAAAAGAACTCGGTTTCTCTGTGTTCGTGTTCTGCTACTATATCAACAGTTGTTGTACCGTCCAAAAACGCATATCTGAGCGGGCGTGTTTGTGCAATATCGTTTAAATCAGGGGCATCTTCCATACGCAGAGCAATAATAAGCCTTTGAGCTATATCATCGGTCATTATATATTTTGCCCGCCGCTCCTCATTTGCCGTCAGTTCACCGGTAAAATCAATTTCAAACTGTTCCAGCCCTTCAATCAGATCGTCCCACTCTTTAATGGCAGGATAAAAAGGTATATCGAATAATTCGGACAACCAGCGGCAAAGTAATGCGGAAAACCCTCTTATTTCTCCGTCCATACTAAACATTTCGGTGCTGTATACCCCTGCAAAAGTTAAATGTCCCCTGCTTATCCGTAGAGCTTCAACAGCCGCTATTTCCTCACTTGTAACACCCGGAATATCCTTAAATGAGGTAATCAAAAAATCACTGTCATCGCTGTTGCTGCGGCCGGTACAACCTGAAAGAAGCGTTATTATTATTGCAACAACAAGAACAGACGCACATATACGTCCGAATCTTTGACGGGGACATGCCTTTTGAGTTTCGAAGGAATGTACCCGTTGATTATTTTCCTGTCTTATTAAGCTTAATCCTTGCATAACTCCACTCTGTTTCTGCCCGATTCTTTCGCTCTGTAAAGTGCCTGATCCGCTTTGGCTTGGAAATCCGATAATGATGAACCCGTTGTCGGAATTATTGATTTAACGCCAATGCTTACAGTGACCTTTGTTATTTCGCCGTCTTCCGTTGGAATGGTCATTTCTTCAATGTTCTTTCTCAGTTTCTCCGCAACCTCGGCTGCGCCGTAAATATCGGTGCCCGGCAGAAGCATAACAAACTCTTCTCCACCCCAACGGGCAAAAAAGTCATTTGCTCTGCCTGATGTTTGTGATGCGGTTTCGGCGAATGCCCGAAGTGCATTGTCACCCTGATGATGCCCGTATGTATCATTATAATTTTTAAACTTATCAATATCCATAATCATAAAGCTTAAAGGAGAATTTTCTCTTATCGAGCGTCCCCACTCGGCATCAAAACGGTTATCAAAACCGCGGCGGTTCGACACTTTTGTCAGTGTATCCATTAAACCTATCTGCTCAATTGTACGCATTTGATCTATTATCTTAATATGTGTGTTAACTCTTGCTTTAACGATTGCTTTATTAAACGGTTTGGTTATATAGTCAACGGCTCCAAGGAAAAATCCTCGTTCTTCATCGTCGGGGTCTGTCAAACCTGTAATAAAAATAACCGGGATATTTACCGTGTGGTCCGATTCCTTAAGCTTGGTGATAACTTCAAAACCATTCATATCCGGCATAATAACATCAAGCAGAATCAGGTCCGGTGAGTTCAATTTTGCCAGCTCCAGGGTTCTTGTACCGTTTCTTGCAATAAGGATATTATAAAAAGGCGATAAAATACTCGCAAGAATATCCAGATTAAATTTCTCATCATCGGAAATTAGGATTGTAAATTCTTTTTTTATGTCAGACATTATTAACTACTCCTGTTAAATAAAATATTTTTATGAGTTCATTTTATTTATAAACTCACTTGCTCCCGTAAAGTCATAATCCTCAATAAGCTCAACAAGCTCTGTCATTTCCGGAATGCCTTTAAGCTTTTCTGCATATCCCATTGAGCTTAAATCGCCGCTGATAAGTAATGGTTCAAGCTCTGCCAGCATTGCAGAAAGTTCGGTTTCTGAAATGTGACGTTCATGTTCCTTTTCATCCTTCGACTCGCTAAGCAAGCTGTCAAACTCCGCTAATGCCGATGCAAGCTCCGTTTCAAGCGTTTTCAACTGGCTTTCCGAGTAACCCGGAGGGTCGCTGTGCAGTGATTTTTCAAGTGAAAGCGCAACCTTGTGAAGCTCATTTTTACCAAGATATCCTGCCGAGCTTTTTAAGGTATGTGCAATTCTGTGTGCGGATTGTATATCATCTATTTTCAGAGCTGAGGCAATTGTTTCATATGTGTGCCGGTTTTCCTTGATAAATGTCTTTATTAGCTTTATCCGTAACTCTTTTTCCTTATCGATGTTATCTTTTGAGTTTTCTATGTCAATATCAATACTTATTTTCCCGGGCGGAAGGTATTTCTTAACTATTTCCCGAAGTTCATTTATATCAATCGGTTTTGATATGAAATCATCAAATCCGTTATCCAGGAACATTTCACGTGCTCCCTTTACGGCATTTGCAGTCAGGGCGATTATATTTATACTGAGGAATTTTCCTCCGAGCGATCTGATCCTGCGGACTGTTTCAACCCCGTCCATTTCAGGCATCATATGATCCATAAATACTATGTCATAGTCGGTTTCCTGAATCATATCAATTGCTTTAAATCCGGAATTAGCCGTATCTACAGCAATATCCATTAAGTTTAACAACCCGCCCGTAACTTTAAGATTAAAGTCGTTATCATCTGTAATAAGGATTTTTGCATCGGGAGCGGTAATGTGCTGTGTAACTTTGCCGAGCTCATATATTTTAATGTTTTTCTCATTACCGGGTTCAATAGGCAGCGTAACAGTAAACGAAGTACCTTTTCCGTATTCGCTTTCCGCCAGGATATCCCCGCCCATCATTTCAACAAGGGATTTGCAAATTGTGAGTCCGAGACCGGTTCCTACGACACTCCTGTTTTTAACTTTGTCAAGCTGTTCGAAGGCTTGGAAGAGCTTCGGTAAATCCTCTTCACGAATGCCGATTCCCGTATCTTCGATTTTAATAACAAGTTTTTCATTTTTTGATGTAACGGATAATCTAATGTAACCTTTTTTTGTAAATTTTACGGCATTTCCGCATATATTTGTAATAACCTGCCTTAGTCTTATATCGTCACCGTAAAGATAATCGGGGATTTCGCCGTCGGTTGTATAAATAAACTCAAGCCCTTCATTCCCTGTTATATGTGTAAACATCGATACGGTATTGTCCATAAGCTGTTTGAAGTTGTAATCGACAGGATTAAGCTCAAGCCTTCCTGCTTCAATTTTTGACATATCAAGTATGTCGTTTATTATCCCAAGCAGAGCATGAGCCGATATTTTTATATCCTTTACATAGCTTGTCTGGCTGTCATTAAGGTTCTCATGCTCCAGAATTTCAGACATTCCGATAATTGCATTCATCGGTGTTCTTATTTCATGTGACATGTTGGCAAGAAACTCTGTTTTTGCCTTGCTTGCTTCCTGTGCTATTTCAACAGCTTCAAGCAGTTGATTGTGAGTTGAGAGGTAATTGTCATGCTCTGTCCGTGCATCCTCCATTGATTTCACAATGCAGTTTATAGGGATATTGACATTTAATGCGATTTTTCTCGCCATGTCATAGCATGTTTGGGAGCCGCATGCGCTGCAGTCTATGTTCTTTTTCTCGTAGTTGTCTTTCCCGAGAACTTTAAATGCTGCTTCTATATCGCTTTCGGCGATTTGAGGAACTTCGACAACAATAGGAGCATATTCTCGTTTAAAATGATCTAAATTGAGCGTATTGTCGTATGTTTTGTAAACTTCTTCATAATGCTTGCGTTTTGATTCCTCAAGAGCGTCTTTTCTGATATTGTTCATTGTATTGTCAATGTCAAAAACAGATCTGTCGCGTGATGAAGCAGGCCCGATATTACAGCCTTCTTCGCAGTTTAAGACATCGAAAATATCGGGTAACAGCTTCCCGTCTGTTTCGAGATATTTATCAAGCTTATCATAAACAGTAAAACCTTCTGATTTTAATACGTATAACTTGCCGTCCGTGAAGTAGTCGATATTTTCCTTTAGTCCCCCTTGAATGGGAAACAGCGCCCCAAGCCCGCATTCTTCATTGTCAAAGTCAGTTTCGGTATATGGAAGTTTAATGTTATTTTCTTTGATATACTCAATTAATTTTGTGAAAGTTATATTGTACTGTGCAAGACCTGTATCACGAAATTCATTGGATTTTGCGATACAGGGAGTAAAGGCTGCAATCATATCGTCAATACCCTGATATTCCTTCAGGTAAATTGATGTACATCCAATCGGACTGTGAATCGGTGATAACCATTTAAGCAATTCATAACGGTACATTTCTACATATGACACGATAACCGGGCACGGTTGCGTTATAACTCTGTTGCCCGGGTATTTTTGTATTTGCTTAACATGTCCCCAAATGCAAATATCGGCTCCGAGTGATACATCGTATATCTTGTTCACACCGAGCTGTTTTAAGTATGTAAAGAGCCTTTTGTACTTGGGAAAATTCGTGCGAATCGACGGAGCAACAACCACGGAAATCGGGATGCCGTTTTTTAAGCTGTTGAAAAACCGCTCCGTCTGATCGGTGAAGTATCTGACTTCATGCTTGCATGCCGAAATGCATCTCCCGCAGGATATGCACTTATCATTTTCTATCTTTACCTTGATGCTGCCGGTTTCATCCTGAAATACGCTGTTTGCCAGCTCCATAGGGCATTCTCTGACACAACGGTTGCAGCCGACGCAAAGGTCGAGTTTTGATTCAATAACTGTATTCATTAATTTGTCCGTTTCCATCGCATATTATATGCGAAGCCCCCCGGCGGATAAATGATAAAATTTGCTGCTAATACCTGTCAATAAAACACCTTACATAATATCATAAAACCAATACATTATTCAACATTAATTTAACATCAAAAACACACCAAAAATGCCGTAAATTACCTTTTATTTTACGCATGGTAATTTTGATTAATTATGTACAATTTTCAGCCTGAAATTTTGTACACTATATTTAGTATTCTTTCATTGACACAAACAACTATATGCTGTAGTATGATTCAGACAATAAAATATGGAGGGCAAAATATATGAAATTTTGGGACAAAAACGATCTTCGAGACCCGGACGTAGGGAAAGGAAAACTGGCAGTATTGGGGTTGCAACACACATTTACAATGTTTGGAGCAACCATTTTAGTGCCTATTATCTTTGTTTCACTGGGTATAGGAATGCAGCCTTCGGTTGCTCTGCTAATGGCAGGTGTATGTACACTGCTTTTCCATCTTGTAACAAGAGGCGGTGTGCCTTTGTTTCTCGGTTCTTCATTTGCATTTATCGGACCGGTAATAGCCGCATCTTTTGCATACGGGTTTGAAAATGCACTCGGCGGTATTGTCGTAGCCGGGGGTTTATACATTGTATTTGCAATACTTGTTTATTTTGTCGGACCTCGGATAATAATGGGATGGTTCCCACCGATTGTTACCGGTTCAATTATCATTGTTATCGGTCTTGTACTTGCGCCGGTCGGCATTGATATGGCAACAGCAGGCGGAGCCGGCGGCGGTAGTGTCGTTCCCGATCTCATGACCATGCAGAACATTTTGCTTGCACTGATGAGTTTTTCAATTGTCGTTATAGTAGCAGTGTTCTTTAAAGGATTCTTAAAAGTGTTACCCGTACTAATCAGCCTTGTTGTAAGTTATACAGTTGCTGTTATCCTCACTCTTACAGGCGCTGTACCGGGATTAATAGATTTCGGTGCTATCAGGGATGCCGCATGGTTTGGTCTCCCCGAATTTACCATGGCAAAATTCAACCTCGGTGCAATTATGATAATCGCTCCGGTTGCTATATGCACAATGGTTGAACATATCGGTGATATCATGGCAATAAATTCCATATGCAACAAGGATTTCCTGAAAAGCCCGGGTCTGCACCGCACCTTACTTGGTGACGGTCTTGCTTCAATGCTTTCGGCAATGTTCGGCGGACCCGCAAACACCACATATTCGGAAAATACCGGTGTCCTTGCTTTAACAAGACAATTTAACCCCAATATCATGCGCATTGCTGCATGTTTCGCTATACTTCTCGGTTTTGTACCCAAGCTTGCAGCTGTTATAAGTTCAATCCCAACCCCTATTATTGGCGGTGTTGCTATCATTTTATTCGGAATGATTGCTTCGGTCGGTGCAAGACTTCTTGTTGATAATAAAGTCGATTTCCACAAGTCCCGTAACCTTATAATCGCTGCAGCAATTCTGGTGCTTGGTATCGGTATCGGTCCTACGGACGGTATCCCGATTAAAATCGGTCCTGTGGATTTCAGCATCTTCGGAATGGCTCTTGCTGCTATTGTTGGTATTGTCTTAAACAAAGTTCTTCCGGGTGCCGATGCTTACAGAAGAAACATAGACGGTGACAGAGATGAAGCTGCAAGTGATAATGTTGCAGAAGCAAGCAAAGACGAAGCTCCGGATGAAAACGCAGAGGAAAAAAGCGAGGAGGTTAACGCATAATGGCAGTAACAGTTCTTACTCACCCGCTGATACAACATAAGCTGACAATTTTACGTGATATAGATACAGGTGTTAAGATTTTCCGCGAAGTTGTCGGTGAAATTTCCATGCTGATGTGTTACGAAGCTATGCGTGATTTACCTCTTGAGGAAATCAAAGTTATGACTCCCGTTGCTGAAGCAAACTCAATGGCACTTGCGGGTAAAAAACTTGCTCTTGTCCCGATTCTGCGGGCAGGTCTCGGTATGGTTGACGGTATTCTCAGTTTAATACCCTCGGCAAAGGTCGCACACATTGGTCTGTACCGTGACCCTGAAACACTTCAGCCTGTGGAATATTATTGCAAAATGCCGCCCGACATAGCCGACCGCGATTGTTTTATTCTCGACCCGATGCTCGCAACAGGCGGAACAGCCGCCGAGGCTGCAAGATTCTTAAAAGATGCCGGCGCACGCTCAATTAAACTCTTAACTATTTTATCAGCTCCTCCGGGAGTTGATAAAATGGAGAGCTCACACCCCGACGTCGAAATAATAACCTGCGCCGTCGACGGTCATCTGAACAACCACGGTTACATCGTCCCCGGCCTCGGCGACGCCGGCGACAGAATATTCGGAACTAAATAAAAAAAGTGTAAAAATAAAATCAAGCAGAGGGACAACCCTCAATGTCATTAAGTTAAGCTCCTAAAGAAAAGAATCAATTACACGGCAGGGCATCACAAATGGTGCCTTGCTTCTTTTTGTTAACGGATTGACACCGTCCAGCTACTTTTTTACCGCCCCGCTGATGCGCCCCGGAACCCCTCCCTATCAGCTTCGCTGAGAACAGCACTGCCAGGTAATATTTTTAATAGAAAATGGAAAAAAAGCTTGACAATCCTCATATTTCGTGCGGTCTCTTTTGCTAACGATTTAGCAAAAGAGACCCTTGTAATTAGAACAGAATCCCAAATCTAATTACAAGGAGGTTCACCTATGAATGGTTACCCAAACTCAGTGAAGGATAATCTGACTTCTCTGATAAACGAAATATCAGAATCCCCATCACTGTTCGTTAAAAACCCCGGAAAGGACTTTACCAGAAACCGTAAACTTCCATTAGCTACCGTCTTTAAATTGCTTATCTCAATGGGGGGCAACAGTATCTACAAAGAACTCTTGGAATCACAAGGATACAATGAAAGCACAGCCACTTCATCAGCTTTTATTCAACAGAGGGATAAAATTCTACCGTGTGCTTTTGAGTTTTTACTACATGAATTTAATAAGACGCATACAGACCTTAAAAAGTATCGCGATTACAGGTTGATTGCCGCAGATGGATCCATCCTGCATATTCCCAGTAACCCAGACGATACTGATAGCTACTGTCAAACCAAACATGATTCTAGTGGATACAATCTATTGCACATGACCGCTATGTACGATTTGCTTAACAAAATCTACACCGATACATGCGTACAACCTATCAACGGTCATAACGAGTACAAGGCTTTTAGGGATATGATAAAACGTGCTCATTTTGATGGGCGGGCAATCATTATTGCTGACCGAAATTATGAAAGTTACAACAATTTCGCTAACATCGAGCGCAAAGGCTGGAACTATGTTATACGGACAAAGGATTTGAGTAGCAAGAGTGGAATCCTTGAAGGTCTCCATTTGAAGTTACAGGGAGAGTTTGATGTTGTGATTAAAAGAATTCTGACAAGAAAACAAACGAAGAAGGTAAAAGCAGAACCCGAACTCTACAAACTCATATCTTCAAAATCGCCATTTGATTTTCTTGATTTACATACTAACATTTATTACCCCATATCATTCCGCATTGTACGATTCAAGATTGAAAATGATTCGTTTCAAACTGTCATTACTAACCTTTGTCAATCCGACTTTCCTGCTCATGAAATTAAA
>WQXS01000068.1 GCA_009784725.1 Oscillospiraceae bacterium
AGATTATCGCAATTTATTGGGTGTTGATATACTGTCACATTTTAAATTTACTTTTAACTATAAAATTGGACATGTGAAAATTGAAGCTATCGATGATCCTTATATTGCATTTCCAATGCTACCAAACCAAAGTATCGATGAATTAGAAACAGAGTAATAACACATTTATATACTTATATTAAAACAGCGGTACGCTTGAAACGTATCGCTGTTTTTGCAAGGCTGAGTATTTGTTGGTTCTTTTTCGTACAAATTTCGTACATGAGCGTTTTTTGCATGTCGCAAACTGTTGCAATTGCTATGATTCCTTAAAAAATGGTCGCCCATTTGAACCCAAAAACGAACCCTGTTAGAGTGCTGCCATACGGATTTGTGGTAGTTGTAGAATTATGATTTTATTTCTTTTGTTGGTGGTAGGATGATTTTGCATTCTTTGATACAACAGTGACTATGGATAATTAGTAAGTGAATCGACTTGACTTAATACTTCAGGAAATATTACTGTTATGTGCTGTTTACGAACATCATGTAAGCAATTACAGAACCCTTTGCGTCTCAGTTCGTCCAATGTAAGGAGTGTGCGTTTGAAAGGGATGCTTACAATTGCATAATCTTCCTGAAAACAGTATATATCTGGAGTTGCTTCTATTTTATTAAATAAAGATGACAGACTGCCTAGCTTATTAGCTTCCGCAAATTTATGCCAACATGCTAGATATGAAGGTTCCTGAAATGACACACAACGATAATTTACGATCTCTCTTAGAGATTTCATCCAGTGATAGGTATTGTTGCCATCTATTTCATTAGATAGTAAGTAGTCATTTTCGGAAGAAATACTAATGTGATGATTAATGGTAGCTTCATGTGTATTGCTGTATTTTATTGTTGAGGTACTTCTCTTTTTTTGTGGGATCTCTCCCTCCGCAAGCTTTAAAAGAAAAACACTTTTGTTTTGCAAAATTGCTCGCCCCTTTATGGCTAAGCTTGATCGCAGCATATAATAAACAGAATAGTATAGCTTAATTGTAGCCCATGAAAATCTATAATTTACTGCTGAGTCAATGCCTTCACAAAAACTAACCAAACCATTATAAAAGTAATCTATTGCATCATCCCTTAAACATTGACTTAGCAGCGGCAAATCGGTGTACTTTAGCTCGTAGGAAATAAAATCATCTTTTTTAGAAGCAAGTTCATCAATACTATTAATACCTACCAACAGCTCAAATTCTTTCTGAGTCCTGTTACGATCAAAATTCATACTCATCTTCATCCGGCACTTCTCTTAGTAACAACCTTTTAAGATAATTATATATGACGGAACGCTGTTCTTTACCTGACAGATTTTTTATATCTTCTCTATAAATTAACTTATCAGAATCAATTTGCATAAGGTGACTGATGGATTCAATTGTAAATGACTTACCTGATGAACACTTTGGAATTAAATCTTCACATAAGAATTTAATAGAGGCGTAAAATCCGGAATTTGTCAAAAAGGGATTTTTAATGCTAAGCCAACCACCATTAGACTCGTACGCATTTTTTAAAGCAGTAAAATAGTTATTAATGACCCTATACTGTGTTTCCATTTCACTTAACTTATATTGTTGGAAAATTCCATCATCTTCTAGATAATCTTTTATTGCTCCAACAACAGCAGACAAATCAACCTTTCCTGACCCTATTGGTGCTCCAGGTTTTTTTATTAGTTGATAAAAAGCTGAATCCTCTTCTACGTGGAGTTTATCAGCTAACTCAGTGGCTCTAACAATATGAAAATCCTTGTCTCTCACTTCTCCAAATAGGTCATAAACAAGACTTTTAGGAACTGGCTTCTGCTCAGCATTGATATTCAAAAATATCTGTGCTGCTTCTTTTGTGTTTATATATTGTGTAAGAATAATTAATACTTCCATTTCACCGATAGAAGGTTTTTCTTCGATTGCTCTTGATAGCCCAAACAATCGGTGTTGACCATCAATAACCTGAGCAGCACTAGGTGTAATAGGAATTCTAATGACTCCATCAGTGCATTTTGGTTTATGTTTATTTTCGGTCCAGTTCATAATAAAAGGGGTTAAAAAGACATTGCCTCTTAAAATAAAGTTCTTAATGTCGTTTATTCGCCTTGGATTAAGCAGCCTTTGAACTGCACCTTCAATATCGTCTCGTCCACGTACAGCGATATAGTATATCTGTAAAATGTCTCTTACTTTTGCTTTAAATACATGTGTTGATACAGTTCCAAACGACATTGCTAAGTATGGCTCATCAATATATTTCATTACTCACCTCGTCATTATTACACTTTTCAAGATTAGCATTAGAGCTATTATAAAGCGTTTATTCGTATCCGGTTCGGCATAAAATGGTAGTTGTGGTTTACAAACGTATTGTATCACAGTTTTATATGAATTAAAACCTGATAATAAAAAGCTTTGAGAATGCGAATTAGGGGATGAAAAGAAAAGTAGTATATTATATAAATTCGAGATTGCAAGATTTGTTGTTGTATTTGCGCCATTTGTATGATATTCTTATGCATGTATACAAACCTAATAGATAATAATATGCGACAAAGAGATGAGGAATCTGATTTGAGAAAGATTAGTTATAAAAAGCTCTGGAAGTTGCTGATTGATAAGGACATGAATAAAAAAGAATTATCACACCTTGCCAACATCAGTCAATCTACACTCACAAAGATGTCAAAAGGAGAAAGCGTGAACATAGAAATGCTTGCTCGTATCTGTAATGCGTTAGACTGCGAGATTCACGAGATAATTGAAATGGTAACTGATGATAACTGTGACACATAATAATCAATCGGAGGAGCAATATATGACCCAAGAAGCACAACTAGAAAAGGATTTCATTGCTATATTGACCGAGCGAGAAAACCAATGGACATATCGGAGTGATATAAAAACGGAAGCTGCTCTTTGGGAAAACCTAAGAGCGCATATTAACCGGATAAATATTGCCCAACTTGAGGGGACGTTGTTAACTGATAACGAGTTTACTCAAGTTAAAAATGAGTTCAGCCGTTTAACCCAAACACCCTTTTTTGCATCCCAATGGTTGCGTGGTGAAAACGGTATTGCTCAAATTGCCATCGAGCGTGAGGACAACAGCAGTAAAAAAGTAACGTTAACTGTCTTTAGTAACAAAGATATAGGAGGCGGTATTTCGAGTTACGAAGTTGTCAATCAAATCGTTCCCGAAACATTCGGACGTATTAAGCGCGGTGATGTCACTTTACTTATAAATGGTTTACCCGTCATACATATTGAGTTGAAAAGCGAATATGCTAAAGACGGTTATCACCAAGCCTTTGACCAATTAGAAAGATATGCACAAGCGGGATTTTTTGATGGTATTTACTCCACTGTTCAGATAATGGTGGTTAGCAACAAGGTAGCCACTAGATATTTCGCCAGACCAAGTTCAAATCATGATTTTAAGCCTGCGAAGAAGTTTCTTTTCAATTGGCGCGAAGAAAATAATACACCTGTTGAAGATTTATTCGATTTTACCCGGTGTGTTCTTCGCATTCCAATGGCGCACAATCTTATAAGCAAGTTTACAGTATTAGTAGATGATAAGAAAAACCAAAAATTTATGATGGTTCTACGCCCATACCAAATACATGCCATAAAAAATATCCAAAAACAGGCATCTAATCACGAAGGTGGTTTCATTTGGCATGCAACTGGTTCAGGTAAAACAATTACAAGTTTTGTTGCTACGAAGTTACTCACTCAAACTCACACAGGCGTTGCCCGTACAGTGATGATTGTTGATCGCAAAGACTTAGATAACCAGACGAAAAATGAATTCGGTAAGTTTGCCTCTGAATATAACACAGGTCTAACCTCAGGCGATGTAACAGATAACACTCTAATTGTAGGCATAAATAAAAAACGTGAACTAGTAAATAATCTCCTCAGTAAGAAAAACAATAACACTATCATTATTACAACAATTCAAAAATTAAGTCGTGCAATAAGGGAGTGTATAGAATCAGAAAAGAATAAGTTTGAAAAATTAAAAGGTGAACATATTGTTTTCATCGTAGATGAATGCCACAGGGCTGTTTCAGACAAGGAAATGAAAACAATCAAGAAATTCTTCCCCATGTCAACATGGTTTGGCTTTACAGGTACACCTATATTTGATGAAAACAAGAAACAAGAGAATGGCACATTCGCTCGTACAACACATGATCAATATGGTATAGGTAAAGATGGAACACCATTACCCAATGGTGGACTTCTTCATGCTTATACTACTAAAAATGCTATGGATGATAAATCCGTTCTTGATTTCCAAGTAGAATATCATTCTCTTATGAGCGAGGAAGAAGAAGAACGGTTATACTTGACAAAAGCTCCGATAGAAGAAGTCGAAATGATGAGCGCAATACAAAAAGAAGCTCTCTTAGAAAAATCTGATTATGAAAATGACGTGTATATAGAAACAATGCTTAAAAAGATTTTTAGACATCAAACTGTGTTGGAGAAGTTTAAAGTTGTAAACGGGATTCCGACCATGAGCGGTATTTTAACAACTCACTCAATCGCTCAAGCAAAGAGAATTTATCATAAATTATTAACACTTAAAAAATCCGGTGAACTTATCACAGGTAAATCTTTAGATGAACGGCGTAGGTTGAATGATCCGGATTTTCCGCGAGTTGCCATAACATACTCCGTGAGCGAAAACCAAGACGAAATAAACGCAGCACAAGAAGAAATTGAAGAAATAATGCGCGAATACGGCACAATGTATGGCGATGTATATACGGATGTTGATTTATACAACCAAAATATAAACAACCGCCTCGCTCGCAAAAGTACACATTATCAAAATGATGGAAAATGGTTGGATTTAGTTATTGTTGTGGACAGACTTTTGACCGGATTTGATGCACCCACAATTCAAACTCTGTATGTTGACAAAGAGCTTAAATGGCATGGACTTTTGCAAGCGTTTTCTCGTACAAATAGGGTTATGCGTGGTAAAAGCATAGGCATGATTGTGACTTTCCGAAAACCTCATACAATGTCAAAAAATGTAGAAGACGCAATTAGATTATTTTCAAATGAAGAGCGAGACTGGGAGAGCTTGATACCTAAGCCATATGCGAA
The DNA here is from genome assembly GCA_009784725.1 of Oscillospiraceae bacterium. Classification (GTDB taxonomy): domain Bacteria; phylum Bacillota; class Clostridia; order Oscillospirales; family Oscillospiraceae; genus WRMH01. The sequence continues at coordinate 5,157 of WQXS01000068.1, forward strand.
AGTGCGCCAAGATCTTGATATTGCACATAAATGCTACCAAATGGCAAAATCTGAGCTTGAGAAAGACCCAGCCGATCTCAAGAAAAAAATTGAAGCCGTTAAAACGTACCAATCAGTAAAACGGCTTGCGGAAGCAATTGAAAGCTATGAAGAGTTTGAAGTAGATTATATTGAGTTAAAACCTGTACTAGATATCGTTACCGTCGACTTGGGGTATATTGAAAACATAAAAGCAGAAGTAAAAGAAGAAATTGAAGAACTGGGTGGTGATCCACCGGACGATTTTCTGGATATTGAGTTTTCTGCAGACCAACGAGCAACTCACGAAGAAACGATTGACAGCTATTATATCAGCCAACTACTAAAAGACATCAAAAATGAGGAAAATAAGCGTAAATTTGATGAACTCTTAAAAAGCAAGCCCGAAATCGTACAAGAAGCATATGGAGAAATATTACCGGATCTGTATGTAACAGAACCTGGAAGCAGTTATGATATCGGAAAGCATTTCATGACTAGAATCGATAACATACTATCTGAAGTCGCTGCCGTTTTATGTGTTCCGGCAGGAGACTTAAGAATTAGTCTAAGTGAATATAATCCTAATAATGGCGATGTGCCATATCTCAATACACTCATTGAAAAATCCGAATTAACAAAGGATGCATTTGAAAAAGTATTTCCTGACGAACGTTTCAGGCGAAAAATTATTGTCATTGGTGACTACTGGAAAAAAATTATGGATGAGCGACTACTTCCTTTAAAAAAGGAAATGGCAACGCATGAAGGGAGAAATTAACAATGGCGGAATTAAACGCAAAACTATGGGCAAGTGCAGATATACTCCGCGGGAAAATGGATGCCAGTGAATATAAAAACTATCTGCTTGGACTTGTATTTTATAAATTCCTTTCTGACCAACAACTCCGTGCTGTCTATGAAGAAGAACATGGTAAGGTAATCGAGTATCCGGACAGAGAAATGCAACTTATGGGGCTTCTGGAGTGGTACGATGAAGACGCTAATGATGTGCGTCAAATAATGCGTAAAAAGTTAGGCTACTTCATTGAGCCACATTACCTTTTCTGCACAATGCGTAAAAAAGCAAGTGAATATGAGTTTCAAATATCTGATTTACAAAACGCATTTATTGAACTTGGGAGGCAAGGTGAGCAGTTCACAGGGTTGTTTGATGATGTTGATTTAACATCTTCAAAATTAGGTTCTAACGCTCAGCAACGTAATATAACTATTACAGAAGTCATAAAAGCACTCGACGAAATTAATTTATTTGGTCATGATGGTGATGTAATTGGTGATGCTTATGAATATCTTATTGGTCAGTTTGCTGCAGGAGCAGGCAAGAAAGCAGGCGAGTTTTACACACCCCAAGCTGTGAGCAAAATAATTTCAGAAATTACAGCAATTGGGCAAGAAGATGTTGCTCCTTTTCATGTTTACGACCCGGCAATGGGTTCAGGTTCGTTAATGCTTAATATCCGGCAGTTCGTTAATAATCCAAAGAAGGTTCATTACCACGGACAGGAGCTAAACACGACAACATATAACCTTGCACGAATGAATCTTATATTGCATAACGTAGAGCAAAACCAAATGCGCTTGCAAAATGGAGATACACTTGATGAGGACTGGCCGACAGATGAACCATACCTTTTTAATGCTGTTGTAATGAATCCTCCATATTCTGCAGTATGGAGTGCAGATGCAAAATTTATGAGTGATGCACGTTTTGAACCTTATGGTAAACTTGCTCCAAAATCAAAAGCAGACTTTGCTTTTTTGCTTCATGGTTTTTATCATCTGCATGAAAATGGGACGATGGGGATAGTTCTTCCACATGGTGTATTGTTCAGAGGTTCTGCCGAAGGAACGATAAGAAAGACCCTGCTTGAAAAAGGTGCAATATATGCAGTTATCGGTTTACCGTCGAACATATTTTACGGAACCAGTATACCTACCGTTGTTCTTATACTAAAAAAAGGACGTGAAGGTAACGGACGTGATGTTCTGTTCATAGATGCCTCGAAAGATTACGAAAAGCAGAAAAACCAAAATAACTTACGCTCGGAAGACATTGAAAAAATTGTAGATGCTTACAAGAGCCGCAAAAACATATCAAAATATGCTCACCTTGCGACTTATGATGAAATTGTAGTTAATGATTACAACCTCAACATTCCTCGTTATGTAGATACTTTCGAGGAAGAGGAGCAGATTGATATAGTGGCACTTAGTAAAGAAATGATTGATCTAAACAAAATGATTAACAAAAGTGAAACCGAATTTTTGGGATTACTTGATCAGCTTGCGATAACGGATGAATCGAGAGAAATCATCGAAGCCACAAAGCAGATATTTATACAGGAGGGGCAGAAATGAACGAGGAAAGAGAAAAACAACTAAGCCGAATAGTTATAAAAGGTTTCAAATCCATCAAGGAGTGCGATCTTGATTTAGGGAACATTAACGTGCTTATTGGTGCAAACGGAGCAGGTAAATCAAATTTCATTTCTGCTTTTGAAATGTTACAAAGCATTGTAAGCGGACGGTTGTCAAAGTATGCTACTAATAAAGGTGCAAACTTTCTTTTTTACAACAACCCTAAAGTTACTGACAGCATAACCGCCGAATTCTATTTTGGGGAGTATGTTTACTCCTTTGAACTGGAAATGACAGAGAACAACAGTCTGTCTATCTTAGGTGAAAGTGTGGGACATATAAATTCTCCCATGTCGGATGGAGGCTATACAGAATCAAAGCTGCTTGAGTGGCGCAATAGCCAAAAAATAGATACGCAGGCTATTCATATTATTATGGATGGGAACTGGCGGGCATATCATTTCCATGATACAAGTCAGAGTGCAAATATTAAACTTGCACAGAATATTTCAAATGCTGTTTATTTGCATAAGGATGCCGGGAACTTGGCTTCTTTTCTTTATCGTTTGAAAAATAATTATCCAACCGAGTACGGCGATATTCTTAAGGCTGTTAAAATGGTAGCTCCTTTTTTCAAGGACTTTGTATTGAGTCCGGAAGAGGGAAATCAAGAGCTTATCGTTTTAAGATGGCAGCAAAAAGAATGTGAGGGAGTATATAATTCATCGCAGTTATCTGATGGAACATTACGTTTCATCTGCTTAGCAACTCTACTTTTACAGCCGTCTAATATGCAACCCGAAACAATTATTATTGATGAGCCGGAGCTTGGTCTCCACCCATTTGCCATTACAATTTTAGCTGAGATGGTGCAGAAGGCGGCGGTTGATAAGCAAGTAATTTTGGCTACACAATCCGTTGAGCTTTTAGATAACTTTGATTCGGAAAACGCTATCGTTGTAGACCACTGCGAAGAAGGCTCTGAGTTTAAACGGCTTGATGGAGAGTCTTTTGAAGTATGGCGCAAGATGTGGCTCGATAATGGGTACACGCTTGGCGAGCTTTGGAATATGAACACATTTGGGGGGAGGCCTTAAATATGAGATTGTATGTTTTGTGTGAAGGCCCAACCGAAGAACGGTTTGTGAAAGAACTCCTTGCTCCATATTTGTTCAATGATAATATTTATACAAAAGAAATAAATTTGGGTGGCGTAAGCAGGTATGCCAAAATTAGAAAAGTTTTAGAAACCCTTTGCAAGGGCGACACATCGGCATATGTTACAACTATGCTAGATTATTATAAGTTGCCTAAGGATACGCCTGGCAAATATACTGCCACAGATGCTTTTGCAGATGCTAAGAATATTGATGCCGCTGTTAATGATGATCTTGGTGGATGCAAGAACTTGTTCATTAACTTGATTGTTCATGAGTTTGAGGGCTTGCTGTTTTCTGATATTTCCGCTTTTATAGGTGAGGCAAAGGCAAGTGAAAAAGACCTCTTAGAATTGGCGCGAATAAAGAATGACCCTAAGTTTCCTACCCCTGAACACATAAACGACTCAGAAATGACCGCGCCGTCAAAACGTATCTTGAACTTACTACCCGGATATGTTAAAACTCTTAACGGTTTATCAATAGCAAAGCGCATCACTATAGAAAAAATTGCCGAGGAATGTCCTCATTTCCATGCTTGGATTAAAAAAATCAAGGCATTGGCAAAGGAGGACGCACAATGAGCAATGTACCCGAAATTAGGTTCAAGGGTTTTACTGACGCTTGGGAACAGCGTAGGTTTAATGACATAATCCAAAATTTGACAGGTGGGGCTAGCATTGAACCAAATGATTATCAAAATAGTGGAGTTCGAACAATACCGAAGGGAGCAGTTAATGCTTCAGGAGTTGCTGACCTGTCTGGTAGTAAGTTTATTAGTGAAACATTTTTTGACAAAAACAAGTCAAGTAAAGTTTCGACAAATGACCTTGTAACATCGTTACGAGACCTAGTGCCTTCTGCTCCTAACATGGGGCGAATAGTAAGAATTGTAGGGTGCGAAGAAGATTTTTTGATGCCTCAAGGGGTTTATAGAATTGAATTGATTGATGATACAGATGAATATTTCGTAATCTCTTATTCCAACAGCGAAAAATATAGGCGTATAATATCAGCCGAAAAGAACGGATCTACGCAAGTGCATATTCGCAATGGTGAGTTCCTAAATATAGAAATACCCCTTTGTAATCCAGAAGAACAAACCCGCATCGGCACATTCTTCCGCACCCTCGACGATACTATCGCACTTTATAAGCGTAAGTTGGATGCGTTAAAGCGGTTGAAATCGGGATATTTGCAACAGATGTTCCCGCAAGTCGAGGAGAGTGTACCCAAGGTTAGGTTTGAGGGGTTTTTTGATGCATGGGAAACAAAAAAACTCGGAGACCTTATAACCCTTACTGTCCGTGAAGTTCCTAAACCTTCAGAACCATATAAAAGATTATCCATACGTTCACACGCTAAAGGCACGTTTAATCAAATAGTAGATGACCCAAGCAAAGTAGCAATGGACAGTTTATATGTCGTCCACGAAAATGATCTTATTATAAATATTACTTTTGCTTGGGAACACGCTATAGCTATAGCCACGCAACAAGACCACGGTTTATTGGTTTCGCATCGTTTCCCAACTTATGTAATTGATAAATCTGATGTTAATTTTTTGCGTATTCTCGTTACGCAGGAAACATTTAGGCAAAAATTAGACTTGATTTCTCCGGGTGGGGCAGGACGAAACAGAGTGTTAAACAAGAACGATTTTGCTAATTTGGAACTTATCGTCCCATGTATAGATGAACAAGATGTTATCGGTAGATTCTTTAATGTACTTGATAAACAGATTGCATCCCAAACCCAAAAGCTGGAACAACTCGGACGGTTTAAAGGGGCATATTTGCAGAAAATGTTTATATGAGCATTGATAAATGTTGCAAAATTTTCTCGCTATCTTGATTTTCAAGTTCTTGAATTATATGCAAATAAGTTTCTTGTGTGGTTGTTACGCTCGAATGTCCCAACCGCTTTGCAATGCTAGAAATAGAAACACCTGCAAAAATTAATAAAGATGCGTGTGTGTGCCGGAGAGTGTGTAGCGAAACAATCGGCACGCTCGCTTTTTTACATAATAGTTTAAGTTGATTATTAACAGTCGAATTGAAAACTCTGCCCTTCACAAATATTGGTATGTCTTTTGGCAATCCGGTCGTTAGTTTTAAAAACTGTGATGATAACTTTGAGTCAATGTGGAGTGATCTTCTTGATGATGGGTTTTTTGTTTCTCCGAAACCACTACCGGTTTTGTAATCCCATGTTTTTGTTATCTTTACTTTTTGATTTTCAAAGTCAAAATCGTTTACTTTTATACATCAATCTACTTGCATCCGGCAAACTGAATGATCATCTAATCGAAACCGATGAAACAGCAAACGACAGGATAGAATATATCAGCAGACAGATTGAGGGATTCAAGTCGCATCCATTCAAAGTAACAGTAAATGAAGATTTCAAGAAACTAACTGACAGTATCATGGAAAACGGAGTTTTGATTCCGGCTGTAGCAAGACCAAAAGGCGATGGATATGAACTCATTGCCGGACACCGACGAAAGGCTGTATGTGAAAAACTTGGCATCGAAACCATGCCTGTAATAGTGAAAAACATGACTGATGAACAATCGGTTATTTTTATGGTCGATTCTAATGTCCAACGTGAAAATATCCTGCCGAGTGAGAAAGCGTTTGCGTTCAAAATGAAAATGGACGCTCTGAAACGTCAGGGACAAAGAAATGACCTCACTTCCACGCCAGTGGCATGGAAGTCACAAGGAAAGGAAACAGCCGAAATTGTCGGTGAAGCCACAGGTGACAGCAAAGACCAAGTTCGGCGATATGTCAGGCTTACA
>WQXS01000069.1 GCA_009784725.1 Oscillospiraceae bacterium
GGCGCAGCAAAGGGACCCTTCTTAACACTTCTACTCATTTACTTTATCCCTTTCCTTTCCTACTTCTTACCGCGGCGTTTTACAATGTATTTGTCGGTTTGGTTTCGTTCTTTTCTGGTTTTATATCCCAGTGTCGGTTTACCCCATGGTGTTACGGGTCCGGGTCTGCCTATCGGTGCTTTACCCTCACCGCCTCCGTGCGGGTGGTCGACCGGGTTCATTGCGGAACCTCTTACTGTTGGACGTATACCCATATTACGTTTACGTCCTGCTTTACCGATATGAATGTTGCCGTGATCGGTATTTCCGACCTGGCCTATTGTTGCCATGCAGTTACTGCGTACAAGCCTATGCTCTCCGGAAGGCATTCTTATTTGCGCCATAACGCCTTCTTTTGCCATTAATTGTGCTGCTGTTCCGGCACTGCGGACAAACTGTGCACCTTTGCCCGGATAAAGCTCAATATTATGAATAACGGTTCCGACCGGAATTGATGTTATCGGAAGAGCATTGCCGGGTTTAATATCGGCAGTCTTTGATGATATTACCGTATCACCTTGTGATAATCCGACAGGAGCAAGGATATAACGGCGGTCTCCGTCGGGATATTCGATAAGTGCAATATTAGATGAACGGTTCGGGTCATATTCCAAACGCAGTACCTTACCCGGTACATCAAGCTTATTACGCTTAAAGTCAATAATCCTATATTTTCTGCGCTGGCCGCCGCCTTTGTGACGAACGGTAATGCGCCCGTAATTATTACGTCCCGAATGTTTTTTAAGCACTTCGGTCAGGCTCTTTTCGGGCCTTGCTTTTTTGTCGATTCCGTCAAATCCCGAAACAGACATATGACGTCTTGATGGTGTTGTCGGTTTATATGATTTTACAGGCATTTTTTCCTCCAAATAATAAGTAATAAGTTTTAATGCAGAAATAATCTAATGTTTTATTTGCTTATACTATTTCGTAACTCTCATTTCTTATTTCTAATCTTCTTACATAAGCCCTTCAAAGAATTCAATTGTTTTTGAACTGTCGGACAACTTGACAACCGCTTTTTTCCAGTCTTTTCTGCTGCCTGCAGGATAACGGCCCATGCGTTTTGTTTTGCCTTTCATATTTAATGTTGTTACTTTTGATACTTCAACATCAAATAAATCTTCAACGGCTTTTTTTATTTCTATTTTATTTGCACCGGGTGCTACTTCGAAAACATATTTTTTCAGTTCAACATGCTCTGTTGATTGCTCTGAAATTATTGGGCGAAGAATAATATCACTTGATGTTTTCATTATGCGTATACCTCCTCAATCACAGGGAGTGCTGCTTTGTCGACTATAAAAGTTTTTGCGTCCATAATGTCATATGTATTTAATATTGTCGCAAAAGTAGTTTTGACTCCGGGAATGTTTCTGGCGCTCATTACTATGTTGTTGCTGATTTCAGGTGTAACAACAAGTGCTTTACCTTCAGCGCCAACGGCATCCAAAAATTTCACGAAGTCTTTTGTTTTGATTGATTTTAATTTAATACTGTCAACGACAATAATAGAATCGTTATTTGCTTTTAATGACAGTGCAGATTTTAACGCGAGCCTTTTCAGCTTTTTATTTAATGAATAACGGTAGCTGCGCGGTTTTGGGGCAAATGCGACACCACCATGTGTGTAATGGGGAACACTTGTTGAACCTTGACGTGCTCTGCCTGTTCCTTTTTGTCGGTACGGTTTGGCTCCGCCTCCGCGTACTTCGGCACGGGTAAGTGCTGATTGAGTGCCTTGTCTTTTGTTTGCAAGATGGTTTTTTACGACGGCATGTACTGCTTTTGCATTCGGTTCTATTCCAAAAACAGCCTCGGAGAGTGTTACTTCGCCGATAACCTTGCCTTTCATATCATGTACTTTCACTTCAGGCATTTTTCTCTCTCCTTCCTTATATGTTCTTTACTGTATTTTTAAGATATACAATGCCGCCTTTTGGTCCGGGGATTGCTCCTTTTACGGCTATCATATTTGTGTCCGGGTCAACCTTAACAATAGTAAGGCATTGCACTGTAACCTGCTCTGCACCCATTTGTCCGGCTCCCATTTTACCTTTAAATATACGGGCAGGGTCTGAGCCTGCTCCCATTGAACCTGCATGGCGGTGTACGGGTCCTCCGCCGTGTGATGTTGCGGTTCTGCTTGCTCCATGGCGTTTAATAACACCGGAAAACCCTTTACCTCTTGATATGCCTGTAATATCTACTTTATCACCTTCGGCGAAAACATCAGCTTTTATTTCATCGCCTACATTTAATGCAGAGGTGTCATTTAAACGGAATTCTTTTAAATAGCGTTTTGCAGAAACTCCGGCTTTCTTAATATGTCCGAGTTGCGGTTTTGTCAGCTTGCGTTCCTTAACATCGGAAAAACCCAGCTGAACAGAGTCGTATCCGTCATTCTCTTCGGTTTTCTTTTGAACAACAACACAGGGTCCTGCTTCTATAACCGTAACCGGTATTACTTTACCGTTTTCGTCAAATATTTGAGTCATTCCGGCTTTTTTCCCTATAATCGCTTTGACCATTTTGCGTCTCTCCTTAATATGTAATTGGTTGAATTACATGAATCCAACGTTACTCAACGGGTCTATAATTTTATCTCTATCTCGACACCTGCGGGGAGTTCGAGTGACATAAGAGCTTCGACTGTTTTTTGTGTCGGGCCTATTATGTCGATGAGTCTTTTGTGCGTCAGCCTTTCAAACTGTTCTCTTGCATCCTTGTATTTATGTACCGCTCTAAGAATAGTTATTATTTCTTTTTTTGTGGGAAGAGGTATCGGTCCCGATACTCTTGCATCCGTTCTCTTTGCGGTTTCGATAATTGTAGATGCCGCCTGGTCAATCAGCTGATGGTCATATGCCTTGAGTCTTATGCGAATCATTTTTTTTGCCGCTGCCATTTTTTATCCTCCAAAATTTCCTTTGAGTTCTATCAAACGCTTCATATTACTTGATAAAATTCTATACACTCTGCCGTGTGTATCATTTCTCTGTCCGAAATTTAGCCGGAAGTTACCAGGTGGTGCCTGCAATCTCCCGGTTTGATGCGCTTTTTTGCTTGTTTACATAAAAGCGAGCTTGAGTAGAATATCAAACTCAAACCCGCTTGTCAACATATTTTTTCACATTTTTGTTACATTTTAGCGGTTTCCGGTATTTTTCAATTTTTTATACAAAATATTGCATCTTAAAGGGTATATTTATTATGAATATTGCTATATTGCTAAAGCAAACCAAGCTCTTTAATTTTGAGCACTGCATCTATACTGCTTGAAACATCCAATTTCTTATATATTAATGTTGTATGTGAAATAACTCCGTTTGGTTTTAATCCCATTCTTTTTGCAATCTCATTTCTGCTGCAGCCCTCGCACATCAATCGCATTACTTCCTTTTGTTTATCGGTAAAGGTCACTTTTGCAGGAAGCTCTCCTCCTGTTAAGCCTTTTGCGATTTTTGAACCCGATACAGCGGCGATATAAAGTATCTTTATAAAATCCGCAGGAAGCTCCCCGGAATAACTGCTCTGTACAGCCCGTTTCTGCAGCCGGTGAAGCATAGTTACCAAATCTGCTCCGTATGTAACGAATACCTGAGAGTATCCATACTTATGTGCAATAATCACCGCTTTAGTCAGAGACTCAAGCGCAAGTGTCTGCCCTCTTCCGTCCTGTCCCTTTTTCCAGTAAATTATCGAAAGCAGGATTAATGTTTCAATCTCGGCACTCGGGCGCCTGTAGTTTTCACTTTGCTTATGAATTTTATGAGTAAGCAATAATGCTTTATTATATAAACCGAGAACAACATAAGCCATTGCGTTTGTGTAATTGCTGTACATGTCGAAAAAATTCAACGTATCGGGTATTTCGCTGTCATGGTCTTTGAGCCATTCGAGCGCAGCATCTCTGTCACCGTTCCACATTTTCCGCCTGACTATAAATGCATTTAAGTTTGTTTCGAGATAAAACGCTTTATGGTCTTCAACCATTTTATGTATATCTTCAATAAGAATTTCCGCTTCATCATACTGTTTGCCTGCATATAATGTAACAAGCAATATCATCATTGCATTGAATTTTATTTCTGCAGAGCATTTGCTTTGAATATTTGCACATGCCGCCATTGCATGTTCATGCGCTTCACTAATTTGCCCTTGTTCGTAAAATATACCTGCGTAAAGACATTCTTGCATAACTGAATATTCTTCACCAAAAAATACTCCTATGTTGTTATTGAATATTCGCATGTTTTTTTCAATATCGAACATAATGTCGGAAAGGTCGCGAAACGATCTGTGAAAAAACGGCATATTTTGTGTTATGCTTGGTGTCGGAGCTCTTATAATTCCCTTAAACGGCAGCATTCTTAACGTTTTTATTGTATTAATGAAGTCGCGTCTGTAATCAAGGCACTTTAGCAAAACAAGGATTATTGCAGACCTTGGGTTTTTAAGAATTATTTTTGCCGATTTTTTATAGTATTTGTCCAGAGTTTCTTCAAAATCGTCACTTCGTCCCTCTACAAAATCCGCCCATGCTTTAACCTCAAGGAGAAACGGGTGTTTTTCAATAATTGAATCATTCACCGATATGCTTATTATATATGTAGTATCCCCTATTGATGCGGCAAGTGAACGGTAGTCATACATATTATATAAAGAATTTGCAACACCGTCGTCATTTTTCCCTTTGGTATAATTCTCTACTGCCCGGAAATAATCCTCTTTTTTATAGAAATATTCTCCCGCTCTGTTCCATTGCCTGTTAACAATATCCTCTCCGAGTTCTTTCATCATGTTGGTAAGGAATTCACGGAATAGGTCGTGGAACTTATATGTATCAGTTCCTGTTTCTCTTATAAACGCATTTTCTACAATAAGGCGGTCCAGAATTTCCGAAACAGAGGTATTTTTCAATATTTGCTCATTTGAAGTAAGCCATTTGCATAACTCCGGTGTCAGTTCATCGGCTACCGAAACAAGCATCATAAACCTTTTTAATTTATCGTCCCATTTATCCCAAATGTGTGTTTTTAAGTATATTTCCAGATAACGGTCACTCAAATCAAAATTAAAGGCATTTTTTCCCGAGACAAGCAATGCACGGATACCTATCGCCCATCCTCCTGTTGATGTCATTATTTCATCTGCTTGTTTGTTGGTTATACGATGCCCGTTTTTATCAAAGAAGTTTTTAATCTCTTTTGCCGTAAATTGAAGCTGTGCAGCATCAACCAATGCAAGGTCATCTTTTGATATCATTTCCGAAAAGCTGTCGGGCGGAACACTTCGGCTTAAAAATAAAATGGTGCAGTTTTGCGGCAGGCGTCTGCATAAAAAAGGCAATATTTTTAGAATCTCACTTTTTGAAATATTATGAAGGTCGTCGACAACAATAACATACCCGTCTTTTGATTCGGAAAACTCCGAAAGCGCATGTATTATACTCTCAATTGACGCAGTATTATGAGAGGCATGCGTGACAAGCTCACGCAGCTTATTGTTTTCCGGCTGCAGACGGAGCAATGCCGTCATGAATCTTTTACTGAACTCCGATGTTTTATTGTCAAATTCATCGAGGCTTATAAATGCTCTGTTAAACTCTTCAAAGTTCTGTTCAGCCCAAAGTGAAGCAGATACTGTTTTGCCGTATCCTGCAGGTGCATGTATATAAATATTACGTTTTCCGGAAAGCTTATTCAGCAATTCCATCAAATCTGTTCTTGGAGCTTGAACCTGTAAAAGAGATTTTTCCATCATTTCTTCCTCTTTGAACATGTGTTTTCACGCTATTGCTCCAATAATATCAATTAAACGGATTTCTTTCAATCTATTTTTCTTCTACTATACCACCATGGTTACTTTCTTGAATTTATTGTGTTTTTTATACTTTAACCCGTAATAAATTATTTTCCACCCGTTCGTGCCAAAAAACAACCCTTTCGTGCCAACACTGTTGATAATCCTTAATTTATATGTAAAATATGTCATATATTACCATGATTACTTTTCAAATTTAGATATTTTGGTATAATAGGCAAAAATTGAAGGGAATGGATTGATTATGGATATTATCAAATCACAAAACGGAGCAGATACCGCTTTATCACTAAAAGGACGCCTGGATACCGTGACATCGCCTAAGCTGCAAGATGCATTAACAGAAGTTTTATCAGGTTCAGGAGATGTTGAACTGGATTTTGCAGGAATTGATTATGTATCTTCGGCAGGACTTCGTGTTTTACTGTTCGGGCAAAAAAAATCACAATCGTCGGGAAAATCCATGAAGCTTAAAAATGTATCCCCCGAAGTCATGGAAGTGTTTGAGATTACCGGTTTTTCAGGAATGCTGACGATTGAATAACCGATAATTGTCCGGCAACTCATATCAAGGGGTGTTATATGCATGAACTAAAGGTTTCCGCCAATGTAGAACGTTTGGAAGAAGTTTTGGATTTTATAGCAGCAGATGCAGAAATTTTACCGGCAGATGCAAAATTTAAGAATAACTTAAAGATTGCTGTTGAAGAGATATTTGTAAATATTGCGTTATACGCCTATCCGTCAGGAGAAGGCGATGTTGTTATTTCTGCTTCTACCGCTCCCGACAACATAACAGTTGAGTTTAGGGATAGCGGAACTCCGTATAACCCCCTTATTAAAACTGACCCGGACACGACTTTGTCTATTGATGAGCGGGAAATCGGGGGGCTTGGGATTTTTATGGTAAAGCAAATGATGGACAGTGTCGCTTACAGGTATGAAGACGGCTTTAACATTTTCACCATGTCCAAGCATTGGAGCGGCTGAGTATGAATTTAACTGAGGACAACAGCGGTTTCATACGCAGACTGTTTTTGCGGCATGTCCGCCCGGGTGTAACAGCTCAGGTTGTTTCAACATTAGGGCCAATCGTGTGCGGTATAATCGCAGGAACTGTTTACGGTAAAACAGGGCTTGCAGTTGTCGGATTGTTTGCGCCTTTTTTCTTTATGGCAGGTTTTTTCGGAACAATAATAGCAAGCGGTTCTGCAACACTTGCGGCAAAATACGTTGCGCAAAACGATGACCGCCGTGTAACAGGTATCTATACCATAGCACTTGGGCTCTGTCTGGTTTGTGCCGTTATTATTTTTATTGCGGGTATACTTTTTCGAGGTCCGGTTTTATCCTTTCTTGCAGGCAGCGGCGAGCTGCATGAACCGGCATCGAGATATTATATACCTTCATTATGGTATACATGCCTTACTGTAATTGTATATCTGCCGCTCTTTTGGGCGCGCTTATTCGGTAAACCCTCAATAACAATGGTCTTGACATTTACATTGACCGGAGCAAGTATATTACTCGGTGTTGTCTATTCCATCGGTCTGTCAATGGAGCTCGAGTCACTTGCCATTGCTCAGGCTATTGCAATTGCACTTGCCGTGTTTGCATCACTTGCATTACTGCATATACCTAAAGACGGCCTTCGTTTTCAAATGCCGTCATATATACGAAAGGATACCATTGAACTTATTTCAGCGGGAAGTGCTCCGGGTTTATCCAGATTGTACCGTTTTCTTTGTTTATTCCTTGTAAATGCCGTTTTACTAAATGTATTCGGTACAGAAGCAGTTGCCGTTTTCGGAGTCTTAAATATGCTTCTCCGGTTCGTTACAGCTCTTTCAAATGGTATCTCGGGTGTTCAGATGCCGATAGCAAGTGTTTTGTGCGAGGAAAGAGATAAGATGAGTCTTGACCAGCTTGCACGCGCATCATTTCTTTTCGGTAATGTTGTTGTTTTTATTTTTGTAGTTATTACATTGATTTTTCACCGAAGTGTTGCTGCAATGTTTAATGTCAGCGGAACAATGTTTTATTCCGCATTAGTACTCTTCTGCTTGTATTTACCCTTTTATATGAACGGCAGCCTGTTCATTTCATGGTATACAGCTGTAAGGCGCATAAAGCTTGCAAATATAATTGCACTTGCACAGGATATTGTTTTCCCGTCATTGCTTGTAATATTTTTTGCGTATATATCAAAAGCCGGATCGGTCTGGTTGCATCTGCCGCTTTCTGGGATTCTGTCATTAATATTATTGTTGCTTTTACGTAACCTGGGGAAAACAGATTTATCGGATTCGGGCACTACACTGGCATTTTCTGTCGAACGCGAACCTGAAAAAGCAAGTGAAGCATCGGCAGCTGTCGGGGATTTTTGCGAAGAGCAGGGCTTTGACAGAAAGCAGTCAATGCTTCTATCAATGGCACTTGAAGAAATGATTACACTTATTGCCGAACAAAATCCGAACGGAGATAATATCTCTGTCCGCCTTGCAAAATTTGAGGGTGGCACTGTACTGAGATTACGTGATACCGGGAACAGATTCAATCCTGTTGAATTCTATAACGAGCGATTACAGCTTTCGGAGGATTTTGAAGACAGTATTAATCTTATGGGGATAAAATACATCACAGAAACCGCAGAAATTGTATACTATAAAGAAACCTTCGGTGTAAATAATCTGGTGGTGATTATATAATGGCTTGTGTATTTACGATAAGAGCGCCAAAGCCCGATGAGTATGAGCAGGTTATATCCTGTATAACTGAAGCACGGGGAGAAAAATACTACAGTGAAAAGTTTTATGATTTCAGCTATTTGCAAAGCGGTGAGCATGAAATTTTTGCCGCATTCGATGCAAACGGAGAAATAGCCGGGATAACAGGTTTGTCATGCGCTCCTTTTGAAAAAGAAAAAACAATGCTGTCTCTGTTAAATGTACGTCCTTCATTTACGGGAAGCGGTATCGGCACAAGGCTCCTTGATTATTCAATCGACAAGCTGGAATCAAGAGGTGTAAAATCGGTAAAAGGACATGTAATTACGCATTATACGTCAATTCAAACAGTATTGGAAAAATTTAATCTGCTCCCGGCAGGTTTTTTGCAAGCAGTACGGGACAACAATAATATTGCCGGCCCGTCTGATACAGATTCAAAAAACATGCTTGCAATATATGTCCGGAATTTTAATGTCAAAAAAACCAAACCTCTGTTTATTCATCGCAGTGTAGCAGCACTTGCCGATAAAGTTTATACGGATTTGGGAGTATCGCTCCACTCACAGCAGTCCGGTAAATGCGGAAAAATAAATACAATCGGTAATATCTACGATTCTCATGATGATGTTTTATTTATACAGGTAAAAAAATGTTCTTGTGATTTAGCGCAAAATCTTGATGCAATTGCTTCAAAATACCGCTCATCAAATAATTTGACAGAATTAGTTTTTTTAAATTTATGCGACCCTTCAGCCATATACGGCTACGAGTCGATAACAAATAACGGATATAAGTTTTGCGGCTTTGATCCGTTAGGTGAATATGAAAATGCCGTATTTTTTAAAGGTAAAGTAAATCAGTCTAAACCCGCAGCAACAGAATGTTTAGAAGCTTTATTCGACGAGATAGAAAAGGTGAACAATAATGCTAAAGCATGACAGATCAATTTCAACAAAAATTCGCAGGCAGGTGCTGATAAGCTCCGTAGTTGCCGCACTTGCCGTATGTCTTGCTGCAATAGTATGTGTTCTGGTAATGCGTTTAAATGTTATCAGCACAAGTCAGCAGATGGGTAAAACAGCAGCAGACGACAGCAAGGCAGCGCTTGAGCATCAAATGATGGATGCTCTGTACCGTCTTGCAATAAATAAAGCAACAATAAGTGATGAGCAGCTCGAGGCAGTTGTGCGAATGGTTAGGGTTATTTCTGAAAACGCTGCAGTTATTATCTCATCTCCGGATGGTTTTTTGCCGAATCCGCCTTCTTTTCCGAACCCGGCATATGCGGGAGTAACAGCCGCACAGTTAAGATTGCCCGAGGATGTCAGCTTTGATTCTGTTGCAGATGATATCGGACTTCTCGGAAACCTGTCGCCGCTGCTTGTAAGCCAGCATGATACGCTTGATTATGTTGCATCTGTATATATAGGTTCCGAAAGCGGGGTTTCCATATCCGCCGACAGAGATTCAGACAAGAAAACAAATATTTTCGACCCGCGGACCCGGGGATGGTATAACGCCGCAAAGGACGCAGGTGCTCTGACATGGACCGATGTTTTTATTGATAACTCGGGAAGAGGTCTTGGCATTACATGTGCAATGCCTTTTTACGGAGCAAACGGAGAGCTTTATGGTGTTGCAGGAGCCGGCATGCTGCTCGATATACTCAAGGACATTGTAGTTGAAGCAAAGCAGGGTGAAACAGGTTATGCGTTTATCGCAAACGAGCGGGGAGATATGATTATCTCCGACATGATGGCAATTGTTGATAATGAAATCGTCAGCCGTAATTTATCGGATTTTGTGCAAAGAGATGTTGCCGAAAGGATATTAAGCGGCAGCACCGGTATTGAGCGTGTGTCAATTGACGGGACAGATTATTTTATTGCATATGCGGGAATGAGCACGCTTCCGTGGAGCCTTTCTGTAGTTATGAGCGTTGAAGAGGTTATCTCTCCCGCTCTCGAAAATGAGGAGCATATTATATCCCTGACAAACGAAACTGTTTCGGGCATTGACAGGATAATCTTCATCACAATAGCAGTATTTGCGGGAGCACTCGTTTTAACACTTGCGGGAAATGCAATGATTGCACAAAGAATGGCGAAAAATCTGTCAAAACCAATCATTGAACTTAGCGACGGAGCGGAAATAATCGGAGCAGGCAACCTCGATTACCGTTTAAATGTTAAGACCGGTGATGAAATAGAATCATTATCCGATGCATTTAATACAATGATAGACAACATTAAACGCATCACTGCAGAGCAGGAGCGTATCGGTGCCGAGCTGGACGTCGCTACCAAAATACAGGCAAGTATGCTGCCGTGCATATTCCCGCCGTTTCCGAACCGTAATGAATTTGATATATATGCAGGGATGAAGCCTGCAAAAGAAGTCGGCGGTGATTTTTATGACTTCTTCTTTATTGACCACAATACGCTTGCACTTGTAATGGCTGATGTATCAGGTAAAGGTGTTCCTGCTGCATTATTTATGGTAATAACAAAAACACTGCTTAAAAGTTATGCGCAAAGCGCATCGTCGGATAATAACACAACCGGATTTGTATCCCCCGGAGAAGTATTTGAAGCAGTTAACAATATACTTTGCGAAAATAACGAAGCCGACATGTTTGTAACTGCTTTTATGGGTTATCTCGATATCCCGACGGGAACATTCACTTACGTAAACGCAGGACATAACCCTCCGCTCGTTAAACACTCGGGCGGCAGATATGAGTGGCTTAAAACAAAACCTTGTTTTGTCCTTGCGGGAATGGAA
>WQXS01000070.1 GCA_009784725.1 Oscillospiraceae bacterium
TGCTGCTCGAAATACGAGATGTCCTTAACATACCCGGAATTTCCGGGATTCGTATTTTTAGCGGGTATGATGTCGAAGGTGTAAATAATATAGAAAACGCAAAAAAAGCAGTTTTTTCTGAGGTTGGCTTAGATATTGTTTATGATACGGAGCCTGATACCGGTGAAGCTGCTAGTGTTTTTGCAATGGCATCGGCTATTGACCAGTATGACGTGCGTGAAGATTATGCAATGCAGCTTCTTCGTATAATGGAACCGGATTCAAAGCCGACTGTAAGAGTTTTTCGAGTAATTGCTCTTTACGGGAATGTTTCCGAAGACGATATAAATAAAATAAAGACATATTATATAAACCCAAATGAAAAACGGGAAATCCCTTTATCGGAAACCAAAGCCCGCATATATGCAGAGCCGCAGGATGTAGAGGTCATTAAAGGGTTTTCTCATGCTGATGATAAAGAACTTCTTGACCTTGCAAAAAAGCATGGAGTAGCGATGGCTTTGGATAATTTGAAGCTTTGCGGAGAATATTTCGCAAAAGAAGGCAGAGACCCGACCGTAACAGAAATGAAAGTACTTGATACTTATTGGTCGGATCATTGCCGTCACAGCACGTTTATGACCGTTATTGAAAATGTGGATATCCGGGAAAATAAATATACTGCAGGGCTTGAGCGTGCAAAAAAACTCTATGAGCTTGCAGGTTCATATGTATACGGCGAAGAAAATGAACGTCCGCTTTGTCTTATGGACATTGCGACGATGGAAATGAAAAAACTTAAAAAAAGCGGAGACCTCGATGATTTGGAAAAATCGGACGAGGTAAATGCCTGCAGTATTGAGGTTAGTATTCCTATAGTAAATAATGAGTCTTTTGCTGACGGGAAGCCGGCTGATATGGCCGATATGATTGTGATGTTCAAAAATGAAACTCATAACCACCCGACGGAGATGGAGCCTTTCGGCGGAGCGTCCACATGTCTTGGGGGTGCAATCCGCGACCCGCTTTCGGGACGGGCTTACGTATACGGTGCAATAAGGGTTACAGGCGGTGCAGACCCGAGAGAACCGATAGAGGAAACCTTACCCGGCAAGCTTCCTCAAAGGCAGATTACCCGGATTGCTGCAGACGGCTATAGCTCATACGGGAACGGAATAGGGCTTCCGCTCGGTCAGCTTCTGGAATTTTACGACCCCGGATTTAAGGCAAAAAGAATGGAATGCGGTGCCGTTGTTGCTGCAGCGGAGAAAGCAGACATTGTAAGAGGAGTGCCTGAGCCCGGGGATATTGTTGTGCTTATAGGCGGGAGTACAGGCCGTGACGGCTGCGGCGGAGCAACAGGCTCGTCAAAAGAGCATGAGGATGACTCCCTTGAAAAAGGCGGAGCAGAGGTACAAAAAGGCAATCCGGTTATAGAGCGTAATATTGTCAGATTGTTCCGCAAACCGAATGTTTCTAAAATGATAAAAATCTGTAATGACTTTGGTGCAGGCGGTGTCTGCGTTGCAGTCGGCGAGCTTGCCGACGGGCTGATTATCGATTTGGACAAGGTTCCTGTGAAATATCCGGGGCTCGACGGTACCGAGCTTGCAATATCGGAATCACAAGAGCGTATGGCTGTTGTAATAAATGCAGAAAATCTTGACAGGTTTCTCGGTGAAGCGGAAAAAGAAAACTTAAATGCCGTGAAAATCGCTGATATTACTGATTCGGGTCATGTGGTCATGAACCGGCGGGGCGAAAAAATCCTGCACTTAAGCAGCGATTTTCTTAACTCAGGCGGTGTAAGGCAAATGACAAATGTTATTGTTGAAGAACCGGATTGGGGTCAGGGTGTTCAAGACAAGACAGAAGAACCGTCCCAAGGTCAGAGTCTCAATGTTTCCGATAAGACAGAAGAACCGTCCCCGTGTCTTGATCTACCCCTTTCTCAAGCGTGGCTGAATAATCTTACAGATATTAATGTCTGTTCAAAGCAAGGTATTGCAAACCGGTTTGATGCAACGGCAGGCGGTAATACCGTGTTTATGCCGTATGGGGGTGTTTATCAAAAAACTCCCGAGCAGGGACTTGCTATGCGTATTCCGCTTCGTGAAGGTGAAACCGACTACGGAACGCTGATGACAGTCGGATATAACCCGGTGCTCGGATATAAAAGCCCGTTTCATGCAGCAATGTATGCCGTTATTGAGTCTGTAATGAAAATCACGGTTATGGGCGGCGATTACCGCAAGGTGCGTTTAAGTTTTCAGGAATACTTTGAAAAACTGTCAAACGAAAAAAGCTGGGGGAAACCTTATGCAGCTCTAATGGGGGCTTTCCTTGCGCAAGATGAACTCGGCATACCTGCAATAGGCGGAAAGGATAGCATGTCGGGCACATTTAATGATATAAATGTTCCGCCGTCTTTAATATCATTTGCTGTTGCAGTTGAAGACACAACAAAGCTTGTTTCGCGTGCGTTCAAAAGTGCGGGAAATAATGTTTATCTGCTGAAAACACCGGTTAGCGACGGCGGTATACCAAACTTCGGGATATTAAAAGATAACATGGGGTCAATTTACAACCTTGTTAAATACGGTTGCGTAAAATCTGCAAGTGTGGTTGGAATGGGCGGTATTGCAGCGGCAATCAGTGAAATGTCATTCGGAAACAGAATCGGTTTCACTTTTGACCCTCAGTTTACGGAAAATACTGCTAATATGAAGGAACTATTCGAGCCCCAATATACATCAATGATACTTGAACTGGATGTAATTCCCAAGGACACAGACAGCCTGCGAAGCGAGTTTATTCTGCTTGGAAGTACTACAGATAAAACGGAAATTGAAATCGGCAGAGAAATTATTTCATTAAGTGAAGCGCAAGAAGCATGGGAGGGTGGAATATCTGCTGTATTTCCGATAACTTCAAGCTCCGAAGCTGTCGTTTCGAGTGGTACAGAAAATTCAAACGGCGACAATTTGAAACAGAACGAAAACTCCGATGTACATGAATCAAAAGACAATGAAAAGCGAAAACCCCGAGTATTAATTCCGATATTCCCCGGTACAACAGGTGAGTACGAACTGGAAAAACAATTTATAAAAGCGGGAGCGGATGTTGAAACAGTTCTTTTCAGAACACAAACCGCAGACGATATAAAAGACAGCTACACAAAACTAACCGAAGCGGTCAATAACGCCGATATCCTTGCACTCCCCTCCGGAATGTCAGCAGGCTCAGAACCCGACGGTAGTGCTAAGCTAATTGCAATAATCCTCAGAAATCCCGATGTGAAAGAAGCAATCAACAAGCTTGTAAATAACCGTAAAGGATTAATCCTCGGGCTGGGCGAAGGATTTAAGGCACTCCTTAAAACGGGTTTAATTCAAACAGGGCAGATCCAAGATGAGGACTGCGATAATATTGTTCTTACCAAAAATCAAACGAACAGACACAACTGTACACTTAAACCTGTAGCAATAGAAAATTCCGCCTCACCCTGGCTAAAAAACATGAGCGGGACAACAGAAATTGTACCAATTTCAGGACTCGAAACAGAAATACACATGTCAGAAGATTTGTATAATGGACTAAATCAAAAAGGTCAAATAGCCTCCAAAATACAAGAGAAGCACGGGGACAGGTCCTCTGCTTCATCCATTGAAGCAATGACAAGCAAAAACGGATTGATATTAGGCAGAACAGGCCTTGTAGAAAACCTGAAGCAAGGACTTTACTCAAACTTATTCGAAGCAAAAGAAAGCCGCATTTTCGAAAATGCCGTAAACTATGTGTCGGGGAGACAGGGGGACGGTTCGAGACAGGGGGACGGTTCTCTTGGCACATCCTTTTGATGTTTTGTGACAGGGGGACGGTTCTCCTGTCTTCTAACAGCTAAGCACGAGATGGAAAAAGACACGGCTGGATACCGTGCCTTAACCGTAAATATATTGTAGGAGGGTAACAATGAAAGTTGGGATAATAATGGGCAGTGACTCCGATTTGCCCGTAATGAAAGAAGCGGCCGATTTCCTTGATGAAATGGGAATACCGTTCGAGCTTACAATAGTCTCGGCTCACAGAACTCCGAAACGAATGTACGAATACGCGGAAACAGCTATAGAAAGAGGATTGTCGGTAATAATAGCCGGTGCCGGCGGAAGTGCGCACCTGCCGGGTATGGTAGCATCGATAACAACCTTGCCTGTAATCGGCGTACCGATAAAAACAAAAGCACTTAGCGGTGTGGACTCGCTGCATTCAATTGTGCAGATGCCTGCAGGGATTCCCGTTGCAACAGTGGCAATAAACGGAGCAAAAAACGCCGGGATTCTAGCGGCATCAATACTGTCGATAAATGACAAAAAGATAGCGGATAAATTAAGTGCATATAAGGAAATTCTTTGCAACATGGTTAAGGACAAGGCAATGAAGCTTGAAAAGCTCGGCTACGAATCATATATTGCGGATATGGTGTAAATACATAAATGGATATACTTAAAAAGAAAATCGGAATAGTAGGCGGCGGACAGCTTGGGAAAATGATGATTCTGGAAGCCAAGAGACTTGGGTTTTACGTTGCCGTGCTTGACCCTGCGGCAGACTGCCCGTCTCAAAGCATTTGCGATAAGCTTATCGTATCCCCGCTTGATGACCCAAGTGGATATATAGAGCTGTCAAAGCATACCGATGTGATAACCTATGAATGGGAGCTTATAAACGCCGATGCCTTGGAAAATCTGGAAAAAGAGGGGCAAACCGTTTATCCCTCTGTCAGGTCACTGAGGAAAATTCAAAATAAATATATCCAAAACTCCGAAATGCAGTCAAATAATATACCCGTACCGAGATTTGCGTTAGTATCAACCACAGAAGAAATACGCGAGTACGGAAAATCAACGAATTTCGGCTATCCCCTAATGCTCAAAACCACTACGGGAGGATATGACGGAAAAGGTGTCGCGCCGATAAAAACGGAAGCTGATATAGAAAGTGCATTTAACGAACTTGGCAGCGGAGTTAAAGAGCTGATGGTTGAGGAATTTGTCGGCTTTCAAAAGGAAATATCAGTTATAGCAAGCAGAGGTATAACAGGTGAAATGGTTGTTTACCCTGTTGCCGAAAACACGCATACAAATACAATACTGGACACAACGGTTGTCCCGGCGGATATTAGCGATGAAATAAGCAATAAAGCCGCAGAAATAGCAAACCGTGTTATGTCGGTGTTTGAAGGGGTCGGTACATTTTGTACGGAAATGTTTTTAACTGCAGACGGTAATATATTTGTAAACGAAGTCGCACCCCGCCCGCATAATTCGGGGCATTATACAATTGAAGGATGTTTTGCGAATCAGTTTGAAAACCATATAAGGGCAATTGTTGGATTGCCGTTTGGTGACACAAGCCTGATTTCACCAACCGTAATGGTTAACCTTATCGGTCAAAGCGATGGAACAGCAAGGCTGTTGGGGTTGGAAGAATCATATAAAGACCCGAATGTGCATGTACATGTCTACGGGAAAAGCGAATCAAAAACCGGCAGAAAAATGGGGCATTTTACCGTTACGGGAAATACCGCAGATGACGCAGTAAAGCGTGCAGACAAGCTAAAACAGGTTTTGCGGTTTATAGGAGAATAGTGAGGGATTATTTTGGATAAGTTTAATGAGGAGTGCGGTCTTGTTGCTGTAGCGCTAAAAGGCAGTATTGAAGCTGCGCAGCTTGTATTTTTCGGGCTTAACGGCTTACAGCACAGAGGTCAGCAAAGTGCAGGCCTTGCAGTATGCAACGACGGCATAATGAGCTGCTATAAAGACACAGGGCTTGTAACCGATGTTTTGGACGAAAAAATCCTGACTTTATTAAAGGGTGAAAAAGCACTCGGGCATGTTAAATACGGCCCTGAATCAGAGAGCTTTCAAATACATGCTCAACCACTTGTGATTAACTATAAATACGGCTCGCTTGCAACAGCGTTTAACGGTGCTCTTGTAAACGGAAGTAAATTAAGAGAAAAAATGGAAGATGATGGCGTGATATTTTCCACAAAAACAGACTGCGAAGTTGTTGCAGCACTGATTGCGCGGTATGATAACGGCGACATAACCGAAGCGGTCAAAGCGGCAATGAGCGAAATAAAAGGCGGGTATGCTTTTTGCCTGATGTCAAGAGGTGCAATTGTTGGTGTGCGTGACCCGATGGGTATACGCCCGCTTGCTCTCGGAAAATTAAACGGCGGATACACAATAGCCTCCGAAAGCTGTGCATTTGACGTTATGAACGGCGAGTTTATCAGAGATGTTAAACCCGGTGAAATAGTAATAATCAAAAACGATAATATTTCCTCTGTAGACACCGGTGTTGCTGAAAAAGAAGCAGTCTGCTCCTTCGAATATGTGTATTTCGCCCGCCCCGACTCAACAATTGACGGAAAAAACGTTTATGACGTAAGAGAAAGCGCAGGAAGGACTCTTGCAAAGGAACACCCTGTTGAGGCAGATGTAATTATCGGCGTACCTGACTCGGGAACACCTGCTGCAATAGGATACTCACAAGGAAGTAATATCCCCTACAGACCGGGGCTTATAAAAAATAAATACATCGGGCGTATCTTCATTCAACCGACACAATCACAAAGAGAAATCGGGGTAAGAATAAAACTCAACCCGATTGAAATGCTTGTTAAAGGAAAATCAGTTGTTTTAGTGGATGACAGTATCGTACGCGGCACAACAATGCGCAAAATTATTGCATCCTTACGCCATGCAGGGGCAAAGGAAGTTCATCTTCGCATCAGCTCTCCGCCGATAAGAAACTGCTGCTACTTCGGAGTTGATACACCCGACGTAAAAGACTTCATAGCATCATACCGCCCTGTCGAAGAAATACGAAAAGAACTCGACGCAGACAGCTTAGGCTTTCTAAGCATAGAAGGCCTCCAAAACTCCCTAAACGGCAAAGGCTACTGCACCGGCTGCTTCAGCGGCGAATACCCAATGGATGTTGAGTAAATAAGAAAACATAAGGCACAGGGACAGTTCATTTTGTCAAGGGTACACTAATACTTTATCTAAAGATGAGTTATGCAAACCGGTCAAAAATTTTGACCGGTTTGAAAAGTTCACTTTCTATAAGCAATGGCGTCGATTTGCACTTGGAGGCCTTCGACGCCGCCTTTGTGGGCGAAGTCGGTGGCGATTGTTTTGCGTGCGGGGTAAATACCTTTGAAGCGTTCCTTAAAGACTTTTTCCATGATTGGAATGTTCCATGGGTCTTTCATCATAACATCGACTTTTACAACGGATTCAAGGGTTAACCCGACAATATCAAGCCGTGCCGCCATGCTGTCAAGTGCGCCATGGACTTGCGACTCAACGCTTTCGCCGACATTACCGACACAAAACGTCAGATAAACAAAATCGCCCGCTTCCACTATTTCAGAAAATGCACATTCTTCAGCGAATGCTTTATTAAGGTTATGCCTTTTTATTGCGCTCATTTTTTTGTCTCCTTTATTTTATTCCCTGATTCATCCTTTAATAAATTTATATATTTTCTCCCTGTTTGCCAATGGGTTTAACTGCAGGATTTGGTTGGAAAGCACTTCGATTGCTTCGTCTTCGTGTAAGTCTTCTGCTTCGTTAAAAACTTCTTCTCCCCAGAATAGTTCGGGTGTGCAAAACATTGTTGACGAAAATCCGTATTGCTCGCCGGTTTGTGATACATTGTAATAAATGTCGCAGATTGTTAAGTACATTCTCATTTGCAGCTCGGTTAATGCGCTGTCGAATTTGGATTTTTCCTCGCGGGAAAATCTTGCTATTTGCTTGATTCTGTGTACGGGAAGTTTTTCGTGTTCGATTACCGCTTCATAAATCCGTTTTGCATGATTGCTTATAAGGCCGTCGTAATAATCATCTTCAAATACTCTCCCTGAGCGTCTCGCGGCCAAAAAATACGGATACCACTCTTTAGTTATATATCCCGCTTTTTTGAAAAACACCTTTGAATATGCAATATCATTTCGCTCTGCAAGCACACGAATCCGCCACTCCCAAGGGTCAAGATCGGGGTTTCCCGTGTGCCACTGTATCCCTGTTTCATCCTCTGCACCCCAACCATACCTGAACAACCCGAAAACACCGTCGTCCTTACCGCCGATCGCACCCGAAAACCCGGACTTCAGCAAAGCCGAAATAAAATCATCATAGTTATTTATCATAAACTACCTCAACCCCATACTATTCAAGACAGGGAGCGAACACCGCCGCACCGACCATGTAATATTTTAACACATAAATTTGACAGATGTATGTCATATTATATTATAAAAGTGGTATAATGCAGAACGAGGGACGGTGTGGAATTTTAATGGAGTTGTATCAACAGTTATTTATTGCGTGTCCGCTTGTTTTTCTTGCCGGGTTTGTTGATTCAATTGCGGGAGGAGGCGGGCTTATTTCTTTGCCTGCATATTACCTGACCGGGATACCTCCGCACTTCGCTTTAGGGACAAATAAGATGTCCTCAAGTATCGGGACAATATTTTCCACTGCAACATATATACGCGAGGGGTATGTATATAAACGTATAGTTATTGTGTCGGTTATCGGAGCATTAATCGGATCCTGGATAGGTGCAAGATGTGCTCTTTTGATCAGTGAGGATTTCCTGCGGTGGATTATGATTGTGCTTGTACCTGTGATCGCTGTTATTACCGTGTTTAAGAAGGATTTATTTACTCCGGGGGAGCGGGACATTTCAAATAAAAGAGAGCAGGTGTTAACTGCTGTTTTGGCAACCACAATTGGCTGGTATGACGGGTTTTTCGGGCCGGGTGCAGGAATGTTTCTTGTGCTTGCGTTTATCGGGATTTTACGGTTAAACCCTGTCACCGCAAATGGTAATGCAAAGATAGTGAATCTATGCTCTAACGTAGCTGCGGCAGTTGCATTTGCTGCAAGCGGTAAAGTAATATATGCACTTGCTTTACCCTGTGCGGTATTTTCAATATTGGGGAATCTGCTTGGAGCGAAGCTTACAATAAAAAACGGAGCGAAAATAATGAAGCCGGTTATGCTGGTGGTTGTTATGATACTGCTGATAACTATTATTTTAGACCTTATTTCTAAGTAAATAAGGTCTGTGTGTGAAAGAATATTTGGTTTTATCCGAGTTCCGAGTTGGCTTAAACCTGCTCCACTGACTTAAACCTGCGTTTTTAATATATCGTTATATGCATCAATAACCTTGCTTCTTACCGTTAGATTATACTCAAACATAATGCCGGATTTTTCGCCGATTACCTGCATTGCGGGTAAATCTTCCAACCCGCCTGTCATAAGCTTGGCGGTTTCGCCTCTGCTCTCTGCAGACAACTCGCCGGATGCGTTCCATAAATCATCAAATATTTTCTCAAACCCGCCGGCAATGCCCTTCTTTTCTTCGTTTTCATTGTTTACAGTCATCTGCTCGAGTGTAGGGCCTATACGGGCTGCCGTCATGAAGCTGTTATCGATTTTCATAAATTACCCTCCTACGGGTTGTTGTCTTTCCATAGATAAAGTAGCATATATTGTGGTATTTGTAAAGAAAATTATTCTCTTTGTAAGGATTTTGTATTATAATAGGACTCGAAAAACAGCCCAAGAGTTAAACTGATAAAATCATGAGGTAAATTTATATGACAATACGTGAAATATATGACTATTTAGATGAAATTGCGCCGTTTGCCAACCAGAGCGGAAGTGATAATTCCGGGTTGATTGTCGGGGATTACGATATGCCTGTCAAAAAAATCCTTGTATGCCTTGATGTAATAAATGATGTTGTCCGTGAAGCAGCGGAAAAAGGAGTGGATTTAATCATTGCCCATCATCCGCTCATGTACCGCCCGATTTCAAAAATTTCACTCAATGACCCGCTTCATACACTTATCCGAAATAAAATAAATCTGATAGCGATACATACAAATATTGATGTGGCCTTTGGTGGTGTATCGGATCTGATGCTTAAAAAGCTAGGGTTTCCACAAAGTAACAAGGCAATTATCCCTATAAACAGCGAAGGGCTCGGTTACGGCAGAATTATTGAGTTGAACTCACCCATATCCGCTGAGGATTTGGCTGAGAAAAGCAAAAATGCATTTAATTGCACAATTGTAAAATATGTCGATTCCGGTAAACCCATAACTAAAATAGGCGTAAGCTCAGGCAGCGCAGCAGAATCAGTCGAAGAAGCCCTGCACGCAGGATGCGACGCATTCATTTGCGGCGAAGTGAAATACGACAGAATGCTATTTGCCAAAGACCACGGCCTGACACTCATTGAAGCCGGACACTTCCACACCGAGGATGTTTACTGTGAGGACCTAGTCGACAGGCTGAAAACAAAATTCACAGGAATTGAAATCGAAAAAGCAAAAAACAGCATAGACGTCTGCGACTACGTAACATAACATGAAAGATGCGATGCGAACGAATCAATGCGAAAGGAAAAACATTCATGGAAAAGTGGACTTATGAAAAGGCGGGGGTCAGTGTTGAGGCGGGGTATGAAGCTGTAAAAAGAATGAAGGCTCATGCGGCGAAGACGAAGGTCCCGGGTGTGCTTGAAGGGCTTGGCAGCTTCGGCGGGCTTTTTGAGTTACCGCAGGGGTATAAAAAACCTGTTTTAGTATCGGGAACGGACAGTGTAGGTTCAAAGGTACAAATTGCATTTGAGATGGACATCCATAACACCATTGGTATTGATTGTGTTGCGATGTGTGTAAATGATATTATCTGCATGGGTGCAAAGCCTTTGTTTTTTCTTGATTATATCGGTATCGGTGGTCTTGACCCCGTTAAAGCGGAAAAAATAGTTGAAGGTGTAAGTGAAGGCTGCTTGCAATCGGGCTGTGCTCTAATCGGCGGTGAAACCTGCGAAATGCCGGATATTTACAAACCGGGTGAATATGACCTTGTCGGATTCGCAGTCGGAGTTGTTGAAAAAGACCATGTAATTACGGGGCAAAACATAAAAAAAGGCGATACAGTAATAGGAGTTGCATCATCAGGCTTACACAGCAATGGCTTTTCCCTTGTCAGAAAACTTGTTGAACATAAAGGGTACAAATACAATAAAAAAATTGACAGTTTAGATGCAGTACTGGGTGAAGTTCTGCTTACA
>WQXS01000071.1 GCA_009784725.1 Oscillospiraceae bacterium
CTATCACCACCAGACCGCA
Organism: Oscillospiraceae bacterium; assembly: GCA_009784725.1. Lineage (GTDB taxonomy): Bacteria > Bacillota > Clostridia > Oscillospirales > Oscillospiraceae > WRMH01. The sequence continues at coordinate 20 of WQXS01000071.1, forward strand.
AACGCCTGAATGTACCGCAGACAGAACGGTTGCACATGTTGTAGTAGGTGAAATAAAAATACGCTCCCAGTGGAGCGCATTAGAAAACACCCTTTACATCATATACCCTTGTGTACGTATCAGGAGTACGTATGCAGGGTGGGAAGGGGACCTAATCCCTTCTCGCCTGCCGCCGAAAATTCGGCGAGGCACTAATCGTTTCCTACTTGCGATTATATCACTATGCAGGAATATTGCAAGTTTTTTATCAGAATATAATGTTTTAAGTTGTAAAATATTGAGACTAATTTTTGCCACACGCATTTAGAGTTAAAACTCCACCAAAAAACCACTTGTGTAAAATCAAGTGGTTTTTTGGTGAAATTGTATATTACTTTATTTCGTGGTTTTATTCCGCTGTGAGGATGAGCGTTCTTTTTGAGTTTTTAAGGCAGCTTTACGTATAGCAACTTTGCGACCTGATTCGCCTTTCATAATTTTCTCGTATGTCTTAAGGTCAACCGGACGTGCAACAATGGCAGATTTATCAATTCTATTAATTACCCTATCAATATCTAGTGTTGCCATTAAACTACCTCCTTTTTAAATATATACCCGATATTACTGTTATCATCAAAAAACTTTATTGCTCTATCTGCATATTTTTTTATAGTTGTATATTCAGCAATCAGGTACTCTTCATGTGTTTTATATTTTTGCGCATATAATCTTGCATCAATTTTTTTATGTGCAGCTTCTGCTCCAGCCTCAATTCCCAACAATTGCTTCAAAAAATGATTAGCATCCACTTTATTTGCATGTGTCCATTGAAACGAATGACGTTCATCCCCGATTACCATCCTTATCTCACATGGTTTCTGGTTATACGCTAAGTGTAAGTCTGACTCTGAAAATACAGAGTGAATACCATATGTTGCAAGTAGTATATTGTATGAATGATTATGTGTTAGAATATTCCCATGCATTTGGCTTAATTCTTTCTTAGAAAATCTTACGGTCCCGCTATTTCCTTTTTTCTCAAAAATTAATTCGCCATGCTGGTCAAATAGAAACGCTGTTTCAATACTGTTCTTTGATATTGTGTCTTCGCATTCCCTCAATTTGCGTTCAAGTAAGCTCTTATATCTACTGTCGTTAGGCATTTGTTCTCCTAATGTTGCGATAGCTTAAGTGTAATAACTATATTCTAACAGTAGAATCAATAAAAAACTAGTTTTATTTTACTAACTAAACTTATTTTTCGTTTAATTTATGTAAAAGTTTAGTTGGAGGAAAAGAATTATATGCTTACTCCCATATTTATTTACGTATTCATACACGTATTTCGACGATTCCTCTGTTGCCTCAGATATGGTATATGTGTCAGGGGGACGGTTCTTCAGACATACACTTTTTAATCGTCCCAGTGGAAGTATGGGGCGTTTTCTTGAATGATATTGCCGGGTGGCAGTCCGGAGGAGTCGATTTGGGATGTGTAGTCGAGCGACTCCTGTCCAAAATAGATGTTGCGAAGAATGATGTTTTCCATGACGGAGGTGTAATCGCCGCTGTCTCTGTTTATGAAGCGGGCGCCGCAGGAGCTTTTTTCACCGCCGAGAACCCATACGTTTTCAACGAGAATATCTTTTATCTCACGATACCCGTCATTCCATGTCCATTCCGCAGCACCGCCGATTGAAGAGCTTATTCCGTTACCGAAATCTATAAGATACTGCCAGCCCCCGCCTTCGCCGAAGTTGCCGGGGACACCCATCTGAGCATTTTCGACAATGATGTTTCTAAAGGTGACGTCATAAATAAGGCAGCCATCGGCATTATGAATGGAAATCGGTGCTTTATGGAAGTTATGCAGAATGTCTATGTTTTCAAACAGCACATTGTAAATCCGGGGGTCTTCATTCGGTGAAGGGCGTCTGCCGCCGGGTGCGCCTTTGTTTGTTTCAAACCCGATTTCCAGAGTCTGAGCAAGGTCAGTCCACATAACACAGTTTGTGACTTTAATATCGAATGTATTGTTTTTCGTATAATTTTTAAGCACAACATTGTCATCCCAGGAACGTATGAAAGACTTGTTGACAGTTATACCGCTTGAGCTTTGGATTGTAATCCCGTCACCGTTATTGCGTGCACTGATGACTTTAATGTTCTCAACCGTAATGTTTGTACTGTTTTGAAACTCAACGACCCATCTGCTCGGGTTAAATATCGATATTCCTTCAATTGTGATATTGTCGCAGTTCCATACCTGAATCGTCGGAGGACCTGAGCGAGCAACTATACCGCGTCCAAGGAGCGAACTGTTGTTATTCATTATAACCTTCCCGATTACGATTGAACCGGGTGCGAGGTAAACGGTTTCGCCTTCCTCAATGATAAGATTACCAAGGTGCCGTCCTTCAATAACTCTTGCATCCTTTGGAATAACAGAAGGCGGGTTTGCAAAAATCATAAGTGCATCCGTTTCAGGGTCATCGTTAAATTCGACCGTATACTGACCCCATTCTTTTATTTGAAAAGTAACGGTATCGCCGTTTACTGTATAGTCGATTTCGGCTCTTGCAGGCCGCACGGCAACACTTTCAATACCTGCGGGATATGTAACTTCAAGAGTTACCGTACCTGTCATATCAAACATTGCAACAGCCGCCATCTTAAAATAAGGCGCATACGCCGGATACTGCCGTTTCGGGTTCGTATCTACAGCATAAAGCTTTATATCATGAACACCGTCTTTATCATGCACCCTCACACTCATATCATCAAAGCTGTCAAAAGCCTCAGCAAACGGATACACCGTAACAACATCCTCCACCACACCCTCACACTGCGACGCCATCCCAAAAACCGCAACCACCGAAATTAACATCAACAGGGGAATCATAAACCTTCTATTCATCATTCAAAATCCTTTCAAGCAAGACAGGGGGACGGTTCTTGTGTCCATAGCCTCGCAAGCGAGGCATTAGAACATGAGTTCCAATAAATAACTGAAACCAACTGAAACCAACTAAAGCCAACTAAAAGCAATTAATGAAAATAATTGAAATTGTCTACTGCAGCATGACATTATTGCTATAAATATTATAAACATAAATAGATGCAATAAATTAGGAGATAACTTGACCTGATGAAACAGCGTTGGGATGAACATAACAAACCGTCCGGGTTACTTAATATTACAATCAATGATATAATATTTGACACATCTGATAAAGTAAAGCATAATATATTAAAGGTCTGTAACGAGTGCTCATATAACGGATTTATAAAAAATAAAGAGTTTGCGTCGTTATTAAATGCAAAAACAGGTGAACCACTCGAGAAATGCCATTTATTAGAAGGTAAAAAAGACGAAGTAGACATTAGCAAATGGGAGATGTTACTTAAGAATAATCAACCATTTAGTTTGATTATTATACACAATCATACAATCGAAACACTTTTTTCGTTTGATGATTTATATACGTTCATATCTCATATATCCTTAAGAGCGTCCATTGTCACCGCAGGGGAATTTGCTTATATAATAGAAAAATCAGAAATGTCCGAGCTTAATTGGGAATTAATCGAACAAGAATTCATTAATCAATTTCCCGGAGAAAACCATTTTAAGACTGATGATGAATGGGATATTAATAAATTAGCAGACTTTTGGAAAATTGTTTTAAAAGAGTTTCACATCGATTTTAGGAGGTGGGCATAATGTCAAAAAATACAAAAAAAGATATCAAACAGACACGTAAACACAAGCAAGCTCAAAAATCTATGGAGACTATGGTTTTAGCAATGGGTGGCACAAAAAAAGTAAAGCTTCAAAAACCAAACGGATTGAAACTCACAAACAACACTCAAACAGTGCATCCATAACACCTAGGATTATATCAGTTTATTTAAGCAGTGGGCAGTATTTCATCACAAACGATGAAACACTGCCCTGCTTCTTGGCTCACATATTCTCAAGTAAATATTTTTCAGCTTCTGCGCACCATAAGCCGTTGTTTTTATTGATAATAGATGCGATTTCTAATAGAACGGGATTTTTTGAGGTGGCGAAGTCGTCGATGGCGGTGAGCGGCATGGAGATGCCGGTGTAGATGAGTTTTTTACCGCCGGGGATTTTCGGGAGGTTCAGGGTTGTGTCGATAACGCTGTCGAGGCCGCCGACATGGGTTATCATTGCTGCGGGGTTAATAAGGCCGCTTCCCATCATGGAAAGGGATTCGAGCATGTCACTTGTATTGCCGCCGCTAGTGCCGACAATATGTGTCGAAGCATAGTGTACATTGTAGAAATTAAACGCAGCTGTAAATGACGGGTCTGTCGGGCCTGCAAAAAAGTTAAGACAACCGTCTCTGCCGAGGATATTATCAGCAAGCTCAATAAGCGGAGCAACCGGAGCATACACAAAAACATCGTCATAGCCTTTGCCGTCTGTAATTTCAAGCAGCTCATACGGGTTGCTTGTATTTTTGTATATAAGCTTCACACCGTTTATTTCGGCTTCCTCTACAGTCAGAACCTCTGCAGCACGGTTTAATTTAGCATCATCAATATCGGTGACAACCAGTAATTCCGGTTTTCTGTCACAGTGAATTATATAGTCGATTGCACCGAGACCCATTGGCCCTGCACCTGCTAAAATCGCCATATTACCGCCGCGGGTAATACCCATATCATGTTCATAACTGCCCGAGGTGGTATGATAGTTTGCGTGAAATGCACCGATAACACAGCTCATCGGCTCGGCAAGTGATGCGTAGAAGTATGCATCACCCTCGTATGGAAGCAGGCATCCCATTTCCATAACCTCATTAGGAATGATTACATATGTTGCATTACCGCCGAGATAACGGAAGGAATATCCGGGAGCATCAAGCGAGCCTTTATAATTTAACGCAGGCTGAATGGAGTACTTTTGCCCCACCTTAAAGTCTTTTTGCCATTTTTTGCCGACTTCAATAATCTCACCGCTGAATTCATGCCCCAAAATTGTGGGATTATCCGCCACATCGTCGGGTACCCTTTTATGCTCGGCACCTTGAATTGCCGCTTTATAACTTGACATACAAATACAATCGGAAACAACCGATGCAAGTATTTCATCGTCCCGCAGGGCAGGAAGCGGAAACTCCTCAAGACGCAAATCGCTCTTACCGTATATTCTGACAGCCTTGGTTTTCAAAAATATTCATTCCCTTCAAAATAACTAAGTACAGATTCTTCAGTCGTTACACTTTTCTCTTTTTGCTGTGCTTATCCGGGGAAAAGTATAGCAAACGTTAGACCTTTCTCTTTTTGCTGTGCTTATCCGGGGAAAAGTATAGCAAACGTTACACTTTTCTCTTTTTGCTGTGCTTTTCCTTGGCTAACGTTGCAAAATGAGCAATACGTTCATCAAGCTTTGGCATTTTCTTTATCGTTTCAGCCGAAAACATGCCGTTTTCAAGCCCGTCTTTTGAAGCAATCTCATGCCCGATAAGTGCCCATGCAGAGTCGATAAGGTGCTTAAACTCCGGTGTTTCGATTTTGTCGCATATAAACTTTTGAAGCGGGGAGTTTATATCTTCACCTGAAATCTGGAAAAGCTCATGCTTCTCACACAAATCTTTAATACGTGAAAGCTGCTTATCCGTATTGCGTGCAGGCATGTATGTAACAGCACGTATTCCTGTTTTCGCCAAATATTCAATTAACTCATCGAGGTAAGCATCCTCGAACTTTTGTGATTTTTTATCGCCCGTGACAGAAACGCTGACATCCCCAAGATATGCATAAGCCGGAATTGCTCCGAGCTTTTCTGCAAGAGCGATAAAGTCCGTGATGTGCGGAAGCTCTTCATCTGCATCAACATAGAATTTTTCAACAAGCTGGCTTTTGAACATCCCAAGCAGGAAATGCCTCGGCATCTCTCTGTCTGTAAGCTTTGCCGCAAGCCCGTACAGAATATGCCTTTCCGTAACCGAACCGCCGAAGGAATATTGTGATAACGGCAGTACATCGGTATTAAAGTCCAACCCAAGCTCATTTGGTTTTAACTGTGCGTTAAGCTTGTCGACCATTTTCCAGTTTCGGATATTTCGCTTTTCACGGTATGGAGCAAGAAAACGCTCTGCTTCAACAAGGCTTTGACGGGGGATACCATGCATTGCAAGATAAGCTACCGAGTTCTGATCGGGGTTATTGATTCGCTTGCCTTCAAACGGGGTATCATTCATTTTGCATCTGATTTCAAAACCGACTGTAACCGGTATTCCGATTATTTCACCGGCATCCAAAAACTCCTCGGCACCGCCGACGCTGTCGTGGTCCATTATGCCCGTAGTTGCAAGCCCGCTGACCCATGACTTAAAAACTGCCATAGAAGGGGAGTATGGCGAAAATGAAAATGTCGTATGGATGTGGTTGTTAACGTTTTTCCCCGTGATGGGAATATCAAGCGCCCTTGTATCACAAAGAAGCTTCAGCTCCCTAAGTGCCTCGAGGCGTATTTTTTTGTCATACGCATTGAGATTATTAAAATACTGCTCTTTTTTACTTATCATTGTATTTCCCCCTTATTTTCCGTCATTTCAAACTAACCCGAAGTAATATCTACTTTAGCATTACCTGACCGCCCGTAACGGGTATAGCCTGACCTGTTTCATACTTCTGCTCTATCACATAATAAATGGCACGGGTAACATCTGCAACCTCGCAGCCTCTGCCCATAGGAACCTTTGCCTCGTAGAATTTTCTTACATCCTCAATTGTTTTTGCACCTTCGACCTTTCCCGAATCCAGATACTGACGGAAAAGACCGCGCTCCGGGTCAGACCATAATGGGCCGTCCAAAAGATTGCCGGGGCAAATCGCATTGACTTTGATACCGTACTCGATAAGCTCCATTGCAAAGCTTTGCGTTAAACCGATACCTCCGAACTTACTGCCCGAGTATGCAAAATTTTTATTACTTCCCTCAAGACCGGATTTTGAATTTATTTCGATAATATCCATGAGATAAGAAGGAGCATATTTTCTTTGAAGCTTCATTATCTCAGAGGCATATTTGGCACAAAGGAAATAGCCCGTATAGTTTACTTTTGTGACAAGCTCAAAGTTTTCTTTGCTGAGGTCGCTGAGGCTTCCTGCAATTAAAATACCCGCATTTGAAACAAGAACATCGAGACCCCCAAAAGCAAGAACAGTTTCCTGAACCATCTGCAGAGCCGAAGCTTCATCGGAAACATCAGCCTGAACGGCAACAGCGGTATCCTCTCCATAAACTCTGTTAAGCTCACCGGCACAAGCGAGCGCACCCTCGAGATTAAGGTCGGCAACAACGATATACGCACCTTCGGCTGCCATGGACTCTGCTATTCCTTTTCCGAAGCCTTGGGCCCCGCCCGTTACAATCGTTATTTTACCTGCAAGCCTGCCTTTTTTTGAAGTATCTGCAATTTTGAATACTCCTAAATCCATTACGGATACAATCTTTGGAGCAAACCCGTTTGACACTATAAACGCTGCAAACTCGGAGTATAAATCGGCATCTTTTTCGACGATAAGAGGTATATCGTTGCTGTTTCTGAATGATCCCGTTTCGGATAAATCTGCTCCGGGGTAAAATGAAACGGTTGAAAGACCTTCATCGTTATATAGCATTCTCAGAACCGGAGAAATTTTGCATGCAAGAATATGCTTTTCATTCATTTCGGCTTAACCTCCTTAATGTCAAAGCTGTTACGGATCAGCTCACGTGCCGCTTTATAGTCAGGCAGCACTCCTGTTGCTATCATCTGCGCCGCAATGTTTCCGAGAGCCGTACCTTCGGTGGGGCCTGCAAAAACAGGAAGACCGCATGCCTCTGCTGTAAGCTCGTTCAGATAATCGTTCTGACTGCCTCCGCCGATTATGTTTACACTGTCATAATCTGTCCCTGTCAAATCCTGCAGATTTTTCATTGTCAAAGCATATGAATTTGCAAGACTTCGGAAAATGCACCGGGCAAAGTCGCCCAAGGTCTGCGGCACAGCAGTGCTGTTTGCTCCGCCGTTGCCAGCGTCAGCATTATTTGCTCCGCAGCTGCTCATCTCACCGTTAACCACCTCACGGCAGGCATCCCTTATAGCATCGACCATACTCTCAGGAGCGGAGAAACGCTCGTCATTAACGTCAAAAATGCAATCGCAGGAAGAAGCACGTGCAAGCTCTATCAGCTCCGTGTAGCCGATATCCTTTCCGATTTCACTTTGAACGGATTGAATAAGCCATAAACCTGCAATATTTTTAAGGAAACGGTAACGGTAGTTAAACCCGCCTTCATTTGTAAAGTTGGCACTCCGTGATTCATCCGAAGTAACCGGCTCGGAAATTTCAACACCGAGAATACTCCATGTACCGCTTGATATATATACGCTTTTATCCGATTTTGCAGGAACAGCAAGGAAAGCACATGCCGTGTCATGAGACGGCGGTAAAACGACCTTACAGTCAAAACCGGCTGCGTCTTTAACTTCATCGGTGAACCCGCCGAGTACTGTACCTCCGGGTATAATATCACCGAATATCTTACGCGGAAACCCGCACCGCTTTATAATATCGTCATCCCAGTTCTTACTTCTTGCATTCAAGAGTCCGCTGGTCGAGGCAATCGTATATTCGCTTTTCTTTACTCCGCATAGTTTATAATGCAGGTAGTCAGGCATGAACAATAACAAAGCGGCATCATCAAAATATTGCGGTGTGTGGGTTTTGATACCCATCAGCTGATAGATTGTATTGAAAAAAATCTTTTGTATACCGTTTTTTGCGTATAAATCCGAGTCAGATATAAGATTCCCGACCTTTGAAATCATCCCGTCTGTACGGCTGTCTCTGTAAGCAACGGCAGGTCCGATAAGAGTATCATTTTCATCGAGCAGAACAAAATCAACACCCCAAGTATCAATACCGACACTGACGGGAATTTTTCCGATATCCGCACACTTTTTAATCCCTGTTAAAATTTCGGAAAATAATGCATCAACATCCCAAGAGTACTGCCCGTTTATCTGCTTCATGCTGTTCGGGAAGCGATGGATTTCCTCGGTGACAAGCCTTCCGTTATCAAGCATACCCAAAATATGCCGCCCGCTTGAAGCCCCGATATCAATAGCAAGATGCGGCTTGCCGCTCATTTTAGACATATCCATCCCGAAGCACCTCCGACAGTTTGTCATTACAGGATAAAGTATAATATAAAAGTGAATAATTGGCAATTAAGATGTGATGGCAAAATAAATAAAGCAATTTCTGTTAAACAAATCTTCTTGGCATGTTGGAGTTTATTTGATATTATATATTCAATAACAGTATGGAGGGAGTATTTAATGGTTGAGTTATTAAATCAAATATCCGAGGAGCTTCAAAACGGTAAAGCGAAAATTGTTAAACAGCTTGTTGAAGAAGCAATTGAAAAAGGCATCTCCGCAAAGGATATACTTGAGCAGGGGCTGCTTGCGGGAATCGATGTTATTGCCGTCAAGTTTAAGCGAAACGAAGTATATGTCCCCGAGGTTATTATCTCCGCCCGTGCTATGAATGCAGGTGTTGAGGTGTTAAAACCCCATCTTGCGGAAAGCGGTGCAAAACCTATTGGCAGAGCTTTAATCGGAACCGTAAAGGGCGACCTGCATGATATAGGCAAAAATCTCGTCCGCATGATGTTTGAAGGCAAAGGCATTGAGGTTATCGACCTCGGTGTTGACGTTTCCGCAGAGCAGTTTCTCGAGGAATATAAAAAGCAAAAATCCGATGTAATAGCACTTTCGGCACTTCTGACAACAACAATGGATGAAATGAAAAACACCGTTGAAATATTCAAAGAGGCCGGAATCCGCGACGAAATCATCATCATGGTCGGCGGAGCACCCGTAACAGACGAACACTGCAAAGAAGCAGGTGCTGACTTCTACGCCGCCGACGCCGCAACCGGCGCCGAAATCGCAAAAAAAGCAATCCTGGAAAAAAGAAATAACCCGGTATAAATACAATAAATGACAGCAAAACTTCCCACCCTCACTTTGAGGGCGGGAAGTTTTGTAAGACAGAGGTATCGCCCCCTTGTCGCAGCCACCATGATCTGTATTTTAAAGCAGGCATGTTCTTTTTGCGAGGTCGGTTATTGATTGTTTGCCTAAACCTGCAAGTCCTGTTTCAAAGGAATCGTTTATTGGGTTTTTCCAATAATCCGGAATTGCTGATGCTCCGCAGATTATTCCTAAAATTGATCCTACAGTGGCACCGTTGCAGTCCGTATCAAACATCGGGGTCACGGCAAGGCTGATTGATTTGGAAAAATCCCCATCGCCATACAAAAGCCCGAGGCAGACAACAAGTGCGTTCGGAATTGTATGACACCAGTCATGCGGGTCATATTCGTTATAGTTTTGATGGATATAATCCTGTGCATCCTCCCAGCTCGGGTGCTTTGCGTAAAACTCCAAAAATAACTCCAAAGCTTCATAAAGGCGTGATTTTGCAGGTATATAACTCATACCTGTTTTTATTAAATCCGCAGCGTCAAAACCGCTTTTATCAAGAACTCCCGCTGCCGCAATCATAGCTGCAACAAACATTGCTCCGTAAATACCGTTTTTTACATGAGAAACCGAAGCGTCACGAAATGCATATTCTGCTGCAAGAGCCGGATTCCCGGGGTTGATGTAACCATAAAAGTCAGTACGTATCTGAGCGCCAATCCATTCACGGTAGGGATTTCGGTATTCTGCGCTCCTCGGCGGCATTATTCCCGCTGTAAAATTTTTATATGCAACCCGCTCGGCTGTACAAGTCCGAAGTATAGGGAACATATTCATCCAGCCGTGAGCAATATTTTGTGCGGTAAAATCCCGCCCGTACCGCTCCAGCATCAGCAAACTGAAAAGCGTATAATTCGTATCATCATCCTCCGGCATACATGA
>WQXS01000072.1 GCA_009784725.1 Oscillospiraceae bacterium
ACTTGGTTTTCTTCATGCTTATTTGTCCTCCTTAAAAATTTTGCTGATCTTATATTTTATAACAGGTCATCCTTTGACGGAGCCTATCATAATCCCTTTAACAAAGAACCTTTGCAGGAACGGATAGACGATAAGAACGGGGAATATCGTGACGAACATTGTCGCCAGTGTTATAGAGCGGACGTTAACGGGGCGTCCTCTGGAAATATTACCCATAGCAGCAGCGGCAGCAGAAGCTCCTCCGCCTCCGGCTCCACCGGCAAGCGCAGCAATTCTTTCGGCAAAAGCTGCTTCATTAACGATTTGAAGTAAAATATTCTGCATTGGCTTTAATTCATCACGAGTGATAAAGATTGTGGCATCAAACCATGAGTTCCAATGAAACACACCGATAAACAGAGCAATCGTCGCAAGTATTGGTGTTGAGATAGGTAAAATGATTTTGAAATAAACAGTTATGTAGTTAGCACCGTCAATATGTGCAGATTCTTTAATTGATTCCGGTATTTCCTGGAAGAATGTTCTCATAAGAATTACATTAAAAAGACCAACAAGATTTGGAATAATAAAGACCCAAAAAGTGTTCATCAGTTCAAGGTTACGAATTAACATATAATAAGGAATAAGACCGCCGCCAAAGTACATCGGGATGATGCAGAAGAGAGAATAAAAACGTCTTCCGACAAGCTTTGCATTGGATAGAGCAAAAGCAATTAATGATGTGACAAAAAGTGCCGATACCGTACCGACCAGTGTTCTGGAAATAGTGATAAAATAAGCATTCCAAATTCTCGGGTTTGTAAAAACCCGCACATATGATTCCACAGTTGGGACTCGGGGCAAGAAATATATTCCGCCGCGCATTGTATCATCTGCATTGTTAAATGATATAGCCATTGCATTAATAAAAGGGTAGAGTATTGTAATAGTCAGCACAGTCAAAAAAGCGTAGACAAAGAAATCAAGCAAATAATCGCCGATACTTCGTTTTTGAACCATTAATAACTACCCCCTTTCAAATTAGAATAATCCGCGTCCGCCGTATCTGTTAGCGAGCCAATTAGCGAACAATACAAGCGAGAAGTTTACAACTGTTCTAAAGAAACCTGCTGCAGCAGCAAATGAATACCGCATCCCGCGAAGTCCTGTACGTAATATATAAGTATCTATGACATCCGCTGTCTCCATTATAGAACTGTTACCCATTTGCCGGGTGAGCATAAATACCTGGTCGAAGTTTGAACTTAGTAATGAGCCGACTGTAAAAATAAAAAGGATTACAATTGTTGGTAATATACACTGCAATGTTATATACCAAATTCTTTGTAATCTTCCTGCTCCGTCTATTGCGGCAGCTTCGTACAATTCGGGGTCTACAGATGTAATGGCAGCTATAAATATAATGGCATTCCATCCAATTGTTTTCCATATGTCTGTGACAGTAGCAATGGCCCAAAAGTATTGACTTCTTCCGAAGAAAAGTATCGGTTCTTTTATTAGACCAAGTGCCATAAGGGCATTATTTATCATGCCATTGTCATAATCCATAATGTCGAACATCAACGTTGCTGCAACAACCCACGAAATGAAATGCGGCAGATAGCTGATTGTTTGAACGGGTTTCTTAAATTTTGAAATCCTTACTTCATTTAATATAAGAGCGAAAATTATCGGCATCGGGAAACCGATGAAAATACGAAGAAGGCTCATTGCTAAAGTATTGCGAACAACACGCGGGAAAAACGGGTCAGCAATAAGCTGTCTGAAATATTCAAGTCCCGCCCACTCGCTAAAGCCCGGTATATCACCAAGTTGGAAATTTTGGAATGCCATAAGAATTCCGTACATCGGAATATACATAAAAACGAAAACAAAAATGATTCCCGGGATGACAAGCAGCTGTAAATCCCATTGGAGAAGCATTCTTTTGAACACATTATGCTGTTTATTTAATGTAATCGGTGCTGTAGCGGTGATATCAATCGACCCCCTGTCCACGGCAAATAAACATTTTCGCAGCCCAATGCAACATTATTGGGAAAATGTTGCATTAGCGGATAAATGAGCAGCCGCAACGAAAAAGGCAGTGCGAAATACGCACTGCTGCATAGTTATCAGAATATTGCCTGTAATATTATCAATAACTGCCGTTGTAATGTTTCGCCGGGAAATGTAATATTATCAATAAAGCGGAACACGGGAGAACCGCTTGGTATTTGATAATCACCCCATGGAGGATAAAATTATGACCACAGAACCTATCAGAGATATAGAAGATACTACCGCTCTTGCGATGTATTATAAAAAGCGGGGAGAGTATAGAAATTACGTATTGATTATTATGGGAATGTATACTGCTCTCCGAATCAGCGACCTTCTTGGGTTGACATGGAATGATGTCTTTGATTTTAAACACAGCCAGATAAAAAAGACACTTCATCTGACTGAACGGAAAACAGGAAAAATCCAGATACTTGCACTGAACGTGGAAATAATATCGGCTCTCACCCTGTTTGCTTCAAAACTACAAACCCCTGTGTACCCGGGAGGAGTGCTTTTTAAGAGCCGGAAAACAGAAAAAGCAATCGGACGAATCCAGGCATACAGGATAATCCGTCATGCAGCAGAGGAGCTGTCCATTAAGCACCGCATATCCTGCCATTCACTTCGGAAAACTTTTGGGTATCATGCATGGAAAAAAGGCGTTTCTCCCGCTATTATCATGGAAATATATAACCACAGCTCTCTTGCGGTTACGAGGCGCTACCTTGGTGTAACACAGGATGACAAAAACGAAGTATACCTCGGACTGGACCTTATGTTGTAATGTTACTGTAAATGAGACACCTTCTCAATAAATCTGTTGTATTTGTTTGACAGATACAATATGTAGTGCTATAATTGCATTCATATTGTTCTAAAGACAGAAAAATCAAAATATTATCCGGAGGAATGTGAGAATGAAAAAACTTTTTGCTTTGATACTTGCGATAATCATGGTTTTTGCTCTTGCTGCATGCGGCGGCGGAGGCAGCAGTGGCAGTGGAAGCGGCAATACTCCAAGTGGCGGTCAGGGACAGGCTAATGTAAATACACCTCCACCTGTTCAAGAAGCAATTGAAGGAGAATTTTTCCCGGGAATTAAAGACGAAGATATTCCCGAGGACCTGATGAGAAAAGCGGGAACCGTTGTCAGCGCACAAAAAATCCCGTCAAACAATGCCGATTTTTCTTACGAGGTAGAAATTGTTCTTGAAGGCGCACCGATGCACTTTTACAGCATTCTATCCGACCATTATAATGTAAGAGCCGAATCATCCGAGCTGCCGCTCGAAGAAGATCAGGAAAGATATTATTTCTTCGACTGGGGTGAAATAATCCTTTCGAATAAAGAACTTCTGATTGATGAAGGCAGAATAATAATCCAGGCATTTATTATCTAAGCAGTACCAAACAGCTGTTTAATACGTTGTTTCGGTTAATTCACCCGGAGGAACTTTCGCAGTGATAGAAGTTAGCGGCCTGACAAAAAGTTACGGTAAAAACCGCGGTATCAATGATGTATCGTTTTCAATAAATGAAGGACAAATCGTGGGTTTCCTCGGACCGAACGGTGCGGGGAAAACCACGACAATGAATATATTAACCGGCTACCTTATCGCAGACAAGGGCGATGTCAAGGTTGCCGGTATTGATATTTTAAAAGAACCGCTTAAGGCACGACGCCTGATAGGTTACCTTCCCGAGCAGCCGCCGTTATATTTAACAATGACCGTTAAGGCATACCTTAATTTCATTGCAGAAATGAAAAAGGTAAAAAAAGCGACACGGGATTCCCATATCGGGGAAATCTGTGAAATGGTCGGGATTACCGGTGTTTTTAGCCGTGTAATAGGACATCTTTCAAAAGGGTATAAACAGCGTGTAGGCCTTGCAGGGTCTTTAATCGGCGACCCCGAGGTTCTTGTACTTGATGAGCCCACAATAGGCCTTGACCCGAGGCAGATAGTCGAAATACGTAACGTCATAAAAAAGATGGGTAAGGAACGTACGATAATCCTTTCAAGCCATATTTTACCCGAAGTATCAGCAATCTGCGACAGGATTCTTGTTATATCCGACGGTGTTATTGTAGCCGACGGCAAGCCGGATGACCTCGCCGTTGCTAAAGCCGAAGACTATACAACGCTTATCGTCCGTGTTGCGGATACACAAAGCGGAATTCGGACTTTATTAAACGGTATAGACGGTGTCCGTAAGGTTAGCCCGCTCGGAAAAATAGAAGCCGAAAGCAGCGATTTTATCCTTGAATGCGACAAAGGCTCCGATATAAGGAAAGCATTGTTTCGGACACTCGCAAAAGCGGACTGCCCGATTCTTATGCTGCGTCCGCAAAAGGATTCCCTTGAGGATATTTTCCTGAAGCTAACGGAAAAAACCGCAGAGGAGGAGGTATCATAATGATTGCAATTTTCAAGCGTGATTTTATAGGCTACTTCACCTCGGCGATAGGATATGTATACCTCGGCTCATACATCCTTGTACTGAACCTGATGTTTTATCTCGGAAACATGCTCGGCTCATCCTCAACACTTGTAGCTTTGTTCGGATTTATGCTGACGATAATGATGTTTATAACACCTATATTGACAATGCGTGTTTTTTCGGAAGAGTTTAAGCTTAAAACCGACCAGGCACTTTATACCCTCCCGGTCAAGCTGACATCCGTTGTACTTGGAAAATTCCTGTCTTCAATGGCTGTTTTCGGCTGTCTGCTTGTTCTTACATTATTATGGCCGTTAACCATATCAATACTCGGTGAAAACAACATATCCGAGGTTGTAGGAAACTATGTCGGAATCCTTTGCATCGGAGCCGCTTACATCTCAATCGGAGTATTCATTTCTTCCCTTACCGAAAACCAGGTCATTGCGGCAGTAGGCTCTCTCGGAGTATTTATTGCACTGTATATTCTTGACATGGTTGCAATGTTTTTCTTCTCGGGCGGGGTGCTTCCGGTCTGGGTGATGCGTATTCTGGTATTCGTATCAATCTACGGGCGGTACACGGAAATTACTCAAGGTCTGCTCGCACTTGATACAATAATATTCTTCCTTTCCGTATGCGCTGTATTTTTGTTCTTAACAGTCCGCAGGCTCGAAAAAAGGAAACTGTAAGGAAAGACCCTTCACATGCTCAGGGTGACAATAAAACAAGAAAGCACTAAATATGAAAAACTTAAGCAGAAAACTGAATATAAGAGCTTTTTCACTGATAATCACATCCGTGTTTATTGTGCTTGTTGTTTTATTTAATGTGTTTGCAAGTATGCTGACCGAGCGTTTCTTTCTTAAAGCCGACTTGACGGAAACGGGTCTTTTTACAATGTCCGAGGAAGCTGCCGAGTTTCTTGAAAGCGTTGATGAGACAGTGGATATTGTCGTGCTTGCCGATGAATCCGTCTGGAAAGCAAATTCAATGTTCAACCTTGTAATCAATACATTGCAAAATTACTCCGCAGCGACGGGCGGCAGGCTCCGTGTCCAATATGTCAATCCCGATTTAAACTATTTCAACGGGCCTGAGTACAACAACTCTCTTACTTTTTTAAAAGAAGCGCATGCGGATTTAGATAATATGACTCATAATGATATTATTTTCATCAGCTCGCGCCGTGCTGCACTTGTTCCCGCAACAGAGTTATTTTTATCAAACGTGACTCAGGACGGGCGTCCGTTCATAGCTGCGGTTCGTACAGACCAGCTGCTTGTAAGCGCTCTTCTTCATGTGCTCAACGAAAATGTCCCGCACGCCGTGTTTATTCAAAATCATGAAGAATCACCTAGCGATTACATAAGATTTATTTTAAGCAGAAGCGGTTATGTTTATTCCGAGATTAATCTTGCAATCGATGAAATACCGGAGGATACAACGGTTTTATTCACTGTAGCTCCGAAATTCGACTTCATAAGCGATGAAATTATTAAGCTTGAAAACTATCTTGCAGCAGGCGGAAATGCAATTGTGCTTTACGATTTCGATGTTATAGAACTTCCCGTTCTGGATGCATTTCTGGCAGAGTGGGGTATTATGGTTGAGAATAAGCTTATTTTTGATGATGTCCACACATATATTCAGCAGTACGGAATCATAGGTGCTCACGTTGTTGCAGGGCATCTGCCTTCATCAATCGAGTCGGAGGAATATACCCGTGAAACAATGAGAATAGGTGCATATCTTGCAAGACCGCTGCGCTCGACCTGGGTCGGTGATGCAATGAGCGGATTTACGCAGTTCCCGCTGATTCAGACCTTTTCCGATTCTTCATACGCAAAATCGCTTGAGCCGGGAGCATCAACCACTACGGAAAGAGAGCCGGGCGATGACTCGGGACCGTTTGTCATTGCATATAACATAAGCCGTGTTGTAAGAGGGCCCGATAATCAGTGGATGACATCGAATCTCATTGTTACAGGTGCCGATATGTTCGATGATGCGTTTCTCGGAATGTTCGGGAATACATTTTACAATGCGATATTTATTGCAAACCTTGCAGATGACTTTAACCCCGGCGGTCAGAATGTATTTATTTCCGCAAAGCCTCTGGCAAACAACCAAATGCCTGTCAGCTCGGGTAATGCGCGAATGGTTATTATTGTAATGGTTATTGCACTTCCCGCTTTGATTTATGCAACAGCCGTGCTTGTCTGGTACAAGAGGAGGCATAAATAATGCGGCGCAGTGTGCTTATTTTGATAATCGCGGCGGCTGTACTGCTCATTGCCGGGATTATTTTGCTTGCCCTTTGGCCGGAAAAAGTACCGGAGCAGGATATAAACGCAGACCCTACACCAACGCCGATGCCTCCTTTGGAGTCGGGTGATTTAATACGTGTATCATATTATGATGTCGACAGCATTGACATGATGCCCCGCGACAGTAAACATTATTCATTGCGGCTTAACCGCACCGACGCTGAAAATCCCGAGCTTGATTTGATTGCGGAAAATTCGGTTTTTAAAGGAATGCAGCCGTTAATGCTTGCGATGTTTTCACATGTAACCACATTAATTGATTTACCGAGAGTATCGGAAGCTGCCGATGATGAGCAGCTCGAGCTCTACGGTTTTTCAAACCCGATTGTTGTATGGCGTGTAAATCTCGCCGACGGCAATAAAGTGGAGTTTGCGCTCGGACACAGGCTTGCCGCCGACCCGGGGTTTTATATCCGCAATACGGAAAGCCGTGATGTTTATGCGGTGCATAACGATGTTGCGCAGTTTCTGCTTCTTGAAGTAACCGATATATATGATATTTTCTTTTTCCCGTATCCACCGTCGGGAGACGAATATGAAACATGGGACCTGATTGAGCATCTGATACTCGAACGGCCGGGAGACGAAACCATCGAGCTTATAAGACGTGATGACGAAGAATGGTTCAACTCACCCCTCGGTATTTCACGTTACCGCCTTGTTCAGCCCTTTGAAAGCGAATGCAGTGATACAGTGGTAAAAAGTGTTCTACTTGAGCCTGTGACAAATATAATTCCCGAACGGGTTATTACAGTAAATCCGGGAGATTTATCCGAATACGGGCTTGATAACCCCGTGCGTCTTACAATAGCGACATCCGACTGGCAAGGAACGCTTCTGATAGGAAACCCTGCTTCCAATCCCCGCGGATGGTATATAATGATAGAAGGATATGATGCGGTACTTCTTGACCCGCATGGTAATTATGCATTTTTAGGGCTCGACCCGGCACAGCTCAGAACACAATTGACATGGGTGCATCATATAGATACCGTTTCGTCGATAGAATTTGACCTTGACGGTGAAAAGCGGATGTTCAAGCTGTTTCATCCCTCTGCCGGCAGTGATGATGAACTGCAGGGGTTACTTGATGATATGGAGCTGAGCGACAGAAACACCAGAAGATTATTCGGCTCTGCAATGAGTATCCCATCAAGCGGCAGCACGGATGAACCGGTCCCGGCAGAACCGCCCGTATACAGTATGAAGATGAACTTTACAAACGGCGGCAGCCAGACACTTGAGCTTTACAGCATAAGTGATTCCCAATTCCTGATGGCAGTCGACGGTACAAGCCTTGGTGTATACACAACCAGAATGCAAATTCAAATGAATCTGCTCAGCCGCTTTGAAACACTCGACGCAGGTGAAGATTTACAAATGCGATAACAGGCAGGTGGACAGCTCTTTTCTAAATTTAGTGTCTCAGTCAGTTCCGTGTCGGTTGCCGGAATTCCCTCGCCACTAAATTTAGAAAAGAGCTGTCCGCCTGCCTGTCAAATATAAGCAAAAAAATAATAGCAATAAATATCTGTATAATATTTATTGCTATTATTTGTAATACATTCATAACATTTTAAAGTATTTTAATAAGTTTTTCGTCAAAAATTTGTAAAGATTGACTTGTTTTATTATTTAACTTGTGCTATTCTTTAAAACAGTATATCTTATTGCCTGTGTAACAGTATCCCAATAATGTTGCATTTTCTGTGAAAACCCGCAGATACCAAGGGATAGGAGGGTGGCTGCTATCGAAACGGCATCACCGGCTATTAAAGCTCCGATAACATTAAATAAACAACACAATGTGTTCAAAAGAATGCTTTTCCAATGGGATTTACAACTGCTGATACTCCCGGGTATTCTTTTCATATTTGTGTTTATGTATATTCCCATGTACGGAATGCTCATGGCGTTCCAAAACTATCAGCTCGGCGACATGCCCGGCTTTAGTGACTGGGCGGGACTTGAATATTTCAGACAGCTTATGGCTGACCCGTTTTTCCCGCGCGCAGTCCGCAATACTATAGTAATGAGCCTTCTTCGTATTTTCATCGGCTTCCCGATGCCGATAATTTTCGCTCTTATCCTCAATGAGGTTAGAATCTCAAAATTCAAAAAACCCGTTCAAACAATCAGCTATCTGCCGCACTTCATTTCATGGGTCGTTGCAGCTACGCTGCTTTTTGATATTTTGGACTATGACAACGGTGTCATAAATAACGGCCTTTTAGCTCTCGGACTGATTGACAGACCGATATATTTCTTTGGAAGAAGCGAGCTTTTCTGGGGTCTTGCCACAGTTACTGATATTTGGAAAACAATAGGCTGGAATGCAATTATATTTATTGCCGCAATAACCTCCGTCGACCCGGAGCTTCACGAGGCTGCCGCTATAGACGGGGCAAGCAGGCTCCAAAGAATTTGGTATATCACTTTGCAGTGCATAATGCCGACAATTATTATCCTATTCATTTTCACAATAGGATCACTTCTAACGTCCAATTTCGATCAGGTATTTATGCTCACCCGGCAGATGGGTAATACCATCTTGCTTGAGCACGCCGATGTTATAGACACGTATATCATGCGTGTCGGACTGCGGGGTATGCGTTACTCATTCGCAGCGGCTGCGGGCTTTATCAGAACAATCGTCAACTTCTCACTTGTGCTCTTTGCAAACTGGCTTGCCAACAGATACGGCGGGCGCGGACTGTTTTAACTAATAGGGGATTACAGTTATGATTCAAAAAAGAGGTGTCAGCGACTATATAATCGATTTCTTCGTGTACGCTTTTTTAGTCGTACTTGCGATATCGGTTATATACCCGTTTATAAATGCACTTGCCATATCATTTAATAACGCCGATGACACAATGCGCGGCGGAATCTACCTTTGGCCGCGTGTCCCGACAGTTGAGTCATATACAAAAGTATTTACAAACCCCCGTATATGGAATGCATATTTTATCACAATTGCAAGAACGTCACTCGGCACAGTATCGGCACTGTTTGTAACATCCCTGATTGCATATGCATTATCAAACAGCAAGCTTGTCGGCAGACGTTTCTATTCACTTTTTTGCATCATCCCTATGTACTTCGGCGGCGGTCTTATCCCGTATTTTATGCTAATCCGCAATCTCGGTATGTTTGACTCATTCTGGGTTTATATCATCCCGAATCTTGTCGGATTATTTAATGTAATCCTCATGCGGACATTCTTCCAGGAAATACCCGAATCAATGAAGGAATCCGCTCATATTGACGGCGCAAACCATATAACAGTGTATTTCAAGATTATCCTGCCTGTTTCAACGCCTATTTTGGCGACAATTGCGCTCTTTATCGGTGTGTTCCACTGGAACGCATGGTTTGACGCAACAATATTTATCAGAAGCGACGAGCTTAAACCGATGCAGAACATCCTGCTCCAAATTGTTAATGAGGCCGCATTTGCCGAACGTATAGCTGCACTCTCGGGTGCGGGAGCGGCAGCTGCACAGGCAGCAATGGGCTCGCTGGTAAGAGGACGCCCGGTTAACGTCCGCTCTATAACACTGGCGACAATGTTCGTCACGATATTCCCCGTTCTTATCGTTTATCCGTTCCTGCAAAGATTCTTCGTCAAAGGGATTATGATAGGCTCCGTCAAAGGATGACCTGTTATAAAATATAAGATCAGCAAAATTTTTAAGGAGGACAAATAAGCATGAAGAAAACCAAGTTTCTGGCCTTGCTGCTCGCACTGG
>WQXS01000073.1 GCA_009784725.1 Oscillospiraceae bacterium
ACGAAGTGGTTTGGGTGGGCATCGGGGTCGCGCAGCGAGGGCGATAAAAAAGTGGTCGCAATGCAAACCCCTTACCGCTTCAGCTTTGCTGATTCAATAAGGGGGTTTGTCTTCAGTCTGAGAGACCGGTTTATTAACCGGTCTCTTTATGCATGTTATTCAGATTTGGTTTATTATACTCTTTATGCTACGCCGTTTGCTTCTTGCTCTTCTTCGTTGTCTTTTTTTGATACGAAGATGTAGCTGAGGAGTCCGCCTGCAAAGAGTGCAGCTTGTGCGAGTGTCCAGGAGTCAACCATTCCCATTTTGAGTGTCATGTCTTGAGTGATAATGAAGAGGATTGTTCCGAGGAATGCGAGTACCGGGATTGCAAAACTGAGGATTTTTCTGTGGCGTCTTTGTTCGCCTTCAGTTTCTTCGTCTTCTTCTTCATTGTCTTTTTTTGCAAACAGTCTGAGTCCCATCATGACTGCGAGTGCAATTCCTGCTGCTGCGAGAATCAGGTTGATAAGTGACCATGTTCCGCTGAATGTTTCAAACATTGCAAGTGGTGGGCCTTGGCTGTCGATGATGAAGAAATCGCCATCGTTGCCGCCTGCGTTACCATTGCCTGCATCGTTATTCGGGAATGAAGCAAGCGGGGGGTCTTCATCGGTAACTGTGAAACCTGTGTCTTCTTCTTCGCCGGGTTCATCTGCCGGAGGTGTTACGCCGCCTGCAGGTGCAGGTCCTGTTGCAGGTGCCGGTCCGGGTCCTGCTGCCGGGGGTACTACGCCGCCAACCGGAGGTACTACGCCGCCAACCGGGGGAACTACTGTTACTGTGGGTTCTTCACCGCCGCCCGGAGGTGTTACTATTGTGCCTTCTTCTTCCGGAGGAGTTATTACCGGGGGTATTCCTGTTTCACCGGGTGTGCAACAGTAAATACTGTAATCGCAGTCGCAGAATTCTTCGTCACAATCGTCACACCAGTTTCTGCCACAATCTTCACAGAAGAAACAGCAGAACCAACCGTCCGGGATTTCCACTTCGCAGAAGCAGCATGTGCATTCACATTCACAGTATCCTTCGCATTCACATACGCCGTCGCACGGTGTGCATCTTTCGAAATAACACCACAGTGAACATACGGGGTTATGTTGATGTATAGGTTCGGTTGTGCATGTGCATTGGCAGTTGCATGGCGGGCATTCACAAGGAATGTCAAATGCTACGTGCGGCTCGGGGCATGTAAACCATGTTGTTACTTTGCCGTCGTCTTTACATTTTGTTACTTCTGTGTGTCCGTTACATGTGTAACAATGTTTGTGATGTCCGTCTTCGCGGAATCCGTCACCGGTGTGATTTTCCGGTTGTTGTTCGTCGTGGTGCCAGCCTACTTTACATGAGGGATGGCATGCTACTTTAACGCAACCATCGCAGTATGTTGTTTTGCCGTGTCCTTCACAATTGTATGTGCTTGAATTTTCTACACATCCGTTGCAGTTTTTGTATCCTACTCCTGCTTTGCAGTTGCTGTTATCACATGTGCAGACGCATACGCCGCATCCGAGATAGTCGCCTGTTGCTGCATTTGCAATGAACGGAATTGCTGCGCTGATAAGCATTGCTACTATTACTGTTAATGATAAAAGTTTTTTAAGATTTTTCATGAGTCTGAACCTCCAAAATAATTTTTTATTTTGCCTCTTTTTTTTATAAGGTTGGGGTTCCTTGCGTGGCTCGCTTGCGAGACACTGTTCAGCCTCTTTTATTCTAGGGTTGGGGTTCCCTGCTGTCTTGTGAGCATTTCTTATGCCCGTTTTGCAAGACATTTTTCAGCCTCTTTTTTATGGGTTGAGGTTCCCTTGATTTTTGATTCAATTGTTAAGGTGCAAAATGTTTGAAATTTGCTTCGAACTTGGTCTGGCTATAACGTAACCTATAAGATTATTTAATGCAATAAAAGTGGCATGAATGATGTTTTTTTGGCATAAACGGTAAATATCCTACAAAAACAGCACTAAATCAGGACAAATTTTTGAATGTAAAACGTCAGATTAATGCTTGAAAATACTAAATATTATGTTATATTAGGTAGATAATGATTAAATGAGGTCAAAATCATATGAAAATAATCGTTTGCGACGATACGGCATCGGACAGACTTTCATTGTGTTTTTTGTTAAGAAAATACCTCAATGAAATAAATTGTGCTGCCGAGGTGCTTGTTTATGAAAGCGGCACCGATTTGCTTGAAGATTTAAGTAAAATTAAAAAAGATGAAACCCGTCTTGCATTTTTAGATATTTATATGCCCGGACTCACAGGTGTCGAAGTCGCAAAAAAAATCCGCGAGGACGACAGTGAAATGGTCATTATTTTCACAACAACAAGCCCCGACCACGGGCTCGACGGCTACTCGGTTAAAGCACTCCAATATTTATTAAAACCTGTCGGTTATCCTGAGCTGAAGGACGTGCTTGACGACTGCATGTCACTGTTTGCCGATCATCTCCAATATCTTGAGGTAACCGTTGACAGAGTTGCAGTTAGAATCCCCTTAAAGGATATAGCATATATTGAAATTCATGCTCATTACGGCATGATTCACACAATAAAAGAAACAATAAAAAGCCGCATGACTCTCGATGAAGCAGAGCAGCAGCTTAGTGATAAAACATTCCTGCGCACACACCGCAGCTTTTTAGTGAACATGCGTTATATCAAAAGCGTTGATGATAACGACTTTATACTGTCAAACGGTGATATTGTCCCGATCCGGAAAAACGATAAACTTAAAATCAAACAGACATATATGGATTATATCTTCGAGCAGACCAGGGGGTTAAAATAACAATGACAACGCTATCATATGTCAACATTTCACTCAGTGGTTTTTGCATTGCCATATCCCTTATTGTTCTTTTATGCTCATTGACGGATTATGTTAAACGTTCAAAACTGAACCGTCTTTTTACCGCATTGATTATTTTTAATATAGGAATAATATTATCCGATATAGTTGCATATTTGGTCGAAGGAAACACAGAATTATATGCGTATTTCATAATCAGAGTTGCAAATTTCCTGCACTATGCATTCGGAGCATTGATACTTGGTACAACGACATTTTATATACTTGCTTATCTTGAAACAAAGCGCAAAGTTCCCCGTTTCCTTAAAGATATCGTTATTTCATTATCGGCCCTCGCATTGATTTTAACTGTGGTGTCGCAGTTTACCGGCCTTTATTATTACATTGACGATAATAACGTTTACCATAGGGGCGATGTTTTTTGGCTCTCCCAGGTTATCCCGCTTTCGGGAATAGTTCTTAATATCTGCATTGTACTGTATTATCGCAAAGCTTTTGAACGGAAATTCCTGTTTTTCTTTCTCTCTTATATGTTTTTACCTATGTCTGCTGTGTCTCTCGCATTAACGTTCTATGGTATTACATTTATAAATATCGCAACAACATTGGCTGTGCTTGTTCTTTATATAGGTGTTCAAATCGACCATACCTACGATATGGCAATGCGGCTAAAAATGATGGACAATCAGCTTGAACGGCAGGGTGAACATTACAAAATGCTGCAATCACACATGGATGAAGTGAAAAAAGCACGCCATGATTTACGTCACCACCTTTCCGTTTTCCGTGCCTTTGTTGACACGGGTGAAACAGAAAAACTTGTAAATTATATTGACGAATACCGTGAAAGCCTTCCCGATGATTCGGTTATTACTTATTGTGAAAATTATGCGATTAATTCCGTTCTTACATATTATTTAGGTATCGCAAAAAAGAATAATATAAAGGTTGACGCTCACACCAATCTGCCTGAAAAGTTAAGCATCAACGATACCGATTTATGTATTATTTTCGGCAATTGTGTCGAAAATGCAATCGAAGCCTGCCGTAAGGTTGAAAAAGACAGGTTTATAAATATAAAATCAATGATTATCGGCGATATGCTGACGATAATCATTGATAATAATTATAACGGAAAGCTGATTAAAAAAGGTGATAGCTTTATTTCCGAAAAAGACGGAGGCGGCACCGGTGTTTCATCTGTAAAATCAATTGTCCGCAAACACAACGGCGAGTTCAAGTTTGAATCAAAAAACAATGTTTTCCAGGTATCGCTGATGCTCCAGGTTACACCTCTTTAAATCAATTCAAGCGTAAATAGAGTCTTTCTATTTACACCTCCTTGAATTTGTAAATCGTTTTATGATTGTAGGTTTCTCCCTTTCGCAGCAGCGGAGCGGGGAAGCTTTCTGTATTTACCGAGTTCGGCCAGTATTGTGTTTCAAGGCAAAGTCCGGTGCGCTTGCCGTAAACTGCGCCGTTTTTGCCGATTTCACCCGTTAGCATGTTCCCGCTGTAAAACTGAATGCCCGGTTTTGTTGTATGGCATGACATGCTCAGTCCGTTACATTCAAGAACTGCTGCAATCGCAGGCTCCCTGTGCGGTTCATTTGACAAAACCCAGTTATGGTCATAACCGCCTCCAAACTCCATTTGAGGGCATGATTTTTCAAGACCGGGTCCGATTTCGACAAGCTCCCTTAAATCAAACGGAGTGCCGCTGACATCTTTTAGCTCGCCTGTAGGTATTAATGTATCGTCTATTGCAGTGATTTTATGCGAGAAAATCTGCATTTTATGTTTTTCGATTCCGCCGGATGCATGCCCTGCAAGGTTAAAGTAACAGTGATTCGTGAGGTTAACCGGTGTATCCTCACTGCAGGTTGCCGTATATTCGATTGAAAGCTCACCTTTATCGAGGGAATATTTTGTTTCGGCTTCCATGTTGCCGGGATATCCCGCAGCCGTGCCTTCTTTATCGGTTAGCTTAAGAACAAGAGCATCGGGGGTCTCCTCTGCCGACCAGACCTGTTTGTCAAAGCCTATAAAACCTCCGTGTAGGCTGTTCGGCCCGTCGTTTACGTCAAGATTATAAGTTTTGCCGTTCATTTCATAACGGGAATTTGCGACACGGTTCCCAATCCTGCCGATAACCGCTCCCTGATAGCTTTTATTCGCTTCATAACCGGCGATATTATCAAATCCAAGTGCAACATCACGTACCACTCCGCCAACCGGCACATTAATTGAACGAATCGCTGCACCGTAGGTAATAATTTCAACACTGTAATCACCGTCAGTTAATGTATACAGGTCTACATTTTTGCCGTCTTTTGTCTGCCCGAACGGGCTTTTGTTAATTGTCATTTCTTGCCGCTCCCTTTCTTTAATACAATACCTGCAGCTACTACTGCTGCCAGTGCTGTTATACTCATTAAAACAGAAATTACCGTAAGAATAGTGTTATCTGTCTGTTCTGTACTACGCTCCTGCTCCGGGGGTGGTGTTGCAGGGGTTGCGGGGTCGGGTTCCGAAGCGGGCGGCGGTGCCTCGCCGGGTTCATCATCTGCAGGGCCGGAGCCGTCATACTTCCCTTCAAGAAATCCTTCAGGGTCCGTCACTGCAAAAAATGCAAGCTTCGCAGTACCGTTTGCATTAAACAATAACGGGCTTCCTCCGCTGCGCCAGCTTGTCGAATCATCAAGCCCCCAAATCGTTACACGGGTAATATCATCTGAATACTTTTTAAACAGTATAAAAAGCTCCGCATAAAAAGTTGCCTGTTTTTTCTCCTCATCATCATCAAGCTTTTTATAATTATTGTAAGAACCGGCAGGAATATCAAGCTCGGTTATGCTAAGCTCGGCACCTGTGCTTTTCCATCGTATAATAGTATCTTCCACATCCTTCGGGTCAAGACTGTCTGTCCAGTAATGCGCCTGTAACCCAAGACCTTCAATAAGCAGTCTGCCGGTATCCGTGTTGCGGGGGTCGTCCTTCCATTTTTCGTTGAATTCTTCTGTCATTGCAGCAATTGCTTCACGCTTAATTGCTTCGGTTTCATTAAAGTCATTATAGTATAAAACCGCATTCGGGTCGGCAAGACGTGTAAATACAAAAGCATCGTAAATGTAGTCTGCTCCGCTTTCGCCCTCGGCTTCGTTTGCTCCGTTGGCATATGCCGCAAACCATGCAGACCTTTCGCTGCTTGCACCGCTCCAGTTTCGAAGCCCCGAGCGCCAGTCGGATGCTGCCGATCTGCCTACGCTTGTCTTAAAAGCTTCATTTACAACATCCCATGCAATAACAGAACTTGCAAAATGCTCTGCTACAGTACTAATGTACACTTGCATGTTTTCTCTAGCCTGCTCACGGGTCAAAGGCTCGCCGTTTGCGTCTTTATTAAGCCAGTCACGTGATTGCGAATGCCATACTAATGTGTGACCGATAACCGGAATGCCTGCTTTCTCAAGCTCCGCAAGCATTGGGTCGATACCCTCAAATGTGATTTCCCCTTTTTCGCTGCCTGTTAGTGCAATCGGTTTCATGGCATTCTCTGCGGTCATTACATTAAAATGATGTTTAATGAGCTCAAAGCGGGGTCCCGAAAGGTCTGCACGTGTAAATGCAGAACCTATTAAAAAATGCTCCTTGTATATCTCAAAAAGAGACGGAAGACTCGGGTCATGTGTAAAAACCGCTCCCTCATCTGTAAAAAACTCCACATCATCAATGTAAAACTCTGCGTCTGCTGTATCGCTTTCAATATAAATACTAATAAACTCATCCTCCGGATATACATATGTACCGGTCATTTCAACCCAGCCGTCCTCTACCGAAATATCCATTCTGGTAATGTTATGATAAAAAGCAGTGCTGCCTTGACCGATTTGTGTGGAAAGCCTGAAATGCGCCGTATCGGGTGTTTTCGCATGCACCATGACCGAAATGGTGTACTGTGCTCCCGCTTGCACATACTGCTCAACTCTGAGTGTTGGCCCATGCCATCCTTTTGTGCGGCCTGTTGTAAGAAGTGAATATGTACCGCTGTGTGCTATTTCATCTGTCACTGTAAGTACTTCGATACCTTCCTCATCTCTGCCTTCAAACCCCATCGTTGTCCCGTCTTCAAAATCCACAGGCTGCATCGACGCAAGCCAAACCGCCGAAGCCGGCTGAAAACCGGGTGTTATCGTCACAACAATTAATGTGAGCATTGTTAAAAATGCAACTAAGCGCATTGTGCTTCCGTTTTTTTTCATAAAACTCCATCTAACACTTTATATCTCCAAGTATGAATCTGCATATAAGGTATTATTTTTAATAATATCACATGAGCGGATTGTCTCCATCAGGCGAAGGTCGCCGGGGTTTACTATTGCGGAGGTAAGACCGCAGTACATTGCCATTGCGAGCATTGCGCTGTCCATTATCGGACGGACATGAGAGGGCATCATGTTGGAAATATTTGATAAACCGCCGCTCGAGCTGAGTCCCATGTCGCTGAGCATTTTAATAAAGTCGAGCACCTCCGTCTGCTTATCCTGCATACCTTTTACAACGAGAAAAAGCGGGTCGAACCAGATGTCCTCGGGGTCCATGCCATGCTCCATTCCCCGCTCAAGAAGCTCCTGGCAATAACCCATACGCTCGTCATTATCGGACGGAATCCCTGCAGCGGAGCAAAGCGCAATGCAAATTGCACCGTTGGCAGCGGCGAGGTCGATATTGCCGATTCTGTCACCCGCATCGGCGGAGTTGACAATAGGCTTGCCTTTAACATTATTATGTACAGCAATACCTGCTTCGATTGCTTTTGAGTTGACTGTGTCGAGACAAAGCGGGATATTATCGCACTCACCCTGAATCAGCTTGACCGCCCATTGCATAAGCTGCTCGCCGTCTTTTTCGGCAGGTCCTATATTAACATCAAGATATACAGCACCCTGTGCTATCTGGTCTCTTGCACGTTTTAATATCGGTTCGGGGTCCCTGTTTGCCATCGCTTCTCTAATAGCAGGAGATATGCAATGAATCCGCTCACCGATTACAATAAACTTACTCACATCTTGTCCTCCCGTTTATTTTTTATCATTTTACTATAAAAAAAAATTATTTTCTATAAAATACAAATAAAGTAACTATATTTAACTTTTTAAAGGGTTTTTTTAACTTTTATTGAAACAATTAAATAAATTTTGATGAAATACTGTTTTCTTTGTTGTAATTACATTCTCATGCAATGTATAATGCTCTTATTGCTGTAAGAAATGAGGGAAAAGATATGAAACTAAATAATAAACGTACGGTTCTTATCGGTTTTGCGTTTATGTCAATCTGTGCATTCTGGCAGGTTTACGACAATATTATCCCGCTTATTCTTGAAAACTCGTTCGGACTTTCCTCTGCAGTCACCGGAGCGATAATGGGAATCGACAATGTTCTAGCATTATTTATGCTTCCTTTGTTCGGTTGGCTCTCCGATAAAACAAGTACAAGAATCGGCAGAAGAATGCCTTATATTGTGTTCGGCACCCTCGTGGCATCTGTTGGTTTCGTAATGCTGCTGTTTGCAGAGCGTGCGGGTAGCCTTGTATGGTTTATGGTAATTCTCGCAGTTGTTCTTATTGCAATGTCGACATACCGCAGTGCAGCTGTTGCACTCATGCCCGATGTTACGATAAAACCGCTTCGCAGCAAAGCAAACGCACTTATCAACCTGCTCGGTGCAATAGGCGGAGCTTTGGTTCTCGGTGCTACCCCGCTTCTTGTAAGAGGCGACAGCGATAATTATTTCCCGCTGTTCTCGGCACTTTCGGCATTTATGGTTGTAAGTGTTGCGATTTTGTTTATTAAGATTCAGGAAAATGTCTGTGTCGAGGAAATGCGCGAGGAAAGCGCAAAATACAGCATTGATGAGACAACGGACGAAGTTGACAGCGAAACCGGCGAAAAAGCAAAAATGTCGCCCGAGGTGCGCAAAAGCTTCCTGCTTATTCTTTTCAGTATCTTTTTATGGTTTATCGGATATAATGCAGTAACCACCGGGTTTACAAGATATGCAGACAACGTCTGGGGTCAGGGTGTCGGAAACGCATCGCTGATTCTGATGGTTGCCCAGATTGCCGCAATTCTTTCTTACATCCCCGTCGGTATCATGGCTACAAGAATCGGCAGAAGAAAAACAATCATGATAGGTGTTGCAATGCTGACCGTTGCATTCGGTGCATCAATGTTTTTCCTTGAGTTTTCACCATTTATGTTCATATTCTTTGCACTTGCAGGCATCGCATGGGCGTTTATCAATGTAAACAGCTACCCGATGGTCGTAGAAATGAGCAAAGGCCCGAACATCGGCAAATACACGGGATATTATTACTTCTTCAGCATGACCGCCCAGTCCATAACCCCGTTCATCTCCGGCGCACTC
>WQXS01000074.1 GCA_009784725.1 Oscillospiraceae bacterium
CGGCTACTGTATTGGTCAAAAATGGTGGAGCAAAGGATATACAAGCGAAGCATTAAAAGCAGTTATAGATTATATGTTCACCAACACCGACATTGAACGCATTCATGCTTATCACGCTGTAGAAAACCCCGCCTCCGGAAAAGTTATGGAAAAAGCCGGCATGGAATTCGAAGGCTGTTCAAAACGCAGCTTCAAAAACACCCATGGCTTCCACGACAGCAACCTTTATGGCATTATCCGCGAAATGTGGGAGGGGAAGAATTAGATTACATAAGATAGATGGGACTGTTGCACATTATGCAACAGCCCCATATGCTTGGTGTCATATAACCTATAAACACCCGTATATAACATTTCGGAGGCGGGGAGCGACATATTCCTCCTTGCTTGGTATGAGTTGCTGTGCATATACATAAGTTAAATCTGCAGCAGGGTCAATGAGGACATAAGTTCCTGCCATACCCGACCAACCGTATTCTCCAATATTGCTGTTACTGCCGCCGGCGGCTTTATCAACCATGGTACGGACACCGAGCCCGTATCCGTAGCCGCGGTGGTGTGCCCATTTGTAATCTTGCATACGGACATCATCAAGATGGTTGGTCCGCATGAGGTCTATTGTATGATTGCTTAAGATTCTATATTTATTTGATGCAGTTCCGCCTGCACATAATGCATTTGCGAATTTTGCGTAATCATCTATTGTAGAAATTAATCCGCCGCCACCGCTTTCATACTTAGCGTCAAGGTCAAAGCGTATTGGTTGGAACTCCTGAATTTTATGTTTTTTGCTGCTTTCATCGTATTCATAGCATTTAATTAACCGCTTTTCTTTGTTTTTTGGTATACGGAAAAAAGTATCCTTCATGTCAAGCGGCTTGAATATATTATCTTCAAAATACTTGCCGAGTGTTTTGCCGGTAATTACTTCAATGAGATAACCGAGTATATCGTGGCTTAAACCGTAGTGCCAATGTGTACCGGGTTCAAAATATAACGGGTCTTTTGAAAGGGCTTGTGCAAATTCTTTTAATGTATAGTTACCTTTTGTCTTTTTAGATAATTTTTCACATTCGGGAGTAATGTTATATGTAAGCCCGGATGACATGGTAAATAAATCTGCAACTTTGATTGGGTTTACGGCAGGTAAAATGTGGACTTCACCATTATCCGTTACCGTTCTTACATTCATATTTTTAAACTCGGGAATGTACTCATACAGCGGGTCATTAAGTGAAAAAGCCCCTTCTTCATTAAGACGCATTGCCGATACACATGTAATAACCTTGGTCATTGAATAAATCGGATAAAGAGTGTCCGGAGCAATCGGGGTTTTTGCTTCTAAATCAGTAAACCCTGTTTGCTTGCGATAGACTTCCTTCCCTTTAAGATAAATTGTCAAATCTGTACCGGGAATCCCTGCACCGGGCAGTGTCTCTAGAAAATTCGATACTTTTGTAAAGTCCATCATTGCTTCTCCTTTAATTCTGCAGCCATTTCGGTTAAACAAATAAACATCTTTCTTGACAAACCGCTGCCTCCTTGACATTATAATTGATGATTAGTATAAATTCCAGTACTTGGTGATAAATAATGATTCAAACAATAATAAATGGCATTACATTATCTTTCAAAACGGACAGCACTTTATTCTCACCACAGAGTATTGATGCAGGAACTCTGGCGATGCTCTCCGTTGCATCATTTACGCAGGATGACAAGGTGCTGGATTTAGGATGTGGGTATGGTGCAGTCGGGATATATGCCGCCAAGCTTATTGGAGCGAAAAATGTTTTTATGAGTGACTCTGATGTAAAATCCATAGAGTTCGCCGGGAAAAATATTGAATTAAACGGAGTTGACGGGATTCGGATAATTCACAGTACCGGCTTCGAAAATATAACCGAAAAAGACTTTACAATGATTCTGTCAAACCCGCCATACCATTCAGACTTCTCGGTTCCAAAGCATTTTATAGAAAAAGGCTTTAACAGGCTGAGGCTCGGTGGTAGAATGTACATCGTAACAAAAAGAAAAGACTGGTATAAAAATAAACTTACAACCATCTTCGGGGGAGTAAAAATCCATGAAATAGACAGCTACTACGTTTTTTATTCGGAAAAACGCAGCATGCAGTATGCAAATAAAATAAAGAAATAATAGAATAAACAAAGGAAAAGTTACTATGAGTTTTATGTATGAGGCAAATAATTACACTTCTTATACCGGGAAGCTTGGTGCACTTTACACCACAGATGAAACTATATTCCGTCTTTGGGCTCCGACAGCATCAAAAGCATATTTAAACCTATATCCTGACGGTGATGCTTCCAAATGCGAAAAAAAGCTTGAAATGACTCAAATCGGCAATGGTGCCTGGGAAAAAACCGAGCATGGAAATCTTGACGGAGTCTATTACACATACTCAGTGATAATTGACGGCATAGAAAACGAAGCAGTCGACCCTTATGCAAAAGCAGCGGGAGTCAACGGTAAGCGCGGGATGGTTGTCAATCTTGTTTTAACCAATCCGGATGATTGGGAGAATGACGTATCTCCATCTTTTTCACACCCTGTTGACGCAATATTATATGAGCTGCATATACGTGACTTTTCAATAGATAAAAATTCCGGAATGGAAAATAAGGGAAAGTATCTTGCATTTACTGAAACCGGAACAATCAGCAACGAGGGGCTTAAAACAGGTGTAGAGCATCTTGCCGAGCTTGGCATTACGCACGTTCATCTGCTTCCAAGCTTCGATTATTGCAGTGTTGATGAAAGATATCCACACAAAAGCTATAATTGGGGATATGACCCCGGAAATTACAATCTTCCCGAGGGTTCATATTCAACCGACCCGTATAACGGCCATGTCCGTATAAAAGAGTTTAAACAAATGATAAAAAACCTTCATAAAAACGGACTGCGGGTTGTGATGGATGTTGTGTATAACCACACCGGCACAACAATTGAAAGCAACTTTAACAAGCTTGTACCGGGGTATTATTATCGAATGGATGAAAACGGAGATTTTTCTGACGGCGCAGCATGTGATAATGAAACAGCATCAGAGCGGAGCATGGTCCGCAAGTTTATGGTTGACTCAGTTGTATATTGGGCTACAGAATATAATATCGACGGCTTCCGTTTTGACCTGATGGGATTGCATGACATAGAGACCATGAATGCAATACGCTATGCACTGGACGAAATTGACCCATCAATTCTACTTTACGGTGAAGGCTGGACAGGCGGTCCGACACCGCTTCCCGAAAAGCGGCAAGCTTTAAAGAAAAATACGCACATGCTCGATAAACGTATTGCGGCTTTCTCGGATGATATTCGTGACGGTATTAAAGGTCATGTTTTTAAACATAAGGAACCGGGATTCGTTAACGGCAATTTCAAAAGAAAAACTGATGTAATGTTTGGAGTTGCTGCATCCTGCTATCACCCGCAGGTGGATTATCAAAAACTTTTTTATTCGAAAGAACCATGGGCAAAAGAGCCGTCGCAGACAGTAACATATGCATCTGCACATGACAATCTGACGTTATGGGACAAGCTTAAAGCAACCTGCCCGAAGCAAAGCGAAGCCGAGTATATAAAAATGAATAAACTCTCGGCACTTCTGGTTCTCACCTCACAAGGAATCTCTTTTATTCATGCAGGTGAAGAGCTCGCACGGACAAAAAACGGCATAGACAACAGTTTTATATCCCCCGATGAAATTAATAAGTTAGATTGGAAGCGGAAAAAGGAATATAAAAGTTTATTCGAATACTACAAGGGTTTAATTGCACTTCGCAAGTCGCAG
This sequence comes from Oscillospiraceae bacterium, assembly GCA_009784725.1. Classification (GTDB taxonomy): domain Bacteria; phylum Bacillota; class Clostridia; order Oscillospirales; family Oscillospiraceae; genus WRMH01. The sequence continues at coordinate 3,821 of WQXS01000074.1, forward strand.
CCATTATTTCGCTTACAGACAGCCGGAGAAATCGAAAAATCTATTACTTTTCTTCCGTCAGACCCGCACTTGCTCATATATACAATAAATAACAGCAATCAAACATTGCTTGTTGCAGTAAATGCTGATATTAATGCATGTACGATTACACTTCCCGAAAGCGGGTGGAATGTTTTAGTAAACGGTGAGTGTGCAGGAACAACAGTAATAGGGCGCATTGATGATACAACACTTTATATGCCGCCGCAGACAGGATTTGTTCTGGAAAAAGCTTAATATTGCTTATGTTTATAATAATGCAAACAGGAGATGTATGGTTTATTCAATAAAATTATATACACAAATTATCGCAAAAGAAGCACAACGTTTTTTCACATATAGAGTCAACATACTATCCGGATGTTTGACTGCTTTATTTATGCTCGGAGCACGTTATGCATTATGGGCGGCATTGTTCGCTGCGGGAAATGCAGGTCAGTCATCCCTTGCAGAAACGATGACATATTTTGTTATATGTGACATCATAATGATTTGGCTTGCTTCATCGTATGGAAATACAATAGGAGAAGACATTCGCAGCGGCGACATTGCGCAAAAACTAATAAAACCCTGCTCATATCACTTGATGCTGGTGTCTTCCTTCCATGCAACATCAATGACATCCACATTAACACGAGCATTACCCATGTTTATCATTGCCGTTATTTTTATAGGATTGTTGCCGCCTGCATCGGTTGTGACCTTATTTGTTTTTCTTCTGTCGGTCATTCTCGGTGCCGTTATTTATTCACTTATTGACCTGATTATAAGTTACACTGCATTTTGGCTGACAGATTACTGGTGTTTGAGCTGGTTTAAGCGTGCATTATTCGTTTTGTTCGGCGGGCTTGCTCTGCCGTTATGGTTTTATCCCGGATGGCTTTACGAAGTATGCAAATACTTACCTTTCCAATATACGATTTATACGCCGCTCGCTGTATATCTGGGACGGATTCCCTCCGGGCAGGTCGTTTTTTCTATTGCGTTACAGTTGCTTTGGATTTGCATACTATTTCTTTTGGAACGGATTATTTGGATGTATGCAAAACATAAAATGACTGTGCAAGGGGGCTAGAAATGCATACATTTCTTTTGTTTTGTAAAATAGTAAAATACCGTTTTCGGTCAATAATAGAATACCCCGGTGCGTTTATCGGCGGTCTTGCGGCTCAGTGGCTTGCATACGGCATTGAAATGATGATGCTTTTTCTCATTGTGTGGAATTTTGGAACACTTGCAGGCTGGGTTCCCGAAGAGGTTATATTTTTATATGCGTTATGGCTGTTAAGTTATGCCATTGCTGCATCATTTACATTTAATATTTGCAGGAATTTTCCGCAAATGGCAATTAACGGTTCGCTTGATGAAGCTTTTATACGTCCTATGTCCCCGATAGTTTACTTAATAGCAACAACTTATAATCTGGGGTATATTTCTCATATTATGATAACAACAGCTGCACTTATATTCAGTATTTCGCGCCTTACTGTTGTCTGGTCGGTGCTCAATTGGTTTTGGCTGTTTCTGCTTATTATTACGGGTGCGGTGATTCAAGGCTGTATGATGCTCATCTGCGATATGCCCGCACTGCGGACACGGTCACAATCTCCGACAGGAATGTTTTTCTGGGATGTAAACTGGTGGCTCATACAATACCCGATAAGCATATACCCAAGACCTGTGCAATTATTATTTACATCAATCTTACCTTTCGGATTTATAGGGTTTTATCCTGTACAGGTTTTACTTGGAAAACAGGAGGGTATACTTCCCGAAATAACGATATGGTTATCCCCGGTAGTTGCCGTAATGCTGATTTTTATTACCGTTTTATGCTGGCGCGGTTTGACAAGCAGATATGAAAGCGCAGGAACATAGAGGAGAAAAAATGTCACAAATCAATTTATCTGAAGTAACCAAGGACTATAAAATTCGGATTCGGAATAACAACCGGTCTAAAATTGCGGATTTTTTTCGTCCGCAGTATGATATTAAACGGGCTGTTGATAATGTTAACTTTTCGGTAGAGCCCGGTGAAATGGTGGGATATATCGGTCCAAACGGAGCGGGAAAATCTACAACAATTAAAATGCTGACGGGAATCCTTACTCCAACCGGCGGGCAGGTAAGTGTTTTCGGACGTGACCCGTGCAGGAACCGTAAAAAGAATGCGCTTAAAATGGGAGTTGTATTCGGTCAACGGTCACAATTGTTATGGGACTTACCTGTTCAGGATACATTTGAGCTTTTTAAAACAATGTACAAAATGGAACAGGGTATTTTTACCAAGCAACGTGACAGGTTAGTCGAGATGCTTGATATGAGCGGTTTTATTGCACAGGCGGTCAGACAGCTCAGTCTCGGTCAGAGAATGCGCGCAAACCTTGCATTATGTTTTCTGCATCAGCCGGAGGTTGTGTATCTGGATGAACCTACAATTGGATTGGATGTATTGGTAAAAGAAAGAATACGTGATTTCCTGAAGCAAATCAACAAAGAGCAGGGGACTACAATTTTACTTACAACCCATGATACACAGGATATTGAACAAATCGCCGAACGCCTTATACTGATAGATAACGGACAGCTGTTATTTGACGGAGGCCGTGAGTCCTTTCATAAACAGTATCAGGGAACAGAATTCATGATTGAAATTGAGTTTGTAAATCCTACGGCAGAATTAGTCCATAAAAACTTTCGCACACATAAGGTTGAAGGGAACCGTCATTCCTATTGGGTTCCTTATTCTAAAATGGGGCGGGGGGAAGCTATAAGTTATGTGGCAAATGACCACCCTGTTGCAGATATTAAAGTAAGTGAGCTCGGGCTTGAGGATATTTTAAAGAATATTTATGCCGAATAGGGCAAGCAGAATAATACTTGCGTTGCGTCATTAGCATACAAGTGTTAATATAACTTACAAGTATCTACGTTATTTAGGAGGCAGATATGGCAGAAAATATGAATTTGGATTTAATAAAAGCAATAAGAAATAATATAGAAACTGTTATTGTCGGAAAAAAGCAATCCGTTGAACTGTTAATAATTTGCCTGATATGTGGCGGACATGCACTTATCGAAGATGTCCCCGGACTGGGGAAAACCACTATGGTTTCAACGCTTGCAAACAGTGTTGATTTGCCGTTTCAACGGATACAGTTTACACCCGACGTTTTACCGTCTGATATAACAGGTTTTACTATGTACCATGCAGCATCGGGAGAAAAAGAATTTTATCCCGGAGCAGTTTTCAGCAATATCATCCTGGCTGATGAAATTAACCGTACAAGCCCTAAAACTCAATCGGCACTATTGCAGGCAATGCAGGAAAAACAAGTTACCATAGACGGGATAACACACGAGCTCTCAGAGCCTTTTATGGTGTGCGCAACGCAAAATCCCGTAGAGCTTACAGGAACATATCCTTTACCCGAAGCACAGCTTGACAGATTTTTAGTAAAAATATCAATGGGTTATCCAAGCCAATCCGAAGAAATTTCAATAATGGAAAAAAACCGCGAGGACGGTTCTGTTTCCAAGGTTAAAGCGGTTGCAAACAAGAAGGATATAATCAAGCTGAGAGAAGCTGTTGAAAACGTAAAATGTGCACGGGGAGTTCTTTCATATATTGCCGAGCTTGCCGATTTCACCAGAAATCATGAAGATGTCAGCCTGGGAGTCAGTCCGAGAGCATCAATCGCTTTAATGCGTGCCTCGATGGGGCTTGCACTAATGGAAGGCCGTGATTACGTATTACCCGACGATGTTCAAAAAATGGTAAAACCTGTTCTTTCACACCGACTGATTCTTAATCCCCACGCTTATATAAATAATCAAACAGCCGACAGCGTTTTGGAAAAAGCACTCCAGATTACACCGGTTCCCGGTATAAGTGAATGAAGTATATTAAAATAACATGGTATTTATTAATGGCAGTATTTCTCTTTGCAGGATTGATATCCGGCATGCGGGAGTTCTTTTTGTTGTTTATTATCATGTTATTTGTTGTGCTTAGTGCCTTAGTATTGAATTTATGGACGGCATTTTCGTTTTCGTTTATTCAGGAATTATCAAACCAGCCTGTGGTAAAAGGTTCAACTACACATTTGAAAATAGGTATTTATAATGACAAACCATTTCCGTTTACGCTCATGAAAATTCTGGTGGAAACAATTTCTCCGAAGGAATTATATGAGCTTAATTTTAATTTATCACCGAGAAGCAATATAGATTATTTAGTACCGTTTAATTGTCCGTATAGGGGAATATACCCTGTAGGAATGACAATTATAGATATAAATGATGTTTTCGGACTTGTGAAGCTTCGTTTTGACATGCGACGGATATCATATTATAAGAAGCAAAGAACAAAAATCTACCCGGAAATTTTAGAACTTCCATATCTTCCAACCCGGAATACCGATTCAAAATATTCCGGTGGAGTTGCTTTGCGTCTTTCCGATGACGGTGACAGTTATTCGGATTTACGGCGTTATCGTCCGGGTGATCCCTTAAAACGTGTACATAAAACAGTTTCTGCAAGGAAGCGGGAGCTATATGTTAAAAGCTATGATATTCCTTTAGAAACGACAATTTTGATTGCAATAGATTCATCAATGCTCCCCGGAGATAGTGAACAGAAACGGTATCTTGCAGACCTTGCATGCAGCTGTGCAATAGCTCTTGCAGAAGTAAGCTTGAGAGCAGGCTTTACAATAGAAGTTACAGGTGTTGATTTAACACGTTCGTTAAAGCGCAGAGGAAAGCGCGAGTTGTTGGCTGCACTGAGTAATGCGCTTGCAGAAATGCCTTTTGACGGTGAGGGGGATTTCGGTACAGATTTAGAACTTGTTGTTAATAAAGCACAAGGATACAAAGCGGCTTATATAATTTCCGCTTCGGAAATAGTACCTTACGCAAAATCACTTCTTCGTTTAAGAAATGAAGGCAGTCATGTTTGTTATATAAAAATCGCAAACCCGGAAGTAGAAACGGGTAATGAATATTCTGCTGCAGGCATCAATGTTATTCCGATAAATATCGGAGATGACATCAGGTCGGTTCTGACAGGAGAAGTAAAATGAAAAATCAACAAAAAACAGAAACCGTGTTGATTGCCGGCGAAAAAAACGTATCAAATGAAGCAAGCAGTTTTTGGATGAAGCTTTTTGAAAGCAAGCATCTTGTCACACTTACTGCCTGTTTTTTTGTAGGATGCGGTTTGTCAATAGCTCTATTGTCACTGACAAATCTTGATTTTTCAACAGGCGGAGTAATGGGCTATGCAATAATCGCAACAGCTGTTCTTGCGCTTGCTTATATACGCTGGTGGATTCCCGTGTCGGCTTTTGGTGTAATTATAGTTGGTGTTGCAATATTTCAATTTTTTACCGGGACTTTTGCAGAGTGGATAAATTA
>WQXS01000075.1 GCA_009784725.1 Oscillospiraceae bacterium
AGGCTATAATCGTCATAAGGATTACAGCAAAGATATGTCATATTGGAAATGGTATAAAATGTATTGCCGCAAATAACAAAAACAGCCTTAGAACCATTGTGGTTCTAAGGCTGTTTGGTCGCCCATTTGAACCCAAAAACGAACCCTGTTAGAGTGCTGCCATACGGATTTGTTCTGACAGTTTCACTATAAGTACTTGCTCATTTTATTAGAGTTTATCAGCTTTTGCAGGACATTACAAGAATAATTATTTACACATTTGTGTTCTCTAGGAATAAGCGTATCATGGTATCAAATGATGTTAAAGGAGGGGAACACCATGTTAAAGAAAGTATTAACCACGCTGATCCTGAGCTTCATCGTGATATTGCTATCCGGCTGTCATGAGGAACAAGAACCGAGCCTGATGAATAGTCCTAACATTGTGGAAACTGTTAATGAAACACTTAATGAAAATCTTGTAGGTTCGGAAACCGAGACTGTTATCATCGTACAGGACACAACATCAACACTTGTAGAAGTGATACAGCCGAGAGCAACGACATCACAACCGACAGATACACCGGAAACGTTGCAGACACCAGAACCATCGCCACAGCCCACAGAAATACCAAAGCCACAATCAACAACGCAACCAGCAACGACACCAAAACCGCAACAAGCACAAATTCAGACAGCAACACCATCGCCTATGCAGCAACAACCGCCAGAATCATCTCCAACGCCACAAGAATCGTCTCCTGTATCAATTCCTGAACCGATACCGGAATCAACCCCAACTCCTGTGCAAGCACCAGAGCCTGTACCAAAGCTCGCTCCAGAGCCTCAAAATGCAAGGACAATATGCAATACTTGTGGAGCAGATATAACCGGAAATGTCCCCGAGCATGGTACAGCACATATGCTAAACGATGAAAATTTCAGCTACCGAGTTGAATAAAAATTGATAAGACTTTCATGAGAGCGACAGGCGTAAAAAACCTGCCGCTCTTTTTTTGTTGCTTAATATCACTTATCGCGTGTAAGAGTGAAGCTGATGATTTACGCCATTAATGCTTATACTCCACTTTATCGTATAAAATAGTTGAAAAGATAACCAAAGTCCATGCATTTTACAAAACCCTGTACACAATAACCATTGAAATAATACTAAATACAGCAAACACACGGCAAAATATTCCGTAATTACTCATACCCATCTTGCTTATGCCAAACCTTTCTCTCACCTTATCTCTTAAAATAATCCCAATAATAAAAGACAATGCCGAAAGAAGCACAAGCACAAATGAAATATCTTGTAATACTCGAACCATAGTAATCCTCTCCTTTTAAGTTCTCACGTTCATTTAATTCTGAAGTATGCTTAGTTTCTACAACGAATCGCATATAAGATAACTCGCTATCCCTGTTCAGCTAGAAATATTGAAACACGGCTTTGGATGATACGTGCTGCATCCTCTGCAGTTATACGACCATCAAAAAAGTCAGTTGCACTTTCTATAATGATATTCCCAAGCGTTACATCGCTGCCATGTGCGGAGATTTTTGCAGTTGAATTTATTAGTGCAACTAGTTCATCAGCATCTTCTTGAGTAGGTTCTACGATTATTGTCTGTCCGTTGTGTATAATGCTATAGGGTTGCATATCTTCCAGCATTCGTTCGTTAAACACTGCTTTGTTTATCGGGAAACTGAAAAAGAGGCCCCGTTGGTGTTCCTCCATAAGAAGAGTTCTTACAAACTCCCAAGCGCCATCCTTGTCAGTTGCACGATTTGTTATGGCAACAGCGTCGTGGCTTATAAATCTATGTCCGCTTCCATCTGCAGCCGGCCAACCCTTGAACACTATATCCCCTCCAAAAGACTCTTTTTGTGTTTGTAAATCTTGTATTCTGGCAACAAAGGTATCCATTATTTGACGTCCTTCAGCTTTGATCTCTCTGTTGTATAATGGGTCATAAGTATGTTCATCGACTTCTGAAGGAAAAGCATTTATTAACTCAAGTAGTTCGATAAAGTCTCTATTGTTAAAATCAGCAGTTCTTGAGTTCATATCAACATACTCATACAAGTTCAGTAATAGCAGTCTAAATAGAAATTCTTGCTTTGTGAAGCCCGGACCAAATGGAATATCAGCTTGCGGATTTGCATCAAGAACCGCAATGAACTCCTCAATAGTCCATCCCGGATACTCTCCAAGCACCGAAGGGTTGCCAACAATAGTGATAACAGAAAAGGTTTGATTTATCATAAAAAGCTTGTCGTTTATTTCGTGTGCTTTTAGAACGCTTTCCATCAAGCTATCGCGCGAAAGTTCGGGGTCTGAATCCAGATATGGGTATAGATCCACCACTAGTTCTAAGGCTATCAAGTGATCAAATGGAATACCGGCTAAAATGAGGATATCAGGTATCTTACCTGTAGTAATCTCCGTTGTAAACCTTAATAGTGCACCTTCTGTATCATCCGGTGTGGTACTAGACGAGTAGTCAATAACAGAAATATAGTGCGTAGTACTTGTGTTGTTGAACTGATGGATTGCATTTTGCAATGGAGGATTCAGATAGAGAGTTCCAAGTGTAAGCTCTGTATTTTCTGCAAATCCCTCACGTTGCTCATCGCCATGTGTTTCGGTTTTTGTGAGAAAAATGATTTCACATTTATTATCCCAACTACTGGGGACAGGTGTTGAGTTAATTAGAAGAATACGTCCGTCAGGCAAAAATGAAACATTTTCCAACCCATCCGGTACATAACCGACATCTATCCAGTTGAGTATCCGTACAACCTCACCGGAATCGTCGGATACTCCGTATAAGCCTGTGCTGTCCATATGTAATACTAGAAAATCATTATATCCTGAAAAAACGTTGAAAATGTTTTCTGGTAGGTGAATACTATCGCCCCATGTCTTTCCATTAACATCGATTTTTTGTAGATATCTTTCGTTATCCTGTTGCCTAACAAACGCAATAGAGGCATCGGGTGTCAGAACAAAGGGGTTAGACCAAGTCGGTGCATCCAGACTGAAAACGGTTTTGAAATCAGAGTCCATAATATGAATAGTCGTTTCCTCTGTTAAAAAGTAGCTGCTGCCAATGTAAATAAAACCATCGTCATCAACCATGAACATGGAAATATAAAAGCCATCAAAACTTGTAACCAAGTCGTTGATATCTTCCGATAATAACTCTGTTCCGTTACTGTCAAGCTTGCGGATCGTAAGGGTACTCCCTGCATCCCGGATAATGTCAGGATCATCTGATGTATGGTATCTCTCGGTTTCTATTATCCACACATTACCATGCTCATCTGCATGCATTGCACTGATGAATAAGCCGCCTCCAGTTGCTTCAGGTGGTGGTGCTGCTTCAGATGAGTATTCCGGTAGTTTTCTTAGGTTTTTACCATCAATCGTCATTGCAAATATTGCATCGAATTTGAAAGGTTCGGCTGTCTCGCTGTCAGTGAGTCTACTGTCTGAAGCTGTAAAATATATAGTATCCCCTGCGAGAGTGATATTTCTTATATCCTCAAATCCCGCAGGGAGGTCGGGAAAAGGAATCACTTCTGCAACATACATATGGGTTGTGCCGCCTGGGCTGCTACCGTCGTTAATGTCAGAGTTGCTCCTACATCCCGATAATAAAACGACACATAGAATTATTATGACAGTTGATGTGTGCTTCAATCTACTCTCCGTTTCTGTATGAATCTCTTTAATTATATTATACTACGCTCACCATATTATTAAACTATGATCCAGATATAGCTTCAATGTAACCGACTCGTTCTCCAGTTTCAGCATCAAACTGAAAGACCCAAACATAATCAAAAACACTATCAAAGCTACCTAAACTTGTTCTTACTTGAGCTTCAACAAACCATAGTATTTTATCTCCGAAAAATCCTTTTTCTATTTGACTAAATGTTATATCTTCAATGGAGTGAAGATATATTTCGTATTCTGGCAAATCGCCTTGATAGTTTGCATCATTGAGCGGCAAGCCAATAATACCATATTCAGGACCCGGGTCAAATCCTCCTGATGCTTCTACTATAGTCTTAATTTCCAGTAATGTGCTAAAAGCGAATTCGCTAACTTTATCTATTGAAAATGTATTGGAATTACTAAAATCACTAAAGCTGTTGGACGACGCTGTAAAAAACATAATTGTTCCGCTTCTTGATAATTCCAACATCCCAATATTTACACGACAATTTTCACGCCTTTCATACATTGAGAAACGAACAGACCCAATATCATCTATATCATAATACGGTGTTATATCTGTGTATGTCATATCCATATACAAGAATAATGTATCGGCTAAGTCGTGAGCTATCAGCGTAAGTTCACTATGTTCAAGAGCCTCTTGATCATTTGTGTACAAAGCATCCCAATCTCTTAGCGTACCTAAGTCTACATTAAAATTATTGCTATTAATTGAGTAATTGAACATATCATCATGACATCTATAAATGATTTCTCCGTGTATGTTTTCAAACTCCTCTTCTAAAATTACCGTTCCGCTAGATAATCCGGCATGGTGTATACGAGCAACTGCATTTTGCAATTTTTCCTCTAACGTATCGCCTTGAACAACAAGCGGAGGCGATGGTGGTGCTTCATGAATGATGTCAGGTTCGGTTGTACTAAGTGGGGTGCTTTCATTCGTATCAGTGTTACTATCTGATGGTGGCGCAGTGTTGCTGCATGCAACGATACTAAACATCAGAATAAATACTGAAAATAATGTAACGATACTGAATCTGCTTTTTATCATGCGCTATACTCCTTAATGTTTGTAGTATGAATCCTTACATCTTTATCATTTTGACTGTAATATCTATGATCTGTTCCATTTTTAACAAAAATAGTAATTAAGCATATACGTGCTCTGGCAAGCCGGGATTTTACTGTTCCCTCGTTTATGTTTAACGTGGTTGCTAGCTCGTTATAACTCATTCCTGTAATTTCCCGAAGATAGATTATATCACGATGCATTGGTTGCAACTCCAGTATACAATCCGTTATTGCTCCCCGTATCTCTTTGCTCAAAACTACATCTTCGGGAAGATTCCGTACATCATGTATCTCGATGTCCTTCGTGTCATTATTTTCATCATGGTACGTGAGTGATGCTGCTCTGTTGCGATATTTTTTACGTAAAAAGTCGATACACATGTTGTAAGTCAGCCTGTACAACCAAATGGTGAAACGACAGTCACCCCGAAAGTCACCGAGACTTTGATAAGCTCTTAGAAAAGCCTCTTGTGAAACATCCAGAGCTTCACTCCAATCCCCAACAACTCTTAGCGCAAGGTTATAAACCTTATTATGGTTCGCTAGTACAAGCACTTCAAAGGCGTTTCTATCTCCATCTAGAACTCTTTGAATTATTTTTTGCTCTTCAATTACTGTCATTATTGCCCTCACATTCCACACAATCACATGAAGCACAATCATAGTTGTTCGGACATTCTGTTTTTTCCATAGTCATAGACCCTTTCTAAAGCAAGTGCTCTGTATGATGATTTAAGCATTTTCTCTTGTCCGTCGAGTAATGAACAACGAAAACACGCATGACAAGAAGCAAACGATTATGAAGTGCATCATATTATTTCCACCACTAGGCTATTTAATATTCTTTGCATCGATTCTAAAAAAATCATTTACAAAAACCGATGATATGCTTTATGACATACGAGTAATCATTAAATCACCCTCCATGTCTGAAACATACCATCGTTTATTTACTAATGCAATAGAACATGCATAAACGTAAGGAATTAATGCATATTTAGATTATATGTTTATTTTTCAGCATAACTCTTAACGTGAATTTCCCTTCTACAGAATCATAATATGGTTGGAATGAACCATTATATTTTGTAACAACTTCTTTTATTTGCGTCATTCCAAAACCATGATCATTCTTATCCGGCTTTGTTGTTTGATAATCTTCATATACCGGTCCACCGGAATAGTTTTCAATTAAAACTGATATATAATCTGCTGTTCTTCCTAAGTTCAACAATATTTCTTTACCTTGTCCTTCTGATCGTTGAATACCCTCTATTGCATTATCCAGAGCATTGGCAATGATGGCAGCAATATCAAACTGATTTATATATAGGTCACTATCAATAAATACTGTGTAGTTAATTTTTATACCGGATTCCTTGGCTTTCGCTATTTTTGCACTTAAGATTGCGTCTATAGGTGGTAGACCGGTATCAACGATATCTGTGGTTTTTATTACAGTTTCAGAAATATCTTCTATTTTATCAATAGCATCCTGAATATTATCATGTTTTAGCATACCGGAGATAGCAATTAAATTATTACTGATATCATGCCGTATTGATTTTACCCTTTGTTGTTCTTGATAAATATCTTGGTAATGATCAATTTGCATTTTAAGCTTAGCTTGTTCTAATTCATATTCATTTTTATATGTTAATGCTGTTTGATACCTGTTAAGGATAATCATTGTTATAGATATCAATAAAATAGACAGGAATATGGCTGTGAGTCCTATTGTTAACGAATGTTGTTCATCTGCTATAATGGAGTTAACCAGAACAATATAACATAGTATTATTGATTGAATCGGCATAAAAGCCATTAGCATATTGAATTGTTTGTCAGCTGTTTGCTTTTTCTTCTTTTTGAATATTCTGATCATGAATACTACAAAAATGATAAAAAGATTCGATGCCAAGACACCAAACATGTATAGCGGCATATTCGTTTGAACATATTCAAGTGGTATGTCAAGCACCTGTATTAAGATAAAACCTATAAGCATTTCTGAAGCTAGTGCTATCGCTGCAATAAACAGTGTTAAGAATACTTTATACGCAACTCCGGAATAAAAATAATAACTCAAAGAAAACTTTAATATCACTATCAAAATAGGAAGAACAAGTGTGTTTTGCAAAAACACTGTCAAAACGACGCTCAACACAACGTTTGACAGTACTCCTCCAAGAAAATATAATCGTTTTACTTTCTTTTTTGCCAAAAATGTTTCAAACATTAAAAGTGTAGCAAAAATGCCCAGTCCTGCGCCTATTATATCTATAAATAGTATTTCCATTGAATCACACCTTATACCTTGTTATAAATTCGTTGAAAGCATTTAAGCAATCTTGTTTTCTTCGAGCACTCATATCGATTTCACCACCAAGAGTTGTGATAATTGATTTACTTTCAATGCTTTTAACATAATTCATATTAATTAAAAAACTCTGATGACATCGTAAAAAGCCGTAGGGTGATAAGCGTTTTTCATAATCATCAAGTTTACCGACGCTTTTATATTTATTATTATCTGTAACAAAAGTTACATGCCTGATATCGCTTTCAATGTGAACAATATCACAAGCTTTTAATGTGTACGATTTGTCATACCATGAAAAATCAACGATATAGAATTGCTCTCTGTGCTTTTTTATTGCTCTGGTAAGCACTTCACATATTTTGCTATTGTTGATGGGTTTTAATATATAATCAAATGGTTCTATTTTAAACGATTTGAAAACATACTTTTTATAACTTGTTAAATAAATAATAATAACGTTTCTGTCAATATCACGAAGTTTTTGCCCTGTTTCAAGTCCGGACAAACCCTCCATTTCAATGTCTAAAAAAACGATATCATGCGAACATTCTATATGCTTTTCTAAAAGTGACTTGCCGTTAGAAAATTCTGTAATAATTGTTTCTTGTGGAAGTGCTCCACATACTGTCAATGCCTCCTTTAAAGTATCTCTGTGAATGGATTCATCATCACATAATGCTATCTTCAAATTCTTGTCTCCTTCCAATTCGTCATTGCAAGTATATGAGCTTTTTTCATCATTTTCAATCAAATGTTTATTGAACCACATGACTCTACACTCCTTTTACTTATATTATTGCAATAGCTAATATAACATTCTTATAGACGTTATTAAGAGATGAAGAAGGAAAAATTGGCGATACTTTATACGCAAATATTGAAATAAAAATAACGTAGCATTGTTGTATTAAATATTCAATGCTAAATGCAGAAACGATAGAATTTAATTCATAATTGGAGTTTGAAAAGGTAAAAACCATGAAAACTATAAAACCAAGGTATAACAACACTTTAACTAAAAAGAAAAGCACTAAAATGTTTGTCATTTCAGTGCTTCACCTAATATAAATTTATCGATCCACGGGTATTATATCAAGCTTACGCAGATAACGATACTAACACCGTAAAATGAGCATGATAATGTGAATAATCACGAAGTTATGCAATTTCAAACCGTTTCCGAC
>WQXS01000076.1 GCA_009784725.1 Oscillospiraceae bacterium
ATAAGTTATCATCTATATATGGAGGTGTACCATGAATATTTCTTTAGGTGAAACCCTCATTGGACTCCGTAAAGCAAATAATCTTGTGCAAAAAGACGTAGCGGAAAAATTGTCGGATTATGGTTTTCAAGTCAAACAGAAAACAATATACAACTGGGAGAAAGAATATTCTCAACCGAGTATTCATCAACTCTTTGCATTATGTGAAATCTTTGGAGTTGATGATGTTCTTTGGCAATTCACAGGAAATCAAAAAGGAATACTTGCAGGACTTAATAAAGATGGTCGGGTCAGAGCAAGAGAGCAGATAGACTTGATTCGCCAAATAGATAAGTTTCGTGACGAACCTATGGAAGTAAATGAACGACCAAGAATGTACCGCTTGTATGATATCCCTGTATCGGCAGGGACTGGTAATTTTCTTTACGATAGCGGATATACAATGATAAATGCACCTGCTTATGTTCCGGACTCTGTAGATTTTGCCTTGCGTGTTAGTGGCGATAGTATGATTCCTCAATTATCGGACGGTCAAGTTATCTGGATCAAAGAACAAGTATCGGTCAAACACGGTGATATTGGTATCTTCACTTATGATGGTGATGTTTACTGTAAAGAGCTTTTGATTGGTAAAAACAAGACATACTTGAAATCGTTGAATCCCGATTATGAAGATATAGAGGTAAAAGAAGATTTTGGATTCAAGACCATAGGTAAAGTTATATCCTAAACACAGTCCAATAAAACCGCCTTTTGACCAAGAAATTGTCAGTGGCGGTTCTTTGCATAAACAAAGCAACTTCGGGTCAACTTGACCCGAAGTCAATAATTTTATAATTTTTTATAGAGTTAATAAATCAAATTACTTATTAACTTTGCTCAGCAACAAATATTGATGCACGACTTTGAATAATCCGAGCTGCATCATGAGCCGAGATTGTACCTTGAAAGTAATCAGTTAATCCATCCATAAGAATATTATGCAAAGGGTCAATGGAAAATGATACACTTGATATTGAGTTCACAAATACTCGGATACTGTCTACATTATCCTGTGTTAATGACCTGCTTGTTGTTCTAAAGTCATTCCACATCAGTTCGGTGCTTCTTCTTTCATTCATTGAATCGACAAGAATTTGGTCAAATAGATTTTGATTGGTAGGGATTCCAAAGTATGAATTACTATTCTGTAATTGCCGACTTTGCCATTCTTCTGACAAAACAAAATTGATAAACTCCCATGCTCCTTGTTGATTTTTACTATTTGCTGTTATAGCCATACCGGAATTTGTGTTAAATGAGTTTCCGCTTCCGTGCTCAACAGGAAAACCTTTAAAAACGAAATCACCGTTAAACAAATCTTGAAATAATGGGTACAGTAAAGGATCATCAAAAGTAATTTCTATTATAATTTGTTCACCAGAAGAAATCATTCGGTACGGTTGTGAAAGAAGTCCACCAGTCATGTCAATTTCATCCCAATTAATTGCTCCGAGCGTATACGAGAATTCTAATAAATCTATAAAATAGTCACTGTTAAAATTCACTACTCCAGTTTCCCAATCAACAAAACTTCTACTATCAACCCTATACATACTGTACACAAGAGCAACTCCGTCATAGATTTCACCTAATGGCATAGTTGCTTGTGGATTTGCATTTATCACTTCTTTGAATTCATCAATAGTCCACCTCGGATTATTCCCCACAACATCAGGGTGTCCTATCAAGGTGCTTATGTGAAAGTCAGGTGACATTTGATATAGTTTACCATTTATTTCTAATGCACTAAGTACACTATCTATGAAGTCGCTACGCTCAAGACTTGAATCTTTATCAATAAAATCGTATAAGTCAACTAATATTCCTCGTCCTGCCCACTGATTAAATGGAAAAAACGATGTATGGATAATGTCTGGTCCTCTCCCTGTTATCATTTCTAAGGCTAACTTTTCAAAATCTCCAATCGGTTCTTGCCAATTCAAATCAACCTCAATGATTTCAACACGATATAATGAATTAGTTCTGTTAAATTCAACAACTGCACTATTAAATATATGCGGCCAAACTGTGGCGAGTGTGATTACAGTTTTTTCTTGCACTTCACCCTTTGGTGTTTTTGCTAGAACAACAAGCTCAGCGTGATTTGATGTATGTCCAGAATCGTCATGTATTAAGGATGATGTTAGTAATAAGACCCGATCGTCCGGTAGGAAAAGGATATTATCTAACGATACCACATTTATCCCACTAGAAACCCAGTTGAGGATTTGAACTATTTCGTTTGTGTTTTTTGAAATTGCAAGCAAGTCTGAACCATCATCAAAAACAACTAGATACTCTTCATACCCATCGAATACTCCTCTTGTATTTATAGGAAACTCTGTTGTTATGCCCCATGTCTTATTTTGGATATCAATTATTTGCATTGTGTATCTCGTCAACCTGCTATTCCAACTAACATAAGCGACACTAGCATCCGAAAGTTTTATTATGCTATTTGGATGGATAAAGTTATCTGTATTAAGACTGAACTGTGTGATACCTTTAGTATCAAGAACAAATATGCTTTGACCGGAGCCGATTAATATATTCTCATTATCATCAACGTAAAGCGTGGTGATACCAATCCAAGTTTGAGTCTTTGATACTGATGAATCAATATCGATTGTCCATTGCTCTGTACCTGTGTTGTCAAGCTTTCGTATCTTATATAACTGTTCCAATGGTTTATGATGTTGCCATATTTCGCTTTCATCTGCATCATTAATATCAAAGTTATGCGGAAAGTCAAAAGTGACAAAATTATGTGCTTCCGCTATAAATAATTCTCCGTTTTTATTGACATATAAAGCAGGTATATATATGCCTCCACCCTCTGCTCTGGAAGGAGGTGAGATTGTTGAGTAATTAGAGAGAATTGAATAGTTTGAAAGATTTGTTATATCTGATATATCAAGATCAACTTTGACTATTTGTGTTGTTCTGAATAATGAATTACTATTAATATCGCTCGTAGACGTAAAGTAAAGAGTGTTATCTAAGAGAGTAATATTGCTTATATTTTGAAAGATACCTGCAAGTGTTGAAAGAGAAGAAAATTCAGGCATGAAAACAAATTCTGGATCATTGAAATCATCGTTAGTAGCGTTACCACACCCTACGAATGAGAACGTTAAAATAGTAGCTATTAATGGGATTAATATACATGAACAAGTAACTTTCACTTTTTTTCCCTCAATATTTAATATTATGGTAAAACAATAAACATCTACTTCGGGTCAACAGCTCGAAGTTGACCCGAAGTTGTGTGAATAACTAATATTCATTCATCGCAACTCATGTGTTCACACGAAGCGCAATCGTAATTATTAGGGCATTCTTGTATGTCCACAATAACATCATCCTTTCAGCGTAATGCCTATCTGACTAACTTGACTGGAATGCGTATTTCTACTTCATCATAGATCTCAGCAAAGATTACATGCCGACCAAATACAAGGGTGAGATTTTCGGGTGCCTCAAAGTACATACTTTCTAACTCAAATCTTATGTTACCATTTACATCGCTATTTGAAGATATCGTTTTATATTGTGCTGTTTCCGATACAGCAGTAGCATTGAGAATGATATTTTGTTGTATGTTATAATCATCGCCTGCATCATTAGGTGGAGTCATTAGTTCATTTTTTGAAAAGTCAATAGATGTTTCGATTATTGTCGCCGAGGGTAAAACCGTAACGCTGTGGATTATGATACCATGCCGTGCGGCTTCTTCGATATTAGCAACATTGTAGTTTAATCTATCTGTATCTGCGAATCTGCGGTCAATGTCAATTTTAAACTCCCACATACCATTAAGCCATGTTTTGCTGATTATTTCACTATTATCTGCACCTTCAACAAATCGTTCCCATTCAACCATGTTAAACATGAAGTTACCAAGTTGTAAGCGCATATTATCTCCAATATCCGGTAACTTATTATTCATGCTTGAAAAAACACCAACAATAGTAATTTCTAGCGAACCATCATCATTAAAAGAGGCTTTGTTATTATTGGTAAGATATATGCTATCCTCGGAATGCTCACCTCCGTGAGAATAATCACTCCAATCAATATAACTATGTCCACCGGGGAATGTTCGCCTTTCACCATTTTCGTCTACAATGTCCTCCCATTTTAAAACACTACCGTCTTTTTGAGTTATTTCAAGCGAATAGATTCCGGGTAATACTTGATGATGTATCGGATCAAAACCGTCCGGAATATCTGCATTTGACAAAGTGAAGTTAAACCATATTTCTTTTTCATCTACAAAATATGCATTGAGTTCAAGCTCACTTCCATCGTTAACCATTGATATCTTCGTAATAGCTTCTGTATTATCTTCTTGTTCAATTATAGCAACATGGTCATGCTCCACGATTGCTTTTCGAGTTTCTGAACTTAATCCACCCTCACCGGTTTCACCATCTGTTATTGCGGAGAAAAGCCCTGATAATACTCCGGTATATGCGAGAGCGACTGTACTTAAAGCTATGAATGATACTGCCACTATTGCCGCAACAAGGGTTTGCTTTCTGTATTTTGGTTTCATGTTAGTAATGTCCTTTCTTTCTTCAAGACTTCGGAGGACATTCTCTACCCTGTTAAAGGTAGAGTCTGGTACTTCAATATGCTTTGCATTTCTTAGCGCTGTTTCTATGTTACGTTGCATTTTCCGAACCCTTCCTTTCTTTTTGGTAGCGGAGCTATTGAAAGTTTTTCTTTTAATAGTGATTTGGCTTTTGATAATCGCCATTTCACAGTGCCTTGTGGAATATTTAACACACTTGCAATCTCTTTTATTTTCATGTCCTGAAAATAGTGGAGTGTTATAACTGTCCTATATTCAAGACCGAGACTTGCAACAGCCCCTTTAAGTTCATCATCACCAAAATCATATTTATCCTCATGTTGAGATTCATTAGTAACATCATACAGGTATACGATTTTGTTGCGACTTCTATATACATCATTTGCTCGATTGATAACCATGCGTATAATCCACGTTTTGAAAAACTTGCAGTTATTTAGTTTGTAGATATTCTCATATGCTTTTACCACAGTATCACATACAACATCATCGGCATCGTCCTTGTTATTTAAGATAGACATCGCTATCCTGAACATGTCCGGGACGCATAAGCGGATGATTTCATCAAATGCGGGCTTATCACCCTTTTTGGCTAGCTTTACGAGTTTTATCAACTGCTCCTTCACCTCCGTTCTATCTATTAGACTGTTTAGAACATAAAAAGGTTGGCTTTTAAGAAAATATTTTTGAAAAAGCAGAGCACGATACATGCTTACGTGCTCTGCCGTATTATAACCGAGTTCATCTCTCATTATATAAATAACATTAACTCGTTATATTACGAGCTTAATTATACCAACTCGTACATATCTTGTAAATAAAATTAACTCATTCCACATAATGCCATTTCCCACCGTTTCTAGCGTCCCCACTAAACGGCAAGCAATTCAAAGTGCTAGCACTTTTTGATTTCTTGGTGGGAGTTGCACCCCAAACCCGCTGACTTCGGGTCAAGTTGACCCTAAGTTGCGTCACGTTGTTCCTTGTTAGTTGCGTCATGTGCTATCGCTCCATTTCCTTGTTTTTATCTCTGCCGACAATACCGAGCAGATGGTCTATATTTGCCTTAACTGCCACTACCTCACGCATTTCTTTTTGTGCTGTGCGGTATTCGGAATAGCCGGATTTTTTATCCTCTTTGAGCGTTTGCCATTCTTCTTTCAACTCGTCTATTTTCGGGAGTTTACCGCCACTTAAAATACTACTCATGGTCGATTGTGCAGCCCTGTACTCTGCTATTTCCGATTCATGCTCTGTAAGATATTTTCTGCTGTACTTCTGCTTTTTATATTCCTCAAAAATCGGACGATTCCGAGCATAATCAACAATCGCTGATTTAAAATCTGCGTTGCGTTTCATTGCTGTTTCGGTTTGCTGTAGTTTATCGCTTGCATTGTGCAAACGAGCCGTTGCTGATTCTGCTTTGGTAGCTAAGTCCTCATATACAAGAAGATTATTTTCCTGTAGATATTGCAATGCCGCAGCCATTTGTTTTAAGTTATATACAGTTGCCCATCGCTGATATCCTGCACCTTTACCTTGTGCCATTTTTTCTTGAATATCAATCACAAGATTTACCTTGCGTGTTGCAATGGGAGCTGTACGTTTTTCGGGTAATGATTTGTACCCCTCGATTATGTCACGAATATCTTCAATGCTGTAACCGTCACCGAGAGTTGATGAACGCAAGCGTGTGAATCGCTCCTGTCCGTGTTCGGGTGAACGGAATGATAGAACACCGCCACGACCCCATTTATGCTCAAAACCGAGTGATTCTAAAGTGGATAGAAAAGCGTCAAAGTCTTTTGGTTGTTCCTGTAGAACAGTATCAATAACTGTTTTCAGTCGCTCTTGAAAAGTGGCTGTTTTTTGTTTTCCATCATCAAGCCATTCACCGTAATGTTTGTACTTACTATCACTACGTTGCTTCGGGTTTGAAATAATGGATAAATGGTTTTCAATGCAGATTCGGTCAGAGAGTCGTCGAACATGAAATGATGAACCCAAGAAGTTATGAAACTTTCTAGTACCGTCCTCTGCTGTAGCGTTGTAATAGATATGATTGTGTAAGTGTTCTTTGTCATTATGGGTGCAGACGAAGAATTGATATTTACCTTTTGTCCATCGCATTGCTGTTTCATATCCGATACGCTGTGCTTCTTCAACAGATACTTCACCAACAGGGAACGCTTGACGAATCTGGAAAAACAAATGCCCTTTTTCAGCATTGCGTCCGGTAGTCATTTCATACTCACTTTTCGTAGCCATAAATTCTGCGTATGCTGTTTCGGGTTCGCACATATATGAAGATACCGCTACGCATTTTTTCGGATCAAGTCCATAGTCAAACCGTTCTTGCATTGTTTGTATAGCAGACAATCCGCTTGACACCTTGTAGGGTTTTATAAAAGTCGTTGCCATGTGCGGTACTCCTTTCGGTGTAATTGAAGCGCAAACAAAAAATCCGTCACACAAATCATAGACGGATTTTATGTTTACGCTTCGGGTCAAGTTGACCCGAAGTTTATACTGGATATATTTGTTTTTGGAAATCGTCGGTTGATAGCAGTATCTTGTTTTCTTGCTTGTTCGATATGATTGCAAAATCATCTTTTAAGAGAAACGAGTTGAGCGGTAATGTTTGTGTTATATTTACTATTGCATTTGAATCATTATCCTCACAGTGCAAATGTTCTTCTGCCGAGATATAGATATAAACTTCTAAATCATCGTTAAGATTTGATAAGTGGTCACGCAGTTCTTTAACTATCATTAAAATAAACCTCCATTCACGAAGCAATAAAACCTTTCAAGGTTTCGTTCAATTCATCAAGTTTGTCAATCAACCATTTCGCAAATGCAGGTACTCCTACAGGAGATATCAAAAATGCAATTATCGCAAACACAATGCCGCCCGGTGTTTGACCTGCAATGAACATAACAAGAGCAACCAATCCGGTAATCCCCGAA
>WQXS01000077.1 GCA_009784725.1 Oscillospiraceae bacterium
CCGCATGCGGTCGGAATTCAAAACACTCTATTTATCAGTTAAAATACCTTGATTTGATAAAAAACTTGCAATAAATTCTATCAAGATATATAATTCAAGCAGGAAACGATTAGTGCCTCGCCGAATTTTCGGCGGCAGCCGGAGAGTGCGTCAACACCCTCCGACCTGCATACATACTGTAACTATGTACACAATTGCATTAGCAACGCCATTGGTTATTTTACAACGGTTTGCGATATATCGCAAGCATTAGGTTGTTTGTAGCCGGTTGTGTAGCACTTATAATATGCTGTGTATGTAAAGTACACGGCATTTTTCGTTTCCGAGAGGTTCATTCGTCGGGGTCAATGCGCATACCCCGACGGGAGAATCCTCCGGAAACTATAAATCACGAGGTTTTTCCAGTGGAATCATACCCATTAACAACACCGCAGCAGAACATTTGGAATTTGCATAAGTATTATCCCGATTCAAGTATCGCTAACATAAGCGGTATGATGAGATTCTCTGCAGAGTACAGCTATGATGCAATGAATAAAGCTGTAAACCTTTTAATAGAAAATAATGATGCCTTACGGCTTCGTTTTTTTGAAGAAAACGGAGAACCTCGTCAAGCTGTGATGCCATATCAACCGATACAGATTGCGGAATATGATATGCGCGGAAAAAGCTTAAACGAAGTAGATGCTTTTTTCACAAATCTTGGACAAGAACCAATTTCAATAGAGGACACTTTTTTATGTCGATTTGCCGCAGTCAATCTTGATGATGGTCTATGCGGCTTTTTGCCATGTATACATCATATAATATGTGATGCTTGGAGCATATCGCTCATTGGCAAGGAGATACTTCGTTATTACATGCAGGAACTTTCCGATGGAGCAACTCCAAACCCAATGCCATCATTCATTGAAGCTATTGCAACAGAACAGAAATACTTTCAATCAGAACGATATGAAAAAGACAACACGTATTGGGATGAAGTATTTGCAAACAAGCCGCCAATATGCAGGATTAAAGATCAGCGACAAACATTGGACTCTGCAACAAATCGTTTTACTTGTGAACTTGACATTGATTTATGCAATGATATAAACGAATTCTGCAATAAAGAAAACATATCCCCTGCAATATTATTTGAAGCTGTAATGATAACTTATCTGCATCGAATAAATGATTATGCCACACCTGTTACTATAAACATTCCTGTGTTAAATCGTGGAAACGCTTCTGAGAAGAAAACAATTGGCATGTTCATATCTACAACGCTACTGCCTGTTCCTATTGAAGAAACGATGAGTATGACAGAACTGTGTCGCACTGTAAAACGTACGCACATGGAAGTATTCCGGCATCAGAAATATCCTATTAGTCAATTGTTAAAAAACCTCCGGTCAAAAGGGTCTGACAGTACGGGTATCAGAGATGTAGCTATATCTTATCAAAACGCACGTATTGACGGACACGACATGGAAGTATCAGTGGTATATTACACCAACGGGCACAGTGATGTTCCTTTATGTATGCATATCGAAGATTTGGGAAATAGTGGTTGCTACAAACTGCACTTCGAACATCAAACTGCCATTATATCCGATAATGAAGCAGCTAAACTTTACAAGCGATTAATATGCATGTTACGACAAACCGTTACTGATAATGAAATAAATGTTAATAATATTCAAATTGTATCTCCTGATGAATACAAAAAATTAATCCATGAATATAATGCCACTGAGATTGATTATCCAAAGGACAAGTGTATTCACCAGTTATTCGAAGAGCAGGTAAAAAAAACGCCGGACGATGTTGCTGTTGTGTTTGAAAATAAAAAATATTCTTATCAGCAAATAAGTGAAATGTCTAACTCTCTGGCTCATGTTCTACGTGAAAAAGGTGTTGGTAGAAATGACATTGTCGCTATTATCGCAAAACGTAGCTATAAAATAATAGTTGCACAACTCGCTATTCTTAAAACAGGTGGAGCATTTATGCCTCTCGACCCTAATTACCCGAGAGAACGCATAGACTTTATGATCGATGATGCAAAATGCAAAACTGCACTAACACTTGGCACTGATATTGAAGGTATTGACATGAAAGAGGATACTGTATTTCATGGGAATATTTCTCCGATAGAAAACATAAATTCTTCTGAAGATTTATGCTATATTATATACACAAGTGGGTCGACCGGAATGCCAAAAGGCACCATAATAAATCACCGGAACTTTATAAACTTCTGTGATAACAACAACAACATACAGGTTACGATTGCGGAAAACTGCAAAGCCTTCTTTTGCCTTGGTGCATTCGTTTTTGACATGGCATCAGCAGAAGTATTTTTGGCATTGCTTAATAATCATATGCTTATTCTTCCAAATGATAATCAAGTTGACAATCCTGAGAAGTTAGCTGAGTTTATCGAAAAATACAATGTTGATTTTATTCTCACCACACCAACACGAATGCTTTCTTATATTTGTAGCAGTTCTTTTGCATCGGCTATACAAAAACTCAAGGTTTTGTCTTTAGGTGGCGAAGTGCTTACTTACGAGATGGTTGCCGCATTTAAAGAGTATACTAATGCGATTATCCTAAATGGTTATGGTCCTGCTGAAACAACGCAGGGGTGTACATGGACTAAAATAGACGGGGATATTTCTATCGGAACACCAATAGCAAACACCCAGGTATATATTCTCGACAAGAATCTCAACCCTTTGCCAATTAGCGTTACTGGTGAGTTATGTATATCTGGTGATGGTGTCGGGCTTGGATACCTAAACCGACCGGAACTAACCGCAGAAAAATTTATGTGCAACCCATTTATAAGCGGCAAACGCATGTACAAAACTGGAGACCTTGCCCGATGGAGAGAAGATGGAAACATTGAGTTTCTCGGTCGTTTGGATTATCAAGTTAAAGTTCGCGGGTTACGCATAGAACTCGGCGAAATCGAGGGAGCTATAACAACATTTGCCGGGATTAATCAAATCGTTGTCGTGGTTAAGAATGATGATAACGGGCGTCAATATATCTGTGCTTATTACATTAGTGATAACGAACTTGATGATAAAGAATTGCGAGCTGACCTAGCAAAAACACTACCCCGATATATGATGCCGCATTTCTTTATACGCATGTTTTCGTTTCCAACTACTACAAGTGGGAAAATTGACCGAAAGTCATTTCCAACACCGGATTTCACTCAGTCACAATCTGGCGTGGAATATATTGCTCCAGTATCTGAACAAGAGAAGCTTCTTGTTCAAATACTGGAATCAGTACTAGAAATTTCACCTATCGGCATGAACGATGACTTTTTCGACATTGGCGGAGACAGTCTTAAAGCTATTGAGTTTATCTCAAAAGCACAAGATGAAGGTGTAAAAATTGATTTACAAAATGTATTTGAATATTCAACACCAGCTATGTTATTAAAGCACATTTCATCTGATAATAAAAAAACAATCAAATACCTAACAAAAAATTTTGATACGATTCACGGATTGTTAAAGCAAAGCAAAGTATGTGCAGGCATGCCGGCTTCTAAGAATTCACTAGGCAATACCCTTATTACTGGAACTACAGGTTGGCTAGGTGTTCATGTCTTAGATGAATTTTTATCGTCAGAGTCCGGAATAGCTTATTGCTTGGTTCGCGGTAATAGTGTAATCGACAGTCAAAATAGGCTTAATTCAACGCTTGAACATTATTTTGGAGACAAATATAAGGACAATAAACAGATAGTTGTAATTTGTGATGATATTAGTAAAAAAGTTACTTTTGAAAAACCGATAGATACAATAATCCATTGTGCTGCCAATGTAAAACACTATGGGGTATATAGTGATTTTTATGATGTCAATGTTATAGGAACAAAAAATATTATCGGTCTTGCAAGTGAAAAAGATGCATTGCTTATACATATTTCAACGGCATCGGTTTCAGGAAATAGTTTTGATAATTTAGATTTCCCAGCAACTATTTTTGATGAGACCTGTCTTTACATAGAACAATCACTTGAAAACGTTTATATGCGCAGTAAGTTTGAAGCAGAGGTTGCGGTACTGGAAGCAAGACTGAATGGGTTGGACACAATAATTATCCGCGTAGGTAATCTCACAAACAGGCAATCAGATATGGTGTTCCAAAAAAATTATTATGAAAACGCAACACTGACAAGGTTAAAAGCATTAGCTGATTTAGGTATGTATCCTAGAAAACTTGCTTCATTTCCGATTGAATTATCTCCAGTTGATGAAACCGCAAATGCGATTATAAAAATAGCACAACATTACGATAGGGTGCGTATTATCTATCATTTATATAACGACAACTACGTTAAACTTAGTGTTTTCGCAAAGACCTTAAACCGGGCAGGCATAAAAGTGAAAATGGTTTCAATGAAACGATTTTTATATGAGTTAAGCAAAGTTGCAAAAAACCCAAACAAATCGTACATACATAAAGCCTTTGTTAACGACTTTGACAAAAATGGAAATCTACGTGTTGAAAACAATATCACACTTAAAAATTCTCACACGAATGAATATCTTGATTATATTGATTTCAACTGGACAAAAATAGATTCAGAATATATGAAAAAATATGTAGAATACTTCTGTGATGTTGGTTATTTTGGAGGTGCTGATAAAAATGTTAAATGAAGTAAACTCAATAACAGATGAAACAAGTGATGATGTCGAAGATATATTCCAACTTGGTTTAAAGGCTTGGGAAGGTTTTGAGGCAAATACAAATTTCACCAAAGCAAAGCAATATATCGGTGAAGCAAAACGCAGAGGCCATGAATTAGCTGGTATGTACTGGGATATTATATGTGCATTTGAGGATGCAGCAAAAGAAGGCGAATAATATGCATGAAATTCTTACGATTCTTTCTCCGCTTTTTACAGTTGTCATTATACCGCTGGCTATGCTTTTTAATGTATTAATTAATAGAAAATACAAATCGTTAGACGGTAAAAGAAAAGCGAAATCTCTGTATATTGCAACAGGCATTACATTATCCTTCATAATAATACTTTTATATTTAGAGTACGTTATAGGGTTCTATAAAAATGTATACACAAACATAAATTATATAATTAATTTAGATAAACGAGACGAACAAATTTTAACATGGCTAGAAGGTAATGTGGAATTTATTTTCTTTTTTATTAACAATATAATACTATGCTTAAGTGTCTTGATGTGTTTAATCTTGGTAGTTATTCTTGGGTTTACCATAAAAAAACTGTTGATGGGAAAACTAATCAAAATAATCGGAACGGTATTAATTTCTATGGCAGGTGCTGCCGCTTTCATTATTATAGCACTACTTACAATAAATTATCCGCTTTTTTCATTTACCATAAATATAATAGGTGTTTCCTACATAATATTTATCGTCTCATTATACATAGCGTCATGGTTGCTAAATGAAGATATTAAGTTTTTTGACTGACAGGCAGACAAATGCAAAATCTGCCTGTCGTTAAAGATTATACTTTAATCTTAGAGTTTTGCAATTGTTTCTCCGGCATACACCGTTTAGTAAATTCTCAATTATAAACCACATGGAATCGATTTTTACACCCCTCATAATTCCGTATCCAGTTCCCGACGTTTTAGTTTTAACTCTTGCTTTTCCTCGCTCCGCAGGATTTCTTTCACGCTCCGTTGTATGCGTTCAATCTTCTTAGTTTCATCTCTGAGCGTATTATATTCTCCTGATAATTTGGTTCTTGCAATATTTTTTTCCGATAACTCTTTCTTCCATTTGGTAATCGGTGGTAGTTTATTCGGGTCAAAGCGTTTTTGTAATACACCTTTCAGATATTTTTCCGCTGCTTCATATAGTATAAGCTCCGTGCGGTTTGCTTCATAATAGGCATTAACTTTATCAAGCGCCTTCTGAGCCTTTCGCTTTGCAAATATGCCTTTTGAACGATTGGCGGTTTTGTACTCTGAGTTTAGCCTATCGTATTGCCGCTTGTATTTCCGACCGGCTTTGTAATATTCACTGTGCAAGATATTTTCATTAAGAGATTTAGTTCGGCGATCTGTTTTCTTCAAATCTTCATGTACGGTGTCGGATTTATATTGCATTTCAGCGACTTTTTGCTCCAAATCCTCAATAGTTTCAATATTATTCTCTTGCAGGAAATTGAACATTTCAGAAGCGTTTTGCAACCTTACAATTTTTGACTGACCTTGTTTTGTTAATATATTTTCCAGTACATCGGAAAGTGTAGGAGTATTTTCCTTAGCAGTTTCTTCATCAATCCATTTTTCCAACTTTGCAATCCGAGCCTTAAGTTCCCGCATTTTCTGATTTGTCAGTTCAATCTCACGGTTAATGTTACCGCGTTCGGTGCGTATACCCCGTTTTTCCATCTGATGTGCAACAACGCCGAGTTTGATAGACGGCTTTATTTTAAGCCCCTGCCGTTTGTAGCTCCTGTGGTCAATGGTGACTTTGGCTTTTATTTTCTTCAAAGCTTCATTTGCAAATAACGCCCAAGCCTCCCGCCATTCTTCGGCTTTAGTTTGTTCGTTCCAATCAGTTGACGGAATACTCCGGCATTTATACTGCCGTTTCTTCTTATCATATATTTTGTTACCTAATTTATCAAGAATGTAATCTTTCTTCTGCTTGCCACCCCATGAGCCATCCTCTTTAATTGGTCGCATGGTAAGCAGGACATGAGCGTGAGGTTTGCTGTCACCTGAATCATGTATGCAAATATCTGCACACATACCTTTATCAACAAAGGTTTTCTTGACATACTCCCGAGCCAATGCAATATTTTGTTCCTGTGTCAATTCTGCAGGCAATGCAAATTCGACCTCTCTTGCAAGCTGTGAATTACTTGACTTTTCAATACTTTCAACAGCGTTCCATAGTACAGAACGACTTGAATATTCCTCCGGCGCATTTTCAGGTAACAATATTTCTGTATGTGCAACACCTTTCTTCCGAGTATAATCATGTATCTTGCTGTCATACTGATTTATGAGATATTCACCCGCACGGTAAGCAGCAGCCGAAACCGCTGACTTACCTGTTCCTCTGCTGATTATTTTAATGCTTAAATGGTAAATCGCCAATGGCTTCAACTCCTTTCATCATTCACATAATACGTATCTTCGTGAGGGGTTTGGGGAGTAATGCTCCCCGATGTTGTGACGATAGGCACAACACGCTCTCCGCAGGAGAAGTCACGCAAGGTAAAAAGCATTTCAGATATGATATGCTTTTGATACTTGCGTGACTCAGCCCTGTGTAAATAAGGCGAAAGCCTTGTTTGTACAGGGCATACGCCACATTCAATGTGGCGGGAAGCGCATACCACTAAGGCGTAGCCTTTGTGGTATATAAGCGCGCC
>WQXS01000078.1 GCA_009784725.1 Oscillospiraceae bacterium
ATTACGCCGTTAACAAAGTTACAACGTGCCATACTTGAAACCCTTAAAGTGCCCCTTGACGCCCTAACCACACACTCCACCACCTAAACACCTGTATATTACAAAAACCCGCAGAATTCAGGCTTTAGCATAGGTCCCATCGCTAACAACCAAAATTTCATTGTAGCGAAAGATCGAGGGAATTTGTTGTTTGTAGGTTTCAAACTGTTGATAGGCCCCTGTGAGATCTGCTTTTTCATCGGAGGGATTTTTCAACTCAACAACAACTAAGGGCAGTCCATTAACAAACAAAACGATATCAGGACGCCGATTATAGCGCTCCTCTTTAACAGTAAACTGATTAACCGCTAAAAACTCGTTATTACCCACATTTGCATAATCAAAAAGCCAAACCACATCATCTTTAACACTGCCATCGGCCCGCTTATACTGAACCCCTACACCCTCAGTTACTAAGCGGTGAAAACTTTGGTTATTCTCCACTAAATTTTGACTCTCAACCCGTAAAACTTTCTTCACCGCATCATCAATAGCATCATCAGGGACAGATCTATTAATCCGTCTAAGAGCCTGACGTAGCCGATCAACAAGCACTACCTCGCTATAATTGCGCTCCGGAGCTATTCCACCCTCAGAAATATCTGGACCATAAACCCGTTCATAGCCAAGTTCTACTAACAGGTCAAGACACATTTCTTCAACTTCAGCTTCCGACATAGCCGCAGGCATGAATAAACCCCCTTCACTACTCGCCTTACTTATGTCTTAATATAATAAGTAGTTTATGGTTTATTAATTAATGAGGGTACACACCCAAAAAACTATGTGAAGATAAATCATAATTTAACTTTGGACTTCTTGCAAAACTAAGGGCACGAACTGTTATATCCTGATTTTCGCTAATGTTGAGCCGCGCACTTTGTCAGAAATGGTGGAAATTCAAAAATGATGGTTAATGCAGGTTTATTTCAAAATATTCTGCATTTATTGGCAAATATGATTATATACATAACTTGCAATATGGCAAATTTTGCTCAAAACTTTGGACCATACATTTTTTCAATTTCTTTTTCTGCATTTTTAAGACAAGTGAAAAGATTAATCAAATGTTCCGTGGTGTTATTCTGCACTCTTTTCTTTATTTCAATTATGTAATGGTCTGAACGTTCTTTTGAAAAATCTTCATCAAATAAATAAGCAGCCAACTCACATGTTTTCATTTTTTTATCTGTCATTGATTCATCCTTTTTGTTATCGCGGTGATCAAAAAATTCATCAGCGAAAAGCGGGCTATTAATGACTGATGATATTTTTGATTCGTCTCTGTCCTGTGAGAACTTGAAAAACAATATGAGGCACCACGTTAGCGGATAAACATTGGGAAAAAGCAATTCAATATGCTTTATCAGTAGCTCGTTTTTATCAGGTTTAATAACACTTTTTGCATATTCTAAAAACTGGTCACACCCTAGCACAGCAAATGTATTTCCTTCTTTCAATGTATCAATTGTTATTTGACATCCACTCTCAAACTTTCGTTGTGACTGCCCTGTAAAAACAAAACGATTTTCAACAAACACTTTCAACAACTTAAAAAACAATGAATAAGACGCAACAACATAACGAGGCGTGTCATTACTTGCAACTTCCACATTTTTATGAGTTTCCATAAAGTCATAATATTTTTGTAGAAAATCTGCATATGATTCCTTAGATATTTTATTTCCAAGGTCACTTATAATTTCGCAAGTCCTCTCATGTATAGTGATCCAAGTTTCACAGTTAGCATTTTTTTCAGTATTGAATTTGTACCAACTTCTAAGATGTACCTCTAAAATCTTCACAAGTAGATAACCGCTCTCGTAATTTACAATAAACTTGTGAAAATTTGGTGTTCGCGTATCAAGTGTCTTAACAAAAACATCAAATACTTGCACAACGTCTTTAACTACACTTTCAGAATCCACTGACTGATAAATTTTTTCAATAAATATTTTGAAATATTCTTCTTCCTCTGTACTGGACAGTTCCTTATTCGCCCAAATCGAATTCCAGATTTTAACGAACACATTTGCTTTTTCCCATTTTTTCAAGTTAGTTTTATTTTGGATTGAGTCATAAACAACATACGGACCATCTTTTTCATCATTTTTCAGACATAGTTTTTCCAAGTATTTTTTTCTGTAATTTAACACATCGGCCATATCGCTTTTAATCCAACGATATATGCCTCCAATCATCCACGCCGTGCCGCATATGCCGATAAGGGAAACTACAAATCCAGCAATACGCATACTTATAATCAGACATTCATTGAATGGTAGACTCCAAAAGATAAAGGGTACAAAAATTAGCGTGCAAAAACTTAGCAGTAATTTAAAATTAAATATCTGGTCAAAGATTACGTGTAAATCAAGAAGCGCATCATTGGAATTTGTTTTACTCTTTTTAAACCAAATATCCTGCATAATAGCTATCATTAGAGGAATTAATATGGTGAGCAGAGCTAAACCAAAACTTGTAGCAACTGTTGGAACATTATTATCTAGATTTGCTATAACTTCCAACATTGTAGACATAACAACGTGCTACCTATATTTTTAGTGCCAGCTGGCTTTGGGCGACAGGTCAGTTGTGATTGCGTTGACCATTTCAGAGTCGAGACCAGTAATGGAGAGTTCACCAGACATCAGACGGGGCAAAAGTATGTCCCGGAACGCAACGAGTATATCGTTTTCGTGCATATTCTTTACTATTTTCGTGTATATCGCTTCTAACAGATTACTAAGCTCCACTAAAACGGACATATCAACAGGCAAAGCGACCTTATATTCTGGAATAGCCTTTTTGCTGAGATGTAAAACTGTTGTACCATTCACATACCCTAGTGCATGGCGCTTAAACAGTGGACTACGTAGTATGGATGCTAAGACGAAATTTGACAGCACAGCAATATTCGCTTTTACTTTAACAAGATCTAAAGAAATAATGATTTTTTCGTATTGTCCAAGTGTCAACAGCATTTCGGAGTTGCCAACAACATCCGCATTTTGTGTTAGATCAGTATGAGCGACCAAGATATCGAACAGTTCCGCATATTGTGCTGGCTTGATTTTTCCTGCTACAACGATCTCTTTAAACCCTTCGGATTTAAAGCCGCCTTTCCGTTCAAAGTTTTTAATTGTCACCATTGCAATATTGGACGGTTGAAGTTCTGAACTTTTATATGAATACCCACTTGTGAGAGACGTAATATCTGATAAAGGAACAACTCGCCATCCTACAGGAATTTCACCAAGCTCACTTTCGATAAATTTGCTATCTATGAATGGCTCAAAATCTACTAACCACGATTTAAAAATCGCTTGTGCCATCTGCTCTAAATTATGATTTATCGCGGCATTGTTTTCAATTTTATTGTCAAGAGCACCAAGTATTCGCCCTATCCCAATTTGTTCTGCAATGGGCGGCACATTAATTTCAAGATTTGCAATGTCGTTGCGATTAACAGAACCAAAAACAGTTCCGCTTTCTTGATTTATAAGCTTGTGAGCATAATGACGCATAAGGTAGTACAAGAACTCCTGTTGACCGTTTTTATGCCGAAGAGCACATACACCACGGCCAAGACACATATTTACAGGTGTTATATTGACATCGCCAACGGGAGCACGTACACTCATAATTACATCGCCCGCTTCTGCTATTTTTGTAGAAAGTGTTGTATAAGTATCAAATGTAGGATATTTTGCGCCGAAAGTACGATTGCCCTGCAAAAAGGGTAAACCGTCACAATCTGTGTTATAGTATTCTGATTTCGGCGATTGTCCCATATTGATTTCACAGAGTTCATCTAGCTTCACATATATTACCTCATTTATCCAATGAATTTCCTGTGTGAATTTTTATGATTTATAGCCTTGCTTAAACGTATAGAATTGAGAAATATCCAATATCTTTAACAATAGCTCTTTTTATCTGTTCCATTTTCTTTATGATAGAAATTTCAAGAAGGCGAGTGAATGAAATTTGAAATATGACGTTGCCGCTATCTCTCACTCCTGTTATCTGATCAAACAATTCCTTGTTACAAAGTGAAGTTCTGTTCTCTTTAAATTTGCTAATTTCAATCCAAGCCTTTTGGTCAAGATAAATAATTTTTGTGATTTGAGGGATGTCCATTGTGTGACTATGGGTCACGTATTTTCCAGTCATTGGTGCATCATCCGAAATTCCACAGCCATTTTAATGACTCTTAACATTTAAGTGTTGAGTGTTTATTAAATTATTCTATGTGCTCCCCCTATCCGTGTGGGCTTATGACCTTAAGACAGGGCATATTCCAGCCTAACTGATGAATTTTCTGTGTGAATTTTTTACATTCGTCTGATTAACCATTGCGTAGTGCAGGGTCGTATCAATCTTGACATGACCAAGTAACCTTTGTACTTGTTCTATTGGCATGCCTTTATCAATGGCTCGTGTGGCAAGTGTTCGCCGAAACTTATGTGGGTGCACTTTTTGCATATCTACCCATTTACCAATTTCGCGGAGACGCGTTTCTACACCCCCTATCATCAATCGTTCATGCGGCGCGGCTAATGATACAAATAATGCGACATTATTATCACTTCTACTATCAATATAGTTTAATAAATGAATTTTTGCCCTAGCATCGAAATAAACTATGCGTTCACTACCACCTTTACCAAATACAATACACTCCCGCTCCTGAAAATTGATGTCTTCACGATTAAGTTGTACCAGTTCACCAACACGCATTCCAGTTGATGCAAGAAGATCAATCATTGCCAAGTCACGAATTTCTGCACAAGTATCCCGAAGTAACTCCAAACCCTCATCAGAAAAGGTGTCTTTAATGGTTTTTCCGTCTTGATCTTATGGATACGGCGTACCGGACTTTTGAAAATGTAATCTTCATCTTCAAGCCAACCAAAAAAGCTAGAAAAGATACGGCGCATATTGTCTATTGTCACTTTGCTTGAATTGTGTTCTTTTTGATAGTCCGCCAAATAACTCCGCAAATTTTCTGTGTTGATTTCCCGCACAGGTTTGTCTACAAGAGCAAACATTTGATGTATCGTAACATCGTAGTACTTAAGTGACTTTTCAGAACAACCTTCTATGCGTTTTGCAGCGATAAATACATCAAGCAATTTCTTATTTCCGGGGTTTTCTTGGAACTCAGGTGTTTTTTGCTCAGTGATTTCAAGATTGCGAAAATTATGTGTCAGTACCTGCCGCAACTCGTCTAATTCTGCTGGAGTGAGCAACGCGGCCATGTTTGTCTGAATCTCAGTAATGAGTTTATCTTTCATAATTCGTTCCTACCCATCAATATAAAAAGAGGGTAACGACAAAAAGATAAATCATAATTTAACGAACAACTAACCATTTGGGGTGAATGATGTACAGCACTGCACTGCTTAATTTGAAAAGTTTGAGTTTAAACAAATGCTTTTATGGTGGCGCATTATAAATGTGTTAAGAAACAAAATGGATTGGATAATAACAGTATTCACCTCTGCGACAGTAGCTTCTATAACTGGTATTGTAACTTTTGCTGTAACAAAATTCAAGTATGACGCAATTTTGAAAAAAGATAGGCGTACTCGATTGAATTCTGTATTGGAAAAAATAAAGTGCCAAGATGATAAGCAAAATGAGCAAGAAGCAACTATGAGTGACCTCGAGTATTTTATAAACCGTTTTGCCATTTGCGATACACAATATGATATAGCGAAACCTCTTATTAGTGATAAATATTGTTGTGGACTGGAAGAAATGCGAGACATTGCCCGATCAATAATTCCTGTAGAAGGTTGTTGTGTTTCAGATCATCACTATAAATTTATAGATGTACACGAAAAATTTGAAAAAACCTTGATTACAAGCATACAAAATCAGTTAAAAGAACTATATGCATAATTAATGCCGAACTTCGGTGGATAGCTCACCAGACATTAGACGGGAAAGTAAAACATCTCTCAAATTAGCAAGGCATACAGATTCACGGGTATAGTTCTCCATTGTTTTGAATAATGGTTTAACGATTTCGTCAAACTTCTGTAGTGTTTGCTCATCAGGCACACTTACAACATAGTTTTTCAGGATATCCGTTTTAAGGTTTGTAAAGATGCTACCATTGCCAAGTGTAACTAAATTCTGTCGTATGCATTTGAAAAATAGGTAGAGATATTCGTTGGAGAACAATGAACAAGGGAAATAGATCCAACCGTCATGAATGCAGGTATCTACACATAGTATTTTTGGGATTCCTGGCGTTGCACTATTAGAAAGGACAAGAGAACCTGACTTACGGAACACCGTTTTCCTTAGCCCCTCTTCTTTGATATGCTCCTTGATTTCCAAAACAAACGGCGTTTGTAAAGCTGTCACATCAGATATTTTGAGCCATCTAAACCCTGTATTTGACATAAATTCTTGAATTGGGCGAGGTGAACCTCCGCGTTTAATATCGACAAACTTTCCCAACACGTCTTTTTGCCAATCTGACGGCTGCTCACCGTCCCACGGCTCGAAGTCTACAAACCAGTTTTCAAAAATCGTTTGTGCTATCTGCTCTAAATTATGATTTATCTTCTTATTAGTAGCAATTCGCTTGTCGAGTACAGAGAGTATAGTTGCGATATACAACTGTGTGTCGAGCGATAAATCGGGGACGATATACTGCATAATTGCGCCCTTGTCACCGCGCCCTTGTCACCGCGCCCTTGTCACCGCGCCCTTGTCACCGCGCCCTTGTCACCGCGCCCTTGTCACCGCGCCCTTGTCACCGCGCC
>WQXS01000079.1 GCA_009784725.1 Oscillospiraceae bacterium
CGGTTAATTCATTACACATATCTCCATCGAAGACACATTTACCAAGCTCCCAACATTCGCCACATCCTAAACATCCGCGCTGCGGACCGGTACCTATATGAAATATTTCTGTTGTAATGCCATTTGCTTCTAATGAAGATGCGACTTCTTTTAATGCTGTATAAGTACAGCCATCTTTATTCGGGCTCCCATTGATAAATAATACTTTCATTATGCTCCCTTTCCTGTCATTTTTCCTTTACTATCCTTATGTACTCCCGGATACCTTCTTCTTCATCATTTTTGTAAGAAAAGCTAAAATGCTGCGCCACTGCGATTGCCAGTGTATGAAATAAATCACACATTATGTCAACGGCTTTCCATATATCTGTATAGTCACTTCCGGAATATGTTTCCTGATATTGCTTGTATAAATCCGGTGGCAAGTAGCGCTTAAAAAACCTGCCGTCTTTTCCTGTGGATAGATCAAATCCGTGTTTCGTTCCTATATACCAGTTAATCATATCGTGCAGTTCTGACCGGACTATTTCGTTTAACATTGTCATTACATAGGGTAATTCATCTCTCGCAATACCTTTTGCGACATTGTTTAAGCACCACCAGAAATTATTACAGCAGGAATAATAAAATAACTCTGTTGGCGGTTTTATATGATATATAGCACCACTTGGCTGTGGTATTTGCGGTCGTAAACCGTTGCCATTGTCTTTGTCAAGTAAAGTAACAGAAGGCTCGCCATCATCTTCGTAGACTCCCTGATGAAAAGATAAATCCAGTCGGACACCATCGGGATAAATCATCATATAATTAAAATTACCATCACCGCAAGGATTACGCATGGCTTCAGGCATTTGCATAATAAGCGGCTTACCAAATTTTTCAATTACCCAGTCGGGATTGTTGTAAAACGGTGTAATATCATGGATATAGTAGCTTATATCATAATCTTGATATTGGTCTTTTATAATCGCGGGGTTTGCACGCGAGCCTTCCATACTGACAGCCCGGATACGCTCATCATCATTTGCAACGCTTAGAACAAGTTCAATCATTTCTGTTAATACCTTTATTGATTTTCATACAACACATGCTCTTCAATCCATTTGGCAGCACCGTCATTTTCGTTTGTGTCGCAGATATAGTCAGCTACCGCTTTCACTTCATCAAGTGCGTTTCCCATTGCAATACCAACACCGGAGTATTCAAGCAAATCGACATCGTTTAAATCATCGCCAAATGCCATAATTTCAGATACTTTTATATTCCAATGCTCTGCTAAAGCATTCACAGCGTTTGATTTTGTTGCTTCATGGTGCATAAACATTGCCACTCCGTCACGTGCAATAATTAAATTAATCCAATCGGGATTATTGCTTTTTATAACTTCAATATCCTGCTTCGTTTTAGGCAGAGCATATAATTTTCCTGCATTTATATCCAGTTCGTTAAAATCAACAATGTTATAATATGTAATCCAACTCCACATTTCATTAACTTTAAAATTTGAGTAATGTCTTTTTTCGTCTTGTGCCGCAATTCTTATTCCGGCTTTATCACAAGTAATTAAAAAATCTTTTGCTTTTTCGGTCGGTATAGACCTTTCATAAATCTGTACATTGTCGGCAAACGCTGCAGCTCCGCCATTTTGCACATATCCGTCAAATAATTCCGGAGGCACAATATTTAATGTACACCCTCTCCCGGTAGCATAAACCACTTTAATACCTGAAGCGCGGCATTTTTCCAATACAGAAATTGAGTATTCCGAAATAGTTTTATCACTGCGCAAAAGCGTATCATCAAGGTCAAATACTAACATTTTTACTTTCAAGTTTTTC
This sequence comes from Oscillospiraceae bacterium, assembly GCA_009784725.1. Classification (GTDB taxonomy): domain Bacteria; phylum Bacillota; class Clostridia; order Oscillospirales; family Oscillospiraceae; genus WRMH01. The sequence continues at coordinate 1,839 of WQXS01000079.1, forward strand.
TCCAATCTGTATTTGTTAAATGTACTCATAACGCTTGTTTATTCTCATTTTCGCATTTTTAGTGAAATCCCCTTTTCGTCTGCTTTTTTGTTAAATATAGCTACAGCAGCTGAAGTTTTTTCTTTTGTAGCGCCAAGCAAATCGACATCGTTTACAAGCTGCTCCATAACGGCAAGGATGTCTTCAAGCTCGAGCAGATTAATAGCAAGACAGTAAAAACTCTTTTGGCGACCGTCATTATAATCGGCAAGCAGCTTTTTCAGCACTTTAATTTTAGCATTCAACTCAGTTTTATACGCATCAATACCGTTTTTTCTCGCCTTCTCCATGTCGGAAAGATAGTTTTTATGAGTGATAAAAGAGTCGGCATCTCCCCACTTATCAAACTTCTTGCACGGAAACTCTTCACATTCAAAGCAATAATCAAGTTCTTTTCGCTGACTGCATGATAGTATACCACATGAAGGATGCACTTCTGAAAAGCCCTCACCTGCACAACCGGGACACCTCGTTGAACCCACGGTATAATAACGCGGACAGAGCCCGCAGTTTAATCCGCAAGCTGCAAACTGCGGATAATCCCTTTTTTTATACTCCATGTATATGCTCCGATTCATTTTGACTATCTCTGATAATGTTTAAACTGCACTCTTTATATACTTTGCATTACATGGGTTATTATATATCAAGCTCCATTTCCATGCCTGCACCTTCCCAATCATGCGGACGTTTTACGAATCCGAGTTTTTCATAAAAGCCTTCTTTTCCTTTAGCACTCATAAGGCATAACGAAATTGATGTGACAATGACCGCTCAGCCTGCTCTTTTGAAGTCATCGGATCACCCATCTTACTTTCTATTATAAGATATTCATCTGCTGTTAGTATGTTGTTAAAATACTCGATATTCATTTATAAATACCTTCTGACCTTTTCACAATACTCTATATAACCATTGCTGTAATGCTCTTTAAGAAACGTTTCTTCTCTTAGTATTTGACGGTGTATTGCTAACGGAAATAAGATTAGTACACATGATATAATAATATTTCTGTGTATAAGAAACATACCAATGATGAAGATAATAAAACATACATATAATGGGTTTCTGCTTATAGCGAAAAACCCGGATGTTACTAATTTATCAGGTTTTTCTTCATCGATACCTACACGAAATGAATCTTTAAACGATATAAGCCCAAAAGCTATTCCTATTAAAGCAACAATACAGAATACAAGACCTATCCATCCCGGTATCAACAATTCCCAAAACGGCTTTATAAGAGGTTGCCACATTGGTAATCCGAATATACTTGCTGTCAAAGAGTATGCCAGAAACAATACAACAGGAAGCAGCAGGAAATCACTTCTATCTGTACGTCCAAACACAATTGCCTTAATACCTTTTTTACGCATTAATAATGATCTGCCAATCAATAATACAACTAAAAGAGCAAAGCATACTCCGCTTAAATTTATCTGAATGTTATTTTCCATTATTTTCTAACCTTAAAATCCGAATGAATTTGCTTCCTATAGTTATACAAAAAGCCGGGTCACTGTTTGCTTAAATAAGGTCTTTTCGATATCCTATTTGATGATAACCTTTAACTTCACAAAAATCTTCAAAAACTGTAAAAGTTTTATAACCTTGGCTTTCGTAGAATTTAGGATTGATAAAACCTGTTGTCCATGTCCAAATATGTTCCATACCAATTGATTTTACTTTTTCCTCTAACATTACCAGTATCTTTCCTCCAAGACCTTGCCGTCTATAATCTGCATGTACCCACATATCACTTAAATAAAACCATTTGTGATTCGTAAGTCCGGAAACAAAGCCAATTATTATCTCATTTTCCTCTGCAATAAATTGGTATCTCCTTTGATTATTTGGCGGTACATTATCTTGTATTTCGATTTCTTTGAAGTCATTATAAATATCATTGAGTTCTTTTTTTGATATATCCCTATCAGTGATTGTCATACTGACCTCCCTGTATAATATAATTCTTTCTAACTCTATTCAAGACGTTTCTTTCTTATTTTATTTAAGTAATCCTTCTTAAAGGTTCGATAATTATAGAATACTTCCAACTCGGATTGAGAAGGAGTATTTTTATCAAATTTCAAAGCTGTTAATTCAAGTGAGCAATACATATCAATTAATTGAGATAATTTGTATTCAAAAGGCTTAACACGATGAAATATTACATTTGGTAACAAAACGCTCAGTGTGGATGTTAGAATCCGTGTTAATTCAATTTGCCCATTGTCATAGTATACGTTTATTTTATCAAATTGGTGAAAAAAATCCTCGTGTTTCTTTATAAAGACATGAATCTTCTTAGATAACTTAGTAATTACATCAATTATATCTGCACATTCTTTCTTTTCGATATACAAAACATTGTACATAACATTAACACGGCGGTTGAAGTGAATAAGCGCATTAAGGAGTTTCTTCCGTTCATCAATATTAAAATTTTTATACCTATCTTCTCGGCGTATAATCGGACCGGTATGAATTGCATGAATGTCATATCCGAGATTGATAATTTGGCTATCCAAAAGTTTGGATGCTTCGTTTATATCGTTTTTAGTATCGTGAAATAGCATTGCAATAAAATAATACGGTGAATGCATTTGATACCCGCCAAAATCACCGGATTCATCAATCGCAATATCCAAAGTTCGTTTCATAATTTAAATGCCTCTAAAATGAAAAACGGCGGGGTGAACCCCCCGCCTGCGGTGGACCTGGGTCTTTCGACCAGCCCATCGTGTGATGAATCACACTTCATCTTTAGTATACATGATTTTATTAAAATGTCAATATGATATTTAATTCAAAATGAGTGTATTTGCACTATATAATTTCATAACCAACATGATTTTCAAAATGCTACTTGTAAAAATAGTACAACAGCAATATATCTGAAAATATCATTTATCGCTTTTTTCCGGATTTTCAAGTGCTCAGACCGGCTTGCTTAATCAATGTTTTACCAGTGTCCTAAGCTTTTACCGTAATGAAATTTATAGTTTGTTGTAAGGATTTCATTGGCAAGTTCATTGTTACGTATTCCTTTAATCATAACTTTATCATCCGGGACTTCATTGTTGCCATGGTTTATAAAATAAGCGGGGCGGTTTAAGAATTTATATCCTAATTTTTGATATAAATCGGTTATCCCGCTGTCCATATCTACTTCCATACAGGCTACATCAACGCCGATTTCATAAGCCTTTTCAAGTGTAGCCTCTGCCAGCTTTCTTGCGTAGCCTTTTCCTTGATATTCCGGCAGTACTGCAAGACCGCCAAATCCTCCAAGATAATATTCTTGACCATTATACTCTGTTAATACTTTATGTACCGCTGCACGTCCAACTGCTTTATCACCATCAAAAAGCAAGTACATACCATCTTCCGGGGCACTGTATTCATACGTATTTATATCAAATTCTTCCTCATTACAATCAGAGTCTCCGCTTAGGCAAATATCATTAATTATATCTACATCTTTTTGTTGTCTCTCTGTCATAGTCCCGTCGGGAATGTAACGTATCTCCATGTATACCTGCCTTTTCATAATATGAGCTTAATGTCAACATCATCGATTGATTAAAACGGTTTACTCTTAAACCAGTTCTGTTCAATCCAATATCGTTTGTCCAATGATGTTGCTTCATTGTCTTTTTTGAGCATACTGCGGCGAAAGTGAAACATAAGTCCGGTTATAGCGTAGGGTAAGTGCTTTTTTTCGGATTTTACATCATAATAAAAACGCTTTGCTGTGTTTTTAATCTTATGTTCAAATTTTGCTCTGCGTTTCGGCTCCATAGTTTCAAAGTTAATAGCTTGCATTGCAATTCCAAGCGAGTATATTTTATTAACTCCCCAAAATTTCAAGCATGTAATGATTGTTTTCATAGCTGCTCTTGTTCCCGCTCCTGCTGTTGTTGAGAGTATAAACGCTTTTTTAGTAAACATTTCCGGCAATGCTCTATGTACAACAAATAAAAATGAATAGTGGTCAAAGAAGTTCTTTACTGCACCTGTGGCTTGCAGCACATAAACAGGAGTAGTTACAATCAGTGCATCTGCTTTAGTTATTGATTCTAAAATCGGTAAAGTATATTTTGAATGAGGGCATAGCTTTTCATCCTTTTCCAAGCAAATCATACAGCCCTTGCAAAAGTCCGGCATATCCTGCGGAAGGAATAGATCAGTAAACTCCACTTCACCAAATGACAACATTTCATTCTTTATGAGCTGAGTTGCTTCGTAAGTATTCCCTTTTCGAGGACTTCCGTTGATTATTGTAATTTTCATATATACGTCTTCCCCATAAATATTTCCAAGATTAATGAATAATAAGTTGACTCATATTTTTTATCATTTTTTAAAACGATTACCGGTATTTGCATAAATAATTGCGAAAGCCATAAGTCCGACAAATACAATACCCCATATAAGCCAGAACCACCAAAACTGCAATAAGTATTCAATACCGACCAATATCACAAGCACTCCAACAA
>WQXS01000080.1 GCA_009784725.1 Oscillospiraceae bacterium
AATTGCTTTTTTTATGTTTTCAAATGTTGATTGGTTATTTTTGACAAAATACAGCTTCAATTGCTTTAATGCTTTTTCATCATCGGCTGATTGCTGTTCCTTGTCAATAGCGGTAACTTTTATGACGGTAAAATATTTAATCAGGCATTTCCAAAGCTCCTGCGATGTGAACGGTTTTCCGAGATAATCAAGCATGTTGCTGCGTTTATAGTGTTCTAAATCATTTGACATTATATTTGCGGTCAGTGCGATTACAGGCGTTTCCACACCCATCGCGCTTATCTGCGAAGCGGCTTCAAGGCCGTCCATTACGGGCATATGGATATCCATGAAAATTAAGTCGAAAGGTTTTTCGTTGTTCTGCAGACGCTGCGTTATAATATCCACTGCTTCCTGCCCGTTTTGTGCAACTGCGGTTTTTATGCCTACACGTGAAAGGTGCTCGCAAATTACCTGCTGGTTCAGAATATTATCTTCACATACCAGAACCTCACCGCTGAAGGTCGGTCTTTCAATATCATTCAAAATTAATTTCTGAACCGGTGTTCCTGTGTCGGCGACTATATTAAAGGTCAGGTCAAAGCTGAAACGGCTGCCTGTTCCTTCGGTGCTTTCCACACTTAGTGTACCGCCCATCATTTCTATGATATTTTTTGATATGCTGAGCCCGAGTCCCGTGCCGCCGAAGTTGCGTGTGACACTGTCGTCCGCCTGTAAAAACGGCTCGAATATTTTTTTTATCTGTTCGGGACTCATGCCTATTCCGCTGTCTTTTACTTCAAAATTCACCACTGCCTGTTCATCGTCGGAGCTTACAATGGATGTCAGCAGCTTGACGGTTCCGGTATTTGTGAATTTTACGGCATTTGAAAGCAGGTTCATAAACACCTGACGCAGCCTGACAGGGTCGCCGAGAAGCTTCTTGTCCGGCAGCGGTTCCGAATAACAGTACAGAGAAAGCCCTTTTTCTATGAGCTTCGGCATTATTGCGGACTGGCACTGTGAAACAACATCATCCAAATTAAACGGGATATGTTCGAGAATAATTTTACCCGATTCGATTTTTGCACTGTCAAGAATGTCGTTGATTATATTGAGCAGCCACTTTGCATTATCTGAAATATTTGTAAGGTACTGATTGGTTTTTTCAGGATTGTCATCACTGTGTGCAAGCTCGGAAAATCCTACAATACTGTTCATCGGTGTTCTGATTTCATGACTCATGTTTGCAAGGAAAATCGATTTACTCCTGTTTGCTTCTTCGGCAAGATCACGGGCAATGCGCATGTCTTCCTGTGTTTCTTCTATTTCTGCAAGATGTTCTTTTTGCTGCGTTATATCAATTATCGCACCTGCTATATGTATTGCGTTACCGTCTTCGTCGCGGATTGCTTCACCGCAGGCGTGAAAATATGAATACTCCCCGTTTTTCTTCATTAACTGATATTCTACGTCAAAGGGTGTATTTCCTGTTGTATCCAACACGTGGTTTATAAATGCTTTATCGGTTCGCTCCTCATAGTCAGGGTGCATAACTTTTTTCAGGCTGTCAAGCACGTTCGGAAATTCGGCTTCGGTATCATATCCCAGCATTTTTCTGAATTCGTCCGACCATATAAAAGTGTTTTTCGGGTTTACGGGGTCATCTCTTGAGATTTCAACATCCCATAAGCCTATGTGTGCCGCTTTTATCATCAGATTAAGCTTGGTAAGCTGGAGTGTGTTTTGTGCGCTTGTCTGTGCCTGCTGCTTGGTTGTTTTTCTGTTTCTTAACAGCATAACCAAGACCAAAACAACGATAAATGCAAAGGATACAGACACACCTATCAGCAAAGGCACCCTTGCCTCCGCAACCTTTAGGCGGTAGTCGAATGTTCTGTTCATCCACTGGTTTGAGATGCCTTTAATATCAATTGACTGGAGCGCTTTGTCGAGTATGGAGCCGAGAACTGTATTATCCTTGTGAAGCCCGAATCTTGTTTCAATGCTTTGGTCAAAGACATAGTTTAATTTATATCCGGTAAGCTCCTGATAATGCGTCAGGTACATGAGCCTTCTTTCGGTGGTCATTACAAGGTCGACTTCACCGTTACGCAGTGCAACGAAGGTTTCTTCGATACTGTCAAATTCAACAGTGTGCTCATGATCCGGGAACCATTGCCTGAACATTGCGGTATATCCTGTGTCACGGGCAAGCCCTACCGTTAGATGGCGGATTTCGTTAATTGTGACATTGTGCTGGTTTTCCATTGATATGAGCGCATAATGGTCATTCAGAATCATTGTTTCCGGCCAGGTGAAGTTTTCCTCACGGGCTTTTGTCCACAGTAACTCCCCGATTATCAGGGCTTCTTTGTTCTTAAGTTTATCGAGCAGAACGAACCAATCGGTATTTTCATCATTTACCATTTCGAATGACATATCCGTAAGGTCTTCGATTTCTCTCAGCAGGTCGAAAAAGACCCCCTGCCACTCGTTTTCACGATGGTTAAAGAAGCTGATGGGATAGTTGCTGGAAATGGCAATTACCGGTACGACCGGGTTGTTTCTTATGAACTCACGTTCTTCTTCCGTGAGACGTGCAGTCAGTTTATGCTTCTGGTAATCCTGATATGCACGGTTGTACAGTTGGTTCAGATAGGCGTCTGCGCCGTTTTGCTGTGCCTTTTTAACGGCTGAGATTATGGATTCAAGCTCCGGATTTGCCGTCGCCATTGAGACGGGGTTAAAAATCAACGGGAAAAAGTCTTCCATAATTATATCTTCGTATTCGATATAAAGAGCATAGTTGTTATTTGATGCGAAGAAAGCATCGGCCTGACCGCTTTTTAGAACCTCATATGCTTCCGATGCATTTCTGACCCATACAGGTTCGTATGTTCCCGGTTCGGTTACTGCGGCTGCTGCACGTTCTGCAGGTGCGTTCTCCACGAAGATGTACCTGAGCGGACGCTCCTGCGCTATCTGGCTGAGCGGCGGGTTCCCTGCAATGCGGAACAATACGAACTGACGCTCGGCGATAATGTCGGTCATAATGTATTTTTCAAGATGAGCTTCATTTGTCATCATTACACCGCTGAAATCGACTTCATGCGAATCCAGTTTTTCGAGAAGCTCATTCATCGGGTATATTTCGACTTTGAACTCTATATCAAAAAGTCCGGTCAGCCACTCACACATTAATGCGGAGTAACCGCCGATTTCATTATTTGTTGTCCTGAATGCTTCCGTGGACATTATCATCCCGTATGACAGGGAGCTGTGTGCATTTTGCAGCCTATCTATATCGGCGATTTCCTTTTCCGTCAGGCCGGGTATATCACGAAATGATGTAAAAGGATTTACGCTGCGCGGCTGCTGCGTTTGTTGTGTCTGCTGCGATTGTTGTGACTGCTGTGATTGTTGTGTCTGCTGCGATTGCTGTGACTGCTGTGATGTGCAGGCGGATAAGGCGGCGATTGAAAAACAGGCAATAAAGAGCATTAATAAAGCTCTTTTTGATACCGTTAACATATTAAGCTTGGAAACAAACATTTTACAAATGAATTTACGCATACTTTTCATCGAAAATATCCCGCTCCTTCTTTTTGCTTACTCTGCATTTTTTGTTTGTTCGGGTTGTTCGGGTTGTTCTGTTCGCTCGGGTTGCTCGGGTTGTTCTGTTCGCTCGGGTTGCTCGGGTTGTTCTGTTTGTTCGGTTTGCTTGGTTTTTTCTGTTCGTTCGGATTTTCCGGTTTTTTCGGTTTGCCCGGTTTGCTTTGGTTTTTCGGGGATTGTGATTGTTACTGTTGTTCCGACGCCTATTTCGCTTTCGACTTTGAGTGTACCGCCGACCATTGCGGCAAGACGTGTCTTAACGTTTTGGATTCCTACATTTATACGCCCCTGCTCGTTTATTATCTGGTTTGTGTCAAAACCCGCTCCGTCGTCGGTGACTGTTATTATTGTTTCCCCGTTTATTTTATGTACGGATATTTTAATGCTTCCTCCGGTTTCCTTCCGGCTCGTTATTCCGTGTCTAACTGCATTTTCCACTATCGGCTGCACCGAAAGCGAAGGAAGATAAAAGTCCTTTGTCGTTATATCATATGTGATATTGAGCTTATTGCGGAAGCGCTTTTGCTCTATGGAAAGATATGTTTCCACGTGCTTCAGTTCATTTTCAAAGCTGACAGGTGCAGTTACGGAAAGTGAATCTATGTTGCTTCTGAGGTAGTTTGAAAATTCGGTAATTGTTTCCGCTGCAAGGTTCGGGCTGACACGTATCATGGATTTTATCGCTGCAAGCGCATTATATATAAAATGCGGTTGGATTTGACTTGTCATTGTTGCTATGCGGCTTTCGGCAAGCTCGAGTTCTTTTTGCTTGAGCGCAAGCTCATTTTGTTTGATTTGCTGTGAGAGCTCGGCTTGGATGCTTGCAAAATATATTAATATGCTCAGTGTTATCGAGTAGATTATAAACAACAGATTGAGTGTCATTAAATAAAACACAAGGGCAACCGTCGGCAGTATTACGTAGGATAAAAGCGCTCCCATTTCTTTTCTGCTAAGGTTTTTCCTGTTATATATTAATATAAACAGTGTAAGTGCCGTCCATATAAAAATGGATATATCACTGATTATTATCGCATCTTGAAGAACGGTTTGGTTCATTTCATCGAAGTAAAAATATGTATGTGTAAACGGTGTTGCTACTGATAGTAAAAAATTTATGCCTACGACAATTGCAGCCGCATTCGCTGCAAATCTTGTAATTTTTGATACCGGCGCTTTGTTTTCTATTGACAGCAGGGTTATTCTGATGTGCAGAAGGAGCAGAATCTGGGAGGTTGCCTGATATATGCTTGCCGTAATTATGAGCGGGATTCCATACCCGGGGTTTGGCTCCCCTTCCATCAGCTGCCTGAAAAAGTAAGAGGTAAGCAGAACAAAATTAACTGCAATAACACCGATAAACGCTCCGGTCCGTTTGTCATTATAATCCTTATTTATCAACACAAAAAACAGTATTATTATGTTAATAAATATGCAGAATATTAATCCCGATGAACTGATTAGTTGGATGGAACTCATGTAACTGCTCCTATTTTTCTACGGGCGATATTCAAAACAGTCTAACATAATTCACATCAAATTTGCAAATTTGCGGTTAAAAGATTCCCACCTGTTGATTTTGTAGTGTATAATATATTTGCACACGAATCGGACAATGAAAAAATCGTCAGGGCTGACCTGAGTTACACCGGGAGAGTATTAGGGTAAATTATTTAACAATGTTTGTAACGCTTGAAACAGCTATTGTTGATGAGAAAATGAAATTAATGAGGTATTATGATTAAAATAAGAGAATTATCCAACGCAGATGAGAAATCCGCAGTTTGCAATACTATATTAAGGGCGTTACCGGACTGGTTTGAAATAGAGGAAAGTATAGTCGATTACGTTGCCGGGGTGCAGTCCATGCCTTTCTTCGTTGCATTTGACGAAGAAACAGCCATCGGTTTCGTAGCGTTAAAGATTCACAATATTCATACAGCAGAAATTTGCGTCATGGGTGTGCTTCAGCAATATCACAGACAAGGAATCGGCAAACTTCTGGTCGATAAGTGCGAGACGTACTGTTCAAACAATAATATGGAATTTCTAACCGTCAAAACCCTTGACGAATCAAGAGAATGCGACAACTACAATAAAACCAGACAATTTTACCTATCATCAGGCTTCAAACCCCTGGAAGTATTCCCGCTCCTCTGGGACGAAAACAACCCCTGCCTATTCATGGCAAAGCATATAGATGTGTGAGAAAATTAATACTAAGAAATGGCAAAATATATAAACATAAAAAAAACTAAACTAAGAAATGACAAGCACAAACAAAATGCACACACTCGTCAGGAGCATGTGTGCATTCACTTTAAGTTTTTGTCAACAGCTTGACATTCTCGTGGAGCTTCTGAGCGGACTTGATTATAGTGTTTTTTAGCATATTCCACTTGTTTAACTACCCATCATTTTCCTTTGTGTTGTAATGGTTTGCGGTTATTTTGCCATATCTGCCGTTCTTATATTTACACACGGTTTTTAGCTTATTCGTGTAAAAATCGTGTATAGTTTTTCCGCCGGAGCTTCATTATTTCAATGTTTGTCTTATGCTATTTTGTTTAGGATATCAACCGCTTTTTCTTCCTCACGCGGATATAAGTGTGAGTATGTGTTCCAAGTCTCCTCTACCTTTGCGTGACCCAGACGGCGGGCAATTTCTTGGATATTGATACCTTCATTGGCAAGTAATGAAACATGACTGTGGCGAAATCCGTGTATTTTTATTGGT
>WQXS01000081.1 GCA_009784725.1 Oscillospiraceae bacterium
AGAGCCTTCTGCTGAGATGAACTCGATGTAGCTATCAATATCGGCATATTTATATTGTCAAGGTATCGTCCTTCGGCATAAAAACTCAAGACACAGTGATCATTTATTCTGCCGACTTTTGCGAGTATTGCAGGTATAAGATATAGAAAAATATTCTCTGCTCCTTCTTCTATCTCGGTCAGAGAAATAATTCGCCTGCATATCGCATCGAGTATGTGGACAGCAATTGAGATTTGTTCTTTGTTTATTGAGTATCCATAAAACGGTAAGATTTCATTAAGGATTAAAATAAGTATTTTTTTGCATTTCTCAGGAGTGATTCCGTTTCCGGCAGGTCGTTCAGCTTCAAACATACCCGGTCCCGCTATCTCGGAATTGCGTATTTTTTCAACAAGAGAGTCGATTCCAGAGGGGGTAACTCCAAAAGTTTTACGTGCAATTGTTTCCTCTTTGCCGGTTTGAATGTTTACTATATAGTAAACAAAACCTTTCCCGGTAAATCGTTCCATAAGAACACAATCATAAGCAATAAGTATTGCCGTTGTGTCCGGTGGTTTATTTTTTGGAATATCACTTGGTACGGTCCGTGATATTTCACGTTTAGTGTCTCGTTTCATCGAATCGTCCTTTCGCAATATTCGGCGGTTCTGTGGCAGGGGCAACTTCGCTTCCGTCATGTGAAGTTACCCCTGATATCAGAACCGTCGAAATACAAAAATAGTAATAGACGGTTTTGTTAATTTCTTTGCGATTGATTCTTGTCCTATTTTTCTCAGTACCCGGACAAATGAGTAAATGTACTCGGGGTAAACATCAAACTGTCAGTTTCGGGAAAGCTGGCTTGCCCGCTTTCCGGCTTTACACACAGAAGCCGCAGGAGTCCTCTTTCAACTCAAACGATGCTTCTCCGAATCGCGCCTCCACGCTGCTCGGTCCCGGTTTTCTCGGGAGAGTACCATTATCACCGCTATGCCGTTTGTGTCACCCGTTCTATCACTTGTAATATTCCTGTGTACCATCACCCTTGTGATAGTTCAGGAGCGCTCGCACCCGTTACGAGTGGTCTTGGCACGCGACACGGCGGTTATTGTACCTGATGTTCCGATATGACCTGCTCGTTGGTGCCGGTGTTTGTCAAGGTGTGCGGGAGGTTTTATTTTGAAACTATTTATTCCTCTCATAAGTGGTCTCGTTGGAAGTCAAATTTAGCAACCCCCTAGTATGAATTTTTTTCAACTTATTAATTACTTTCATCTTCAGCTTATTAACAGCTTGCCGGGAAACACCTAGTATTTCAGCATATTCTTCTTCATCATATCCATCATAAAAAAGAGCTTTAACTAAAGATTTTTGATTATTTGTGAGCATATCTAAGCCATCTAGTAAGATTCCTTCTACTTCATTTCTTGGAAATATGATTTCTTCCGGTAAAGGATCTGGTGATTGAAATTCCCATCCTTCATTGAGGAGCATTTCATATGAAATTTCACGTTCCGGTAACATAACAGCAATACCATTACTATCTTTAACAGCATTACCATTTTTATCTCTTAGGTAACGTTCAACTTTAAGGTCATACTCCATGTATACCGACTTGCGATGGTATCTTGCATACATCCTGTATATTTCTTCGCTTACTTCAACATCTTTACCGTATACGGTGATTAAATATGTTGTAGTATCATCTTCATTCTTAACTCTTCTAAAGTTTTTTTCTTTTCTCCAGTCATACATTGACCTTTCCTCCATTCGATTTTTGTGTGGGTTGCGAATCGAATGGATTGCCGGCGGAGAACGGCAGCGTGATTGCACAAGGACCGTATTAATAAACAAAACCTGCTCCTTTCACATTTCGTGAAGCGGAGCAGGCTTGTCGGTGAAATAAAGCACCGGAGCAAAGCGGTAACGTTCGTTTAATCGTTACTCCGCTTCACTCCGGCCATTCGGATATACGTTGCCCTGTACTGTCTGTTTAGATCAGTTAGGGATCGATACCATTGCACGGAAGCTGAAACATCACATTATTAAATTGCCTTTGCAAGATTATTGATTTGAAACTTTGACTACATTACAGAAGCTATTATCATTTGTCCTGTAGCGTCGCACAAAACAAGTGGTGTAGTTACCAGCCTATTACAGCGCTTGCACTTGTTTCTTATATCTATCGCTTTGTCGGGGATAATAGTCATATCAAACATTCTATGTCCGCAGTGATTACAAAAAGCTGAGAATAAAAAATTATCCTCTACTTTTAGTATTTTGCTATCAGACTTCATTAAACATATACCGTAATTGTTTTGATCGGTATATCGTTGCTTGCTTCTATCCAATACACCTGTCATTTCTAATACCCTCATTTGCTTCAATATTTTCCTTTGGGTCATGTATTATACTGGTTTGTGTCGACTACATGTCAAGAGGTATTTTGGATTTTTTGAAAAAAATAAAAGCCTGTATTTTCAACGGCTTTTGAATTATCTGTATTTTTATCTGTCAAAAAAAGTGGTTTGTGTGACACAAAGTAATGTGCTTAAAATTGGAGCATAGTTTTCTTTTGTAAATATAAGTATTTCAACACTTAAAATATTTTCTGTAGAAAAAAGAAAACTTTACATCAAGCAGGAAAACGTTTAATTTGTGTCACACAAACCTATCTGAAACATTGATGTTTACTAGCTTTCTTATGCTCGGTTTGGATGGTAAGGCTGCGACTTTATTTTTTCACATACAGATGCAGCTACCTGTAGTAGATAATTATCTTTGTCAACTATACTGATTTCATCAAATAGATATGTGTGAAAAACAGGACCGGAGAAGTGCAAATTGTGTGTTTCTGCAAACTCTGTCATCTTTTTTGGTAAATCATTAACCTGTCCATAGTTTCCGCGGGTATATCCAACTAAATATAATCCTTCTTCCTTTAAATCTTTACCTTTAGGGTCGATTGTAAAGAAACGTGTTGGTTTTGATGGATTTCCTACAAAGTCGTCCATTGTTGAAAAATAACCACCAACAGGGTACGATAAATTTAATGCCAGCTCATTTTGGGCTATACAAAACCTTGTAAACTCACTATTGAAGCTACTGGAATCATTATACTCATTAATATTCCCTAAAATAATTCTCCTTTCAGGCATCTCTAGCACAGCCAATTCATTTTCTAGTGCATAGATTCCTTCTGTCAGTAATTCCAGGGTTGTACAAATAATTGAATGGACATCAAGATCAAATCGCAAACGATCTTCAACAGCGTTCTTCTGTTTTACGAGCAACTTAATAATTGCTTCCGGAGTACGCTGCTTAGCAAAAGTTTTAATGACTTCCAAAGGTATTCCAATTTCTTTTAATACATTGATCATCTTTAATGCCGTTATTTGAGTTGGACAATAATATCGGACATTGCTAATCAATTTCTCTGGATGGAATAATCCAATCCTGTCATAATACCTCAGAGTTTCGGGAGTTACGCCTGCGATTTTTGCGAGTTGTGTTACTGTCAAATAATCCTTTGATAAATATTTTGCGCTCATAAATCACCTTCTTTTTTTATTTCTTATCGCTGTTTAAATGTTTAAACTTAATTTTATCTTTATCAATCAAGTCATTTATATCAACGTTTAAGACTTTGGCTAAAACTATAAGCTCCTGAACATATGCATTTCTGTCTTGCCCTTCAAGCCTTATCAGACTTGTTGCACTAATACACATTCCTTCAAGATGAAGCATCACCAGAAAATCACACTGTTTGATTCCTTTTTTTAGACGGAACTCTCTAACCTTGGCTCCGATACAGTTCATCGTCCCAAGCTCTTTTTCTCGAAATCTCATATAGGGAAGCTCCCATATTCAATATTCATATGTTAATTGTATAATGAAGAGCATGAAAAATAGTGCGTTTATCGGAGTATGGAAAAATATTCTCCGATAACCGCACTAATTTTGAGATTATTGTGCTTGGAACTCTTACTTACCTCCATTAAACATTAAATATGTAGTGTTTCAGAGATAGTGCTATATCAATGATTTAAAGCAAAAGCCCTCAACTCTGAGGACTTTCGTTTTTCCGGTTATGAGCAAGGAGCACTTTTCCGTGAGCAAGAAAGAGCTCTTGATGATCAGCAGAAAGTGAACGATAAATTCGTACCACTTCACCAACATTTAAAGATTCATCTTGATTTAATTCATGTTCAAGCAAATAATCAATTGATACATCGAAAAACCTTGCTAGATTTTTCAATACATCATAATCAGGCGCTCTACTATTCTGGATATAATTGCCAAGCGTTGATGATCCTATGCCTAAACTATCGGCAAGCTCTTTTTGCGATATATCTCTCTCATCTAAGAGATTACGTAACACTTCACCTAAACTCACAATACGTCACCTCAATGAGATTTTACAATGTTTTAATGAGTAAAATCTTAAATACCACATATAGTGTTGCCGAAACACATGATGTGTTGGACGACGTACTATTTACACTTGCTGACTTCGTTATGCTGCATTATATCCTATGGAGTAACACAAGAGTAAAGAAAAATTTTATTTATAGGTGATTTATAAAATAAAGGAAATGCTCCTTATCTTTTTTATGTAAAGTATTATAAAATATAAGATTGGCTATTCTTCATTTAGCAAGCATCTTGTTTTATCATAATTACTGATGTAGTATGTATTTTAATGAAAAGAATCGGTCACAATGATAATGAATGGAGGAGGCAAATGAATATATTTATGATTGGCGGAACCGGGCTTCTTGGAAGTGAAGGAGCAAAAGAGTTAATAAACAGAGGGCATCATGTTTCATCTTTATCACTGCCACCTATACCGGAAGGTGCGCAGCTACCTGGACAAATGGAAATCAAGCTTGGTAGCTATATGGATATGTCAGATGATGAACTTCGTGAATGTTTTTCCGGTTGTGAGGGTTTTGTGTTCGCCGCAGGTGTTGATGAACGTGTCGAAGGTCCGCCACCGATCTATGAACTCTTTAAGAAATTTAACATAACCCCTCTCGAACGAATGCTCAGAATAGCAAAGGAATGTGGAGTGAAACGAACAGTAATTTGCGGATCATATTTTTCGCACTTTGCAAAAATATGGTCGGATAAACAGCTTACAAAATGGCACCCATATATCAGAAGCCGTATAGATCAAGAAGAAATGGCATTATCTTTTGCTGATAAAGATTTTAGAGTTGCTATTTTAGAACTCCCGTATATTTTTGGAGCACAACCTGGAAGAGAGCCTGTATGGTTATTTCTCGTCGAAATGATTCGTGGTATGGAGAAAAAGACGATGTATCCAAAAGGTGGTACAACCATGACTACCGTTAAGCAAATCGGACAGACCATTGCCGGAGCATTGGAACGCACCGAAGGTGGTGTAGCGTACCCTATTGGATATTACAATTTGACTTGGGTAGAGTTTCTTAAGATCGTTCATAAATATATGGGATGCCCGGACAAAAAAATCTCTACTATACCAACATTTTTATATAAACTCGGCAGTAAGCAGATGATGAAAAAACATGAAGCAACAGGAAATGAATCGGGATTACATATTGTTAAGTTTGCTGATGTAATGTGTAACAATGCGTTTATTGACAAATCACTTGGCTGTGATCCCCTGGGTGTTGAACCGGATGATATTGATGCTGCGATTGGTGAATCGATCAAGCTCTGTATTGACATACTTGATGGTAAGGTAGTTAATGCTGTAAAAATGAAAGGCGAATGACTCGTATGTGATTCGATATAGAAAGAAAATCCGGCGAACGAGCATTTTGGTGTGCTTGTTCGCCGGTTGACGTTAGATAAAATATGTTATTTGGGATTACATGAAATCTTCGTCAGTCCATTATGCTTACACTGCACTATTCAATGATTTCATATTTATCATTGAATATTAAAATTGCGTTATTATCTTTCAAATCAATATGCGGATTTTCAGAAACATCAATAGTTCCACTTTTTGTTCCGATTG
>WQXS01000082.1 GCA_009784725.1 Oscillospiraceae bacterium
ACGCTCTTTAAGCATAGAGATATACTGAGCTTGTGAAATTTCACCGTTTAAGACTTTTTTACAATTAGATAAAACCTCCGGTGAAGGTTGCATTCCTTCCATTCTTAACAATGCTTCAGCATTGCGTATTGCTGTATCAACAGATATGTTCATAAACCAGTTCCTCCATTTAGTTGATTATATCAATTCTAAAGGCTTAATACAAGAGAATATACTCCTTGAACATACTCATAATAGACAATATATTATGGATATGTTATAACAAGAATACAATTTTCTCGCACTGTGTGCAATCCCTGCGAGGGGGAGCGACGTTTTAATCAAGCGTTTCAACGTAGCGTAGCGAAGTTATAATTTACCATGTTATTTTTGTTAGGTAGAGAACCGTACAAAAAAGCATTATTTGCAGTATTTATATTTACGTTTATATACACATTAATTTTATTACTTGCCTTTTCACTGGAGTTTGTATAAAATGATAACATTAAAATAAAAAAGGAGCAGAACGATGATTAATTAATCCAAGAGACAGCATTTTTAGCCCTTATTGCAAATGGGCTTGGTTTTGTTGGAATTGGATTGATGCATCGGTTAGCACACGTACATAGTGTATGCTATTGTTTCTGTTTGCATAGTCCTTTCCAACAACGGAACGGACTTTTATTTTTTGAAAAGAGGAACTACTATGTCAGTGAAATTTAGAAAATATAATCCTTCCCAATTATTCGGGGAAGATTACCATGCAGTTAGAGATTTTATAATCAAGCTTGACAGCCACAACTACCATTTTGGTCGATGGGATTGGATGATAACACATGGATATCTTGATAAAGATGTCCTGCTAAATATTTGTTTATGGGAAGAAAACGGTGAAATCGTTGCTGTAGCTACATGCGATTTAGGTTTTGGAAGAGCATATCTTCTGATGTCTGAGAAACATCGTTACTTAGGACAAGAAATGATCCTGAAAGCGAGTGATTCTTTAAGCAAAGAAGATGATTTTATGGTTATGATTCCTGACGGTGATACAGAACTACAAAACGTTGCTGTTGCCCTTGGCTACCAGCCAACACAAGACAGAGAATTTGATTCAATATTCCATATAGATGTAGATGACATACATTACACTTTACCGGAAGGATTCAAAATTACAAGCATGGCGGAAACCTACGATTTATATAAATACGGTGAGGTTTTGTGGAAAGGGTTTGACCATGAAGCGAACGGTGAAGGTTCTTTTGTCCTAAAACCGGAAAAACTACCGGAGATGGAAAAAGAATTTAAACGCCCCAATGTCAATCTCGATTTAAAAATAGCAGTTGTTGCGCCAAATGGTGATTTTGTATCTTATTGCGGAATGTGGCACGACAGTAACTCACAAAGTGCATTAGTCGAACCGGTCGCAACAGACCCGGCTTACAGGAAAATGGGTCTTGGTAAAGCTGCTGTTCTTGAAGCAACACGCCGATGCGGATTACTTGGTGCAAAGAGAGCTTTTGTAGGATCATGCCAACAATTTTATTACAACATAGGGTTTAGACCTTATGCGACATCAACATTCTGGAAACAAAAATAAAAATAGGAGTATGTATGAGAAGAGTTGTAAATTGCGTATGCAAAAAAAGATATAGTCCCCCGTTTAGTAACTTCCTGATTGAATATTTCAATACAGGAAGGACTGTGATAATTGAAACGAAAGGAATATTCAGCGCAGGAAGAAAAAGCGCTGACAGTAGTTAAGTATTGCAAAAAATGTAAAAGAAAAACATTGTTTGACACATCAGGATTGTTTAGGGTGAATGCACATCGAAAGAAACTGGACGTATGGTTGATATATAAATGCAATAAATGCAAAACAACATGGAATCTAACTATATTGAAACGTGTAACACCCGAATCAATCCCACCTGAGCTGCTTCATGGATTCCATGAAAATGACATTGAACTGGCTGAAAGATATGCTTCTGATGCAGCTCTAATAAAACGAAACGGAGCAGAACTTTTTAAAGGAATTACATAGATTGATGAAAGGAAGGTGAAAACGATGGCAATTACATTTGGTATTATACTTGGCAAACTCCATGCAAAGTCTGATGAACAGACGGCGCTTTGCATGGAGAAATCAACCCGCTGAACAGCCGTCCATCATTAAGACTTTGCATCCGGATAAATAAAAAAGGAGCAGAGCTTAATGAAAAATATTATTAAACCATATAAAAAAGAATTTGACTTTTCATACACGTCCGGAGTTGCGATTACGATTGAGTTAATAAAAACAAAACCGGATATAGTTGAACACATTTTTATCCACACAGATTTCAATCAACCGGAGCAAATTATCAAATTGTGTGATCAAAATGAAATAACTTATACAATCAGTGAGAATGTGTTCAAGAGGGTCAATCAAAAAGAAAACACTTATTTATTAGGCGTTTTCAGGAAGTATCCATCAACAATATCATCAGAAAAGTCACATGTGGTATTGGTAAACCCTGCTGATATGGGAAATCTCGGTACTATCATTCGTACCTTAGTAGGTTTTGGTGTTCATGATCTTGCGATAATAACACCGGCAGCAGACATATGGAACCCTAAAACCGTCCGTGCTTCAATGGGATCGCTGTTCCATATGAGATTTACACATTACGAAAATATTTATGAGTATCTCAGGTCATTCTCAGAACATAAGGTCTATACATTCATGCTTGACGGTGAATTGGAAATGAATTCCAAAATTATGTCAAAACAACAGCCATACTCTCTTGTTTTTGGCAATGAAGCAACAGGACTCGATGAGAAGTTCCGGTTTATTGGAACAAGTTTGAAAATACCACAATCTATTCTCGTCGATTCTTTGAACCTCTCTATAGCAGTAGCCTTGGGAGTGTATTGCTTCAACTCATAAAGAATGGATACAGGGGGGGCTGGACATGTACATGATATATCCACCCCTTCTGTGTTCGTTGTTGGTGATTATTTAATAATATATGTGATTAACGAACACAAAAGTTGTTGAAACACACAGGATTTATCATGCAAGCAGATATTTAAATGAAAATTTAACTACCCTTTAATACGGGGTTATAAGCACTCGGTCGGAAACGGCTTGAAATAGCGTAACTTCATGATTATCCACATTATCATGCTCATAGTACGGTGTTAATATCGTTATCTGCGTAAGCATGATATAATACCCGTGGATTCTGTTGCATTTGTATGACAATTGCAGTATAATAGCATACAAACAAAATGAAAGGACAGGTAGTTATGTCAAAAGCAATAACTGTTCGGGTAGAAGATAATTTGAAAGAGCAAGCTGAAATCATGCTTGATGACATCGGAATGAACATGACCACATTTTTTGTTTCAAGTTTAAAAGCACTGGTAAGAGAAAGAAAAATTCCCTTTGAAATGGTTACATCGCAATATCAGGTAGATCAACTAATACTTGAAAAGCTGGCAGTAGCTGAAGTTGAAGCAAATAACATAAATACAAAATGGTTAAGCCATGATGAAGTTTTCACTAAATTCCGAGAAAAGTATAATTATGAAGTATAAACCAGTTTATCTACCGGTTGCCAATCTTGATATAAACGGAATTGACGCTGCTCTTACAAATTATCCAAATAAAGCTAAACGTCTCTTTCAAGAGTTGGAAAGAAAAATTTTAGATCTTGAAGATAACCCGTATATGTGGCCTGTTTATCAGGTAAAGCCAGAGTATAGACGCATGATTCTTGAAGATCATCTTTTATTTTATAAGGTTGATGAAGACGAGCATAAGGTAAGAGTTTATCGTATATTATATGCAAAAATGAACATACCGGAGCATCTTGAATAAAGCAGGTTTTCTATTTATTGCTGTATACATTTTAACTTGATATTTTTTGCTTTCTTATTCACAAAAATTTTACATAAACAGTAAAATATTTATTGACATTAGGGTTACTCCATACTTTAAGATTCAATTACCTTTAATTAAGTATAGATAGGAGTGGTTTTAATGTTTAGTGGTATTGGTGAAGTATTAGTAAATCTTGTGTCATATCCTGTACTTGTTGGCAGTATACTGGTTTTTGTTATCTCTTTATTTTTCTTGATTGCAAAGAAAAAGACCTTGAAAAAGGAAATCAAGATACTACTGGTAGTAATGGTAATCGTTTCTTCAATTATTATTGGAATTTTTATTTTTTTAGTGTTTGCATTTGGAAACAATCACCCACCTGCACCGCCGGTTTCAGTTAATTAACATTATATATCAATATAAGCATTTCTCGAATAACAACCTAAAAACACCCTGCTCCTTGATTATTCATCTTATATGATGTATGATAGCTGGGTAATTTTATTTAGCGACAAAGGCGTGGTATATCAAATGAATAAGCGGTGTTATATAGTAGGAGCGGGGGAGTTTTGTGATAAGGTTCTTCCGGTAGAAGGAGATTACATCATTGCAGCTGATGGTGGTTATGCTGCACTTGAATCTCGAGGTATAATGCCTGATTTAATCGTTGGCGATTTTGATTCATTAGGATATGTGCCCGACCATCCGAATGTTATTCGTAGTCCTGTCGAAAAAGATGATACCGACATGATGCTTTCTATACAGCAAGGATTGGAGCGGGGATATGATGATTTTATTATCAACGGTGGTATGGGTGGCAGAATAGACCAAACCTATGCCAACATTCAACTATTGACATATCTGGAAGAAAAAAATGCAAGCGGTACTATTGTGAACAATGAATACCATATTACAGCAATTAAGAATAGTGAAATTAGATTAAGTCATATTGATAAGCAAAACAGGTTGATATCTGTATTTTGCGCCGGCAATATAGCAAAAGGCGTATCACTAAAAGGCTTAAAGTACCCGATAGAAAATGCAACAATAACATTTGAAAACCCAATCGGTGTAAGCAATGAATTTATAGAAGATACCGCTGTAATATCGGTTACTGATGGTACGTTGATTATCTTTTGGAATGGCAAGGTATAGGGTAAAATTTCCTCTCTTTTTCCTAAAACTACAAAAATGTAAAAACATTTTTATTATCGGAGGGATAATATACAATGTGGAATGAAACATCAAAAAAACCTATTTGGAGTTTTCTGGCTCTGACATTTATAATCGCTTGGGTTTTCGAAGGGATTTTAATTTTAATTGAGCAAACCGATGTTCTTTCCAACATACTATCAGGTATCACCGGGTTTATTATAGTAACTATGTATCGTGGCATTACCGTTGCATGTGCGCCTGCATGGGCAATTTTGATATTGCTGATAAAGCACAATCAGATAAAAGGGTTTAAGGATTTTTTTCTGCGTATCTTCAGAACAGAGAAAAAATTACAAACAGTAATAATAACAACAATATTCTTATTATGTTATTTCATCGTAGCTATGTTCTCCGGTCAATATCTGGGTGATACATGGTATTTCCCGCTATTTGCAATACCGTGGCTATTAGCAGGTATTATTGGCGGAGGTATGGAAGAGCCGGGCTGGAGAGGTTTTTTACAACCTGCCTTAGAAGAAAAGCTTAATTTTATAGTAGCAACGTTATGTGTCGGTATTATATGGGCGGTATGGCATATACCCGCATGGTTTGTTGAAAGTATTGGTACATCATCATTAAATTTCTTATCATTTACACTTCATTGTATTACTCTGTCGTTTGTGATGGCAACTCTCTATAAACT
>WQXS01000083.1 GCA_009784725.1 Oscillospiraceae bacterium
TATGGGAGTCCATGAAGCAATTATTGAAAAAGATTATTGGGTGTGTTTAGTTCTTGACTATTTATTTAGCAGAAGTAAATATAGAAAACATATAGCATTCAAGGGTGGCACATGTCTTTCAAAATGCTTTGGTATAATTAACCGGTTTTCAGAAGATATTGACTTGATATTAGATTGGCGGTTGCTTGGTTGTGGATACAATGAACCATGGGAAGAGCGATCAAAATCAAAACAGGATATTTTTAATAAATCTATAAATATAAAAGCAGAGGTTTTCATCGCTGAAAAATTTTTATCTGTGTTTACGAATGTGTTGTCGGAGATAATTGGTGAAAATATAAATGCAGTGATTGATGCTTCAGACTCTCAAACATTATTATTTTATTACCCACAATTACTTAGTTCGGAATCAATACAACAATCAATACGATTGGAAATGGGGGCACTTGCTGCATGGACACCATCGGAAAACAAATCAATCACACCATATATTTTTGAGAGATACCCTGATTTAGTACAAGATATTACAACTACAGTTGTTGCAAGTTCCGCAGAGCGGACTTTTTGGGAAAAAGTGACAATTTTGCATCACGAAGCTAACCGCCCGGATCATCTTGAAATGCCATTACGATACTCTCGACATTATTATGATCTATTTTGCATGAAAATTAAAGGATATGTGGAGTCATCAATTAGACAGATTGATCTTCTTAAAAGAGTGGTGGCATTCAAAATGAGATTCTATCCAAGAACATGGGCAAGATATGATGAAGCCTTTCCCGGGTCAATAAAACTAACACCGCCAATGAATCGTTTTGATGGACTTCAAAAAGATTATGAGAGCATGACGGAAATGTTTTTCGGAGATTATCCGTCGTTTCGTGAATTAATGGATACAATAGAAATCATAGAAAGAGAAATTAATAAAGATGTCCCAAAAAAAATATGATATTTGGGACAACCTGTAAGGAGGGATTTTGTTGGCACAGCTTGGGTGTAAATGTGGTTATGTTTTGAGAAATAGTTCAACGCCAAATGATGTTCAATACTGGGTTTACTCAGACAAAAAAATGGAAAAAATCTGTAAAAAGGATAAAATTAAAGTAAAGAAACTAATAGATATTGAAGATTATGAAGTTTGGTTGTGCCCTAAATGCAAAAGGCTTTATATATTCAAACACGGAAGCTCAAAGACTAAATATGTATATAAATTAGAAGAAAAACTGTGATGAACCAGAAAAAGTTGGCGCATAAAAAGTACAGTCAAGCAAATAAAGAACAACATATCTTAAAAAACCGTCGTGCCTACAAACGATTTCACAGTGAAAGTGCATGTGTATGACAAAAAGCACCTGCAAATACAAGGTTTTATGTGGTTCTTTACCCTGTATAATTTTCGGTGGTTTTCTATACCGTATGGTAGAGCATGCGGCTGTTAACCGCAGGGTCGTTGGTTCAAGTCCAACTTGAGGAGCCAAGTGCGCCATATCCGAACCACTTTTATGTGGCTCGGATATTGGCATTTTAAGGCATTTTTTCGCTTGTATAGCAATATATTTCAAGATATACATTGGAAGGACTTTAATAATTCTGACAGCTTCGCAGCGTGAAAGTGGGTGTGATTCAAGTCTAGCTAGAGAAACTAAAGCAGAAATTATCAATTAATTGCCTTTATTCGATGAAGCTTGTATAATAAATTTATTATATATAATGGAGATAAATTATATGCAACAATTTGATGTAAAAGCAGCAGTTGAGTCGTATTTTCCTGAGTTTAAAAATGATCTGGCTAAGCTTATTGCCATTAACAGCAAAAACACCCCTGCATCCCCAAATGCTCCGTTTGGAAAAGGAGTGCAGGAAGCACTTGAAACAGCCCTGTCGATATCAAAAGATTTCGGATTTAAAACAACAATCGATCCGGAAGGTTTCTATGGTTATGCGGAGATCGGTGAAGGTGATGAATTAATGGGAGTACTCGGACATTTGGACGTTGTGCCTGCAGATGATCTTGACGCATGGAATACCCCCCCGTTTGAACTGACCGAAAAAGACGGTATTCTCTATGGAAGAGGCGTAACAGATGACAAAGGACCAATGCTGACATCCATGTACGCACTCAAGATATTACTTGAGAAAGGAGTAAAACTAAACAAACGGATCCGCTTTATTTTCTGTACCGACGAAGAATCACTTTGGCGCGGAGTAAAAAAGTACATTGAAAAAGAAGAACATCCGGTATTCGGTTTTACTCCGGACGCAGATTTTCCGCTATTATACGCTGAAAAAGGTCTTGTTGAATACAATCTCATTACAAATGATGAAGAGTCAATAGATTTTAACGGCGGTACCGCATATAATGCTGTTGCTGAAAAGGCAAGTGTACCCTATACAGATAAAATAGCTGCAAGCATGGACAGCCTTGGTTACAAATATGAAAAAGTTGGAGACAGGCTGGTAGCAAAAGGAAAAGCAGCTCATGCAATGGTGCCGGAAGAAGGTATAAATGCAATTTTACATCTGGCTGAAGCACTTGTGAAATCCGGAGAAACGGGAAGTATGCTCGGTTTCCTGACAGAAAGAGCAAATAATCATTTTGGTGTTAATATATTTGGTGATATCGAAGATAACATATCAGGTAAACTGAAATTTAACGTAGGGCTTATTGATTTTAAACCCGGCAAACAAACTGTTGGCATAGACATCCGCATTCCTGTGACATACGAAAAAGAAAAGATTGATAAAGCACTTGAAGAAGCCGGGAAAGCATTTAATGTACAAGTGGAGGAATTCGATTATTTACGATCCTTATACATTGATGTAAATACACCACTTGTTAAATCACTAATGCAAGCATATCAGGATGTGACAGGTGATTTAAAATCAGAACCGATATCTACCGGCGGTGCGACATTTGCACGAAGCATGGATAATATAATAGCATTTGGTGCATTGATGCCCGGAGCTGCGAAAACAGAGCATCAAGCAAACGAATGTGTAAAAATCGAAGACTTAAAAACAGCAATGGAAATTTATGCGAGAGCTTTTGTATTATTAGCAACATAACCGTCCCCGGATTTCATAACTAATAAAAAGTTATATCTTTAACATCGATATGGCGGGAAGTGGAAGGAAAAAATGGTAGAAAAAAAGGAAAAAAAACAATTTAAAATGCCAAGCGCGTATGTCATTGTCTTTTTAGCGTTGATTCTAGTAATGATACTGACGTACTTTATACCTGTATCGGTACGTGACCCGAGCACCGGTGAAGTTATATACAACGCATCATTTGACGAATTTAATAATGTTGTACATGATACCGGACCGCAGCCGGGTGGCATCTGGGATGTTCTTATGGCTCCGATCCGGGGATTTCAAAGTGCAAGCGGGGTCGGGATCGCCCTGCTTATAGCGGGAGGATTTCTTAATGTAATGAGCAATACAGGCGGGCTTGAGGCCGGTATCGGAAAAATGCTGAAAAAACTAAAAGGCAGCTTGCTCATTGCCCTTATGACTCTTGTTTGTGCACTAATGGGTACTGTATTTGGTTTTTGGGAAGAGATCCTTGCATTCTCACTTGTTGTAGTACCAATGTTTGTGCTTGCCGGCTACGACGTAATGACAGGCTTTTCTGTATTATTTATAGGAGCGACCGTAGGAAATATGGCATCGGTTGTTAATCCCTTTTCTACCGGAGCAGCCGTTGCGGCAATAGGAAACCCGGAAATGACAATGGGTTCGGGTATAGTTTTGCGTATTGTTCTGTTTGTGGTGCTTTATGCAATAGCTGCGTTCATGCTGATGAAATACGGTGCAAAGGTAAAGCGCTCACCGGAAAAATCAGTTCTTTACGGTGTTGAGGGTGTTAAAACAAGTGCAAGCGGTGATGCTAAGGAAATACCTGAGATGACACCGAGACGAATGGCTTCTACTATATTATTTGTTCTGATGATTCTCGTTTTGATCATCGGTTACATTCCATGGAGAGACATTGGCGGCGAAACACTGAGTAATATCGTAAACGCACCATTTAACCTTACAGCGAAGATTCCGGTAATCGGCAATATTTTTGGAGCGGGTAATGTAACACCGATGGGAGAGTGGGGATTTGACGAATTTTCCGTACTGTTCTTTATCGGCTCGTTCATATTGTTGATTATAAATCGAATTAAAATAGATGATTTCTTAAAAGACTTCCTTGATGGCGCAAAAGACCTCTTAGGTGTTGTCATAGTATTGGCAATCGCCCGCGGTATAGCAATTGTTATGGGAAGCTCAACAGAGGGTATGTCGGTCACCCTTGTATACTGGATATCTAATGCATTACAAAGTGTACCATTATGGACCTTTGCACCGTTTGCGATATTGGCATATCTCCTCATCGGTCTTGCTCTTCAATCAACAAGCGGTGTCGCAGGCATTTCAATGCCGATTTTAGGAGCAGTCGTTGTTGCAATATTCTCCGGACAGGCGATTGGCCATGTAGGCGGCGGAGTTATACTGATTAGTGCTTTTACAATCGGTCTCAACTTTACAAACGTTCTTTACCCCGGACCGACAACACTTGGTACATCAGAATTATTCGGAGTGCCATTTAACTACTATTTTAAATTTATGCTCAAGTGTTCGATACCTCTTTTGATCGCAGGAACACTTCTTTTATCATTAGCAGAAGCCATAGGGTTTGTGTATTAAACAGGATTTATCGCAAGCGAGACAAGGGGATGTAGCATTTTGCTACAGCCCCTTGTTGTTTATTTTGTACTCACTTGATTTCCACATGACTATAAAGCAATTCAAGGTTTTATTTCATCTAATGATTCGTTTTTCCTTCTGGACTTAATGAATAAAGCATATTCAGAAAGCAAATCTATCTCTTCTTGAGTTAAACCATTGAACTCAACACGGTTGAATGCAGATTGCTCATTATTGAGGTTGTATTCTACAATATGTTCAGAAACAGACAAGTAAGACTCGTCAAGATGTGAAGAATCTTCATACAAGTTTAGTGTTTTATTTACATCGATATCCCATTTTGCAAAGTCCCCACCAATGATGTAATCAATTGGAACCTTAAAAAACCTTGACAACTTAATCAGAGCCTCACTGTCAGGCTCATATTTTCCCATCTCCCAGTATGAGAGTGTGCTGTCAGCGATTTGCAAATGCTTTGCCAGTTCCTTTTGGGTTAATTTCATATGCTTTCGCAACTCTCTAATCCGATTCATCAATAGCACCTTAGTTATAATAAAAGTTTTACCTATTATAATCAGTAAAAATAATAATTTCAATAAAGTTGGATAAAAGCATTGACAATCCAAGAAAGCTCAAGTATAATGAAAAAATATTCCAAGAATATTGAATTAAAAGTACAATCTGGGAGGTAACAATCATGAGCAATAAAACCAACACGGAACAAATGACTATTCACAAAGCATTATCTGAACTTAAAATCATAGGGGATCGTATTTATGATGCAATCGAAGAAACAACATTTGTCGTAGCAAACAGACATTCAAACTCTAAAATACACGGAGTTGAAATCAAAGAGTTTGTAAAAACCATGAAAGCAAAGCATCAGAGTATCGAAGACCTCATAAAAAGACGTGATGCATTAAAGCGTGCAGTCGTATCATCGAATGCTATAACAAAGGTGACCATTGCAGGAGTGG
The DNA here is from genome assembly GCA_009784725.1 of Oscillospiraceae bacterium. Lineage (GTDB taxonomy): Bacteria > Bacillota > Clostridia > Oscillospirales > Oscillospiraceae > WRMH01. The sequence continues at coordinate 5,673 of WQXS01000083.1, forward strand.
AGTATACTTTTGCCGAA
>WQXS01000084.1 GCA_009784725.1 Oscillospiraceae bacterium
ATCCTAGTCAGATCTGCCGTCTACCAGGAAGGGCCTAAAAATCCTTTAAAGGGCATATCGTTGAAACCCCTTGTGTCTGCTTTGAACGCCCAGTTTGGGGTGGGTGCTGGGGGGAAGTGCGGCTGATGTTTACATCACCCGTGCTTGCGTTCTCAGGGCGCTTTCCAATGGCATGGAGAACCCGACCCTGTTAACGTGGAGACCTGTTCTTGTGCGGGACAGTTTGGAATAAATGCATTGAGGCTACGGTCTTTTGCAGCTCGAGACGGATCCCGTACGACTCAGGCGTGAACCTGCATTGCGGTGCATAAAGCCTCCTACGGAGGCTTAAGAAGAACTTTACAGTTCTTCCAAAAGTCAATGTTCCAGGAGGCTTGGGCGAAAGCTTGCGGAGCAGGTACAAGGTTGTACTAGACGACACTCCCGGTGCTGTGTGCAGTGTAGCCTGCCTTGAGTGGTAAATGCGGATAGGGGAAACACTCTTTTGCGTTATGGCCATAACAATATTGAGTCTGCCTTTGAAATATTTATTGCAAAAGAGGCTAAGAGACGGTTTGACTGTGGTGGAAAACACCTAGGCTGTTCGTACATGAGTTTACTCATACACGAAGCGGGCAAAGGATTACAGTACGGACTAAGTGGCAATCGTGGCACCAAAGCCAAATTCATTGGCTTGGAAAGAATTGCCTAGTGAGGCAAATCTTTCTAATTTGGCAACATTTTGGTCGTAGGTTTAAAGGGGAACCGTCCTGTCGGCAACGCAGGATACCTGCGGGGGAAATCCGGCCCGACCTAAGCCGTAAGATTTACTTTACCCGCTGCCGCTCGTCTTTCAACACGAAGTGTTGAAAGACAGCGAGGATAAAATATCTTTATGAAAAAAACAAACATTAAATGGTTAATTAAAATTATCCTTATCAGTCTTGCGGCGTCGGTTGTGTTTACGCTTGCGTCTACGGAGATACTTGGGAATACGGGGTATATTATTTCATTTATTGTGCTTGCGTTGTTTATTATTGTCGGAATTGTCTTTGATGTAATAGGTATTGCAGTCACAGCCGGAAATGAAGCACCATTTAATTCAATGGCAACACGTCGTCAGCGGGGAGCTGCCGAATCTTTGCGACTAATAAAAAACGCTAACAAAGTTACATGCTACTGCAACGATGTAATCGGAGATGTAACGGGAATCGTCAGCGGCACAACAGCAGCACTCATTGCAGCGAAACTGATGGACGGCTTTAATACCGAAAGCCTGATTTTCCCGGTAGTGATATCTGCAGTTGTTACAGGAGTAACAGTCGGCGGAAAAGCAGTGGGAAAAACACTTGCATTTAATAAGAGTACAGAAATCGTACACAGCGCAGGAAGAATACTAAGTTACTTAAAAATAATGCCATTCTCAAACCAGGACAAACAAGAAAAACCGGATAAACTAGACAAACAAGAAAAACCCGACAAACCGGATAAACAAGACAAGCAAAGCGAATAATTAAAATATGAGCAGCAAAAACACAGATACCTTAAGCGGGCTTGAATACGTCAGCCGCGGAGGGCAAAAACTTGAAAAGGCACTTGACTTCTTCGGGGTATCACCGGAAGGCAAGATATGCATAGACTGCGGAGCATCAACAGGAGGATTTACCGACTGCCTGCTCCAAAGAGGAGCGAAACTCATTTATGCAGTTGATGTCGGATACGGACAGCTTGCGTGGAATCTTCGTAAAGATGAGCGTGTAATAACAATGGAACGCACAAACATCCGCTATGTGACACCCGATATGCTGGAGCATAAACCGGAGCTTGCAGTAATTGATGTATCTTTCATTTCCTTGGCACTTGTGCTTCCGGTTGTAAACCGTCTGATGACAGAAAACAGCAGCGTTATATGTTTAATAAAACCGCAGTTTGAAGCAGGACGCGGTAAGGTCGGGAAAAAAGGCGTTGTACGGGAACCGGGCATACATAAAGAAGTTCTTGACAAATTTATAGAAAACTCAGAAAATTCAAATTTCACGGTACAAAACATTACATACTCTCCGGTAAAAGGACCTAAAGGTAATATTGAATATCTTGGTTTGCTCGACACAAAAACTACTAATGATACCGGAGATGCAAATACAAGTAAACCCATTGACACAGGCAGGATAGTATCGGAATCCCATGAGGAACTCAAGTAACAGACATGCATTTGAAGCAGGAAGAACAGGGGTTATATGAGCGAAAGAAAAATAATTCTTTACCCGAATATAGATACCGACATCGGCCTGAAAATGACAAAAAGAGTAGCTGATATATTGACGGAAAACCGTTGTCAGGTTGTCATTTGCCCCATCTCCATTGACGATTCTTCACAGATTAATTCAGCAGACATTTCTTCGTCCGCAGGTTACAGGTTTTCAAGCATCGAAAATGAACTTGATACCTCGGAAATGATAATAACATTCGGCGGTGACGGTACAATTCTAAGGGCAGCCCGCGCAGCATCAGAGCTCTCTGTGCCGATTCTCGGAATAAACCTTGGAAGCAAAGGCTTTATGGCAGAGCTTGAAGTTGATGATACAGAGCTTTTGAAAACAGCAGCAAACGGTGACTATAAAATAGAAACACGCATAATGCTGGATGTTGAGATTATTAGAGAAAATGAAGTAATATACAAAGATTTTATATTAAATGATGTTGCAATCAAAGGCGAAACCAAAGTCATAGATTTGACAATATTCGGAGACAATCAAAAAATAACGCACTTTCACGGAGACGGAGTCGTAATCGCAACACCAACGGGTTCGACCGCATACTCGATGTCAGCCGGAGGCCCGATCGTAGACCCTGCAGCAAAAAATATCATAATAACTCCGATATGTGCGCATATGCTTGAAGCGAGGTCATTTGTACTTGTTCTCGGAAGGATAGTGACAATTGAAATTGGATATAAAAGATATAACCCTGCACATATTTCTGTTGACGGTGCAGAACCGGTCAGTATACAAAGCGGAGATATTGTGAAAGTATATAAATCCGAACGAAACACACAGCTCGTGCGGTTATCGGATAAAAGCTTCTACAGGAAAGTCAGTGAAAAGTTGGGGGAGAGATAATGAAAAAAGAAAGACAAAAAGCGGTACTGCAGGTAATTACAACAACGGATGTCGAAACACAAAATCAATTGATTGAGGAACTCCAGAAAATCGGAATTGAAAGTACACAGGCAACTGTATCGAGAGATATAAAAGAACTGCATCTTATAAAGGAACTGACATCACGAGGAACATACAGATATGCAGTAAGCGACAGACCCGATACGCAAAACAATACAGTGCGGCTTAAAGCGATTTTTAAGGAAAGTGTAACGACATGCACAAATGCATTAAATATTGTTGTAATAAAAACTTTACCGGGACTTGCCCCGGCAGCATGCGGAGCCATTGATTCGATGGGAATACGAAACATAGTCGGTTCAATTGCAGGCGACGATACAGGTTTTCTTGCAATGAACGATGTTGCCGCCGCTGAAAAATTCTGCAAGGAAATTGAAGAAATGCTGAAATAAGTATTTCATTAAAATAAACTCATAGAACAGTCAACAGAGGATTAGGTTTTTTCCAAATGATTAAGTTACTTCATATAGAAAACGTAGCCGTTATTGAAGAGGCGGATATTGAATTTTCCACGGGACTCAATGTCTTAACAGGCGAAACCGGAGCGGGAAAGTCGATAGTTATTGATTCACTTTCTGCGGCAACGGGATTTCGGACATCCCGCGAAATTATCAGGACAGGGGCAAAGCATGCCTCTGTTACGGCTGTGTTCAGCGATACGGAAGTAAGCTCATGGCTTGAAGAAAATGCAATAGAACCCGATGAAAGCGGCGATATATTTATTTCACGTAAAATATCAGCGGACGGGAAAAGCGTATGCAGAATCAACGGAACTCCTGTACCTGCAAACATTTTGCGGGAACTTGGCTCAAAGCTGCTTGACATTCACGGTCAAAATGACGGGCGAAAGCTCCTGGATGAAAGCGCACATTTGGAATATCTTGATGCCTTTGGCAAGCACGAAAAGGAGCTGGAAGAGTACGCATTATCATACTCATTACTATGCAATAAAAGAACCGAAATAGAAAAACTCACAATGGACGAGAGCGAAAAAGAGCGCCGTATTGATATGCTTAAGCATCAAATCAATGAAATTGAAGCGGCAAAACTTAATGTCGGTGAGATGAATGAAATCACAACAAGGCGTGAACTTCTGCTCAACTCCTCAAAGCTTACAGAGTCAGTTGAAACCGCTTTTGAATTGTTATACGGCGGCGGTGAAACCGCAGGAGCAGTTGCGCTCATCAGCGACGCCTGCGCACAGCTTGACCGTGCATCGGAGTATTCTCAGGGACTGCGGATTTTGAATGAACGTCTTAACGATATAAAATATTCAACACAGGATATATCGGATGAACTTCGCGATTTTCGTACTCAGCTCGACTTTTCACCCGGCGAGCTTGAAGAGCTTGAAGAACGGCTTGATGTGCTGAAGCGGATATCCCGTAAATACGGCAGCGAAGAAGAAGCCCTCTTGCATATGGAAAACTCAAAAACGGAGCTGTCCGATATTGAAGACGGGGCAAGTAAGCTTACAAAGCTGGAAGCAGAATTAAAGGTCTGCTTAACGGAAACGGAAAAACTGGCAGCATCATTGTCGGAAAAAAGAAAAGCCGCTGCATTGTCTTTGCAGAAGCAAGTTGAAGATGAGCTTTCGCAATTGAATATGAAAGGTGTACGATTCACAGTTGAATTTGGCAAGGTATCGGGAGATGATGGCTTAAACGCTTTTGGTTGTGATGATGTTTGGTATTTAATGTCGGCAAACGCAGGCGAAGCACCGGGCAGAATAAACCGCATAGCCTCCGGCGGTGAGCTCGCAAGAATAATGCTCGCTCTGAAAAATGTCCTAAGCGGTAAAACCGACACGGCATCCATGGTCTTTGACGAAATTGACACGGGAGTATCAGGTATAGCCGCACAAAGAGTGGGAGAAAAACTCGCACAACTCGCAAAAAACCGTCAGGTACTCTGCGTAACCCATTTACCGCAGATTGCAGTCATGGCGGACACCCATTTTTCCATAAGCAAAAGCGTAAAAGACGGCAGAACATACACCCACGTCAACCACCTCGACTTCGAAGGCCGAAAACATGAACTCGCCCGCCTAAGCGGCGGCGAAAACATAACCCAAACAACCCTCACCAGCGCCGAAGAACAACTAACAACAGCAGAAGCATTCAAAAAAACAAGATAAAAACAATATAACAGCATCTCATGCGGATATGGCGGAACTGGCAGACGCGCTAGACTTAGGATCTGGCGTGCCTCATGGAAGTTTATAATTTGTAACCCTTGCAACTGCTGCATTATTGTGGTGTAGCTCTCTTAGGATTTTATCGAGTTCTCTTGTCGAGTTCTCTTATTTATCCGAAAATCAATTTTAATCATTTGCCGCTGTGATGGAACTGGCAGACATGCGTGACTTAGGATCACGTCCAAAACGGGTGCAGGTTCAACTCCTGTCAGCGGCACCATTGTCTCGCAAGCGAGACGTTTAAAAAACCTAGTGTTTTCAATGGATTAGCAATCGTCTTAATGGCGGTTG
>WQXS01000085.1 GCA_009784725.1 Oscillospiraceae bacterium
CACTAATCCAGCTTCAAATCCGTTCCCCATATCCATGCTAAAAATCGGTGATAAGTACTCAGAAAAATATATGTTTCTGTTAAGTCCTAACCGAACTCCAAATTGTAAATCACCATCGGATGCTCTTACAGTAGACTGTATGCCCATTAAAATAAGTACCAATATCGTTACAAAATATCCTAATCGTTTTCTTCTATTAAAGGTCATTTTTTCATTAGCGTTGTTGAGGGATTTTTCCATTGTGTTCTTTCATTTTTTGGGCGCGAATTTCATTGTCGCACTGTCCAGTAAACAATAACTTACTTTCAAGCCTGAAATTTGTACCATATTCTTTATTTCCCCAAGCTACAAATTTTTCCATGTATTCTATTATTTCTTTTTCGTCAAAATGGCACCAATTACTTCGCCTGTAAAAACGATCGCTTAAGCTATCAAACTCAGCGTGTAACAACGGCAGCTGCGGATGATGTTTTCTGAAGCCCATAATAATTAATTCACGCGGATTTGGTTTTTCGTTATGTCTATCATAACATATACCATATTGTTCCTTTTTTACACGTCCCTCTGAACTAAGTCTAGGCTGAAATTTCGCAAAAAAATTCAATGCCGTCTTTATGCACTCATCAGTACCGCACAATAAAAGATTCTCAATAACATCATCGTCACTTAAAAAACAGGAAGCATCAGGCCATCGTCCGTAAGTGCCAATAGTCTTGTTTAAACTGTCAATATAATTGTTTATGCGCTCTTCATCTCCAAATCTTGCTCTCGCTCCAATACTCATTTTTACGGCTCTATCCATTTTTTCAACTATTTTTTCTTCAGTTTTTTTATCCCCAAGTCTTGCCCTTAAACCACGTATGTATGCAGGGCTTCTTTTGTCTGAAGCAAGCAGCTGCTTTTTCATGGCTTCAGGCGGGTTAATTAAAGCTGTTGGAGATTCAAATCTGCTAATATCATCAACTCGCTGTAATTTATTTATAATTTTAGTTCGATGAGCATTCAGATAAGGATACGGCACCTTCATAAAACAAGTGTTAACCCATCCATCATTTTGGGATGGTAATTCTCCCAATGTTTCGATTAAGAGAGTTAACAGCAGTGTGTCATCCAAATGGTAATTTGGATAACTTCCTGACCCCGCACACAATATTAAAAACGCTTTTAATATTTCATCTTCCTTTTTTTTCCACTCATTCAAATCTTTATGGCGCATTTCCTTGATTAACTCGTTTGACAGACGTCTATTTTCATATTTTATTGCACGTTTTTCAAGTTCTACCCTATGCTTAAACAATATTTCTATAGGGCCGCAATATGCAAATGAAAAACTGCTCAATAAAAAGATTAATGATTTTAAAATTCCGGTATTATTCATAATTTAATTTCTCCTTATTTATCTTACACGTTCCCATTGTGAGTACCTGTTATTTACACCATTAATTTTCAAATCTCTATACCTTAAATCACCGCCAAGCGGTGCTGTCGGCTTCATTATATTATCACGGTACAGTTTATTAAAATACAGTTTTTGTTCACTATTCTGTGTATACTGCACATGCGGATAACGTTTACTTTTTTCGTGGTGCAGTAACTCATGCAAATATACATTTAAATCAGCGCCATCCTCAACAAATGATATATTTTCATTTACAACTGCATATCCAACATCAATTCCGTCTATATATATAGTTGTGTTACGATTTGTAAGATACTCTTTGTCTAATACATTATTCGATATAGGGTTATTATTAGCATCTACTTTTTGAAACCTGACCGGAAAATCTCTAACTGTACCCTGCCCCTCCAAATCTCTTTTGCTGATTTTTATACGCTCACCACGATCTAACGGATCGAAATATTCAGATATCGTATAAATACTATCTTCAAAAACGATGTCACACCCATTGTTCAAATACAGAATATTATCACTCTTTATGTAATCTCGTGTAACCACACAATGTGAACGTATCTTATCCGGTACAATAAACATTGCATGCCCTCTAACAGTTATGTCATTTTGGTATACCCCGTTTACATGGGCTAATAACCATCCTTCAGATGTCCATCTCATTCGAGCAGGGTACTCTCTATTGAAAGCCTCTTCACTATTATAGTTAGCTCCCAAACCCACAATAAAATCAAGCCGCCCATTCCCATTCTGATCCCACCCGGTTTTCGACAACTCCACATTAACCCGCTCCACCTTAGCAACCATCTGCTTTAAAACTCCATTAAAACGCCTCTCCCAGTCACTGCGATGTGTGGAAGCTCTAACATTACCGACTCTAAAAACATTTACTGTGCCCAAATCCACCTCTTTGTATACTTTAACAATTAACCTGTCTATAGTACGGCCACCTCGTTTGTTTATACATGCTTCTCTATCTCTCCGTTCGGTATTCACCCCCCAAACCTCAATTTCAGCAGTTCCAGCGTTGTGTCCAAAAATTTGTACTGTCTTGATTTTGCCGGGATTCAACAAAGACCTTGTATCGATATAATCTTTACAAAAAGAAAGTACATTTGGTCCATTATTTATGATTCTGGCCTCAAAATAATCAAACATATCAGAATCAAAACTTAAACCTATACTTATAAATGTTGAAGATTTACCATCTTTCAAACTTACATAACTGGTATTTTCTTCACGAAAATCAGCTTCGGCCTTACTATCGCTATCTAAATAGCGCCACATATCGAATCCGTAAGTATCTACACTATGATTTGTCGGATGAAATTCAACCCAATCCCGATCATATCCACCAAAATCCTTTTCGCTGTACCCACCGCCGCAACTGCCATCAACAATAATATTTGGACCAACACCCCAACCGTCAATAATACGTTCATCATACTCTTTGTCAAAAACACCACTACACGCGGGAGCAAGCCATTGAACCGGCGAAAAATAATATGCGCAAAGACGTCTATCATCAGCATACGCATTAATACTTGCTAAAATATCACCCCATATATTTCGTTGATAGCACGTTGTACCGCTCCAATCACCACTCATAGTCCACCAGTCCCATCTGTAGCTATAAGTGCATGATGACATCTTCGGGCAAACTGTCCAATATATTCTTGTTCTGTCTACTTCACATTTTTGGGTAAGAAAACTCTGATATTCTTCACTCAATTCTTTAGCATTAGGAAAAACTTGCCCCTTTAAACTAGTCTTAAGTAAACATTTTGAACATGCATAATCACACTCATAAGTATATATATTGTTTCTTATTTTTATTCTATCATTAACTTTCCTTTTTTCCGGTGGAATAGAATTCACGTCACAAAAACAAATTACAGACATTAAACCACCTAAAACCACGAATTTTAGCAGATATTTTACTTTTGTTAACATTATTTTCTCCTTAATAAAATTTTATTGATTCATAGGTATTGTAAGATCAAGATACCCTTCTCTGCCAACCATAATTATATATGCATGAGGATTTCCGAAGTTTTGGAATCTCCTATCAAGCACAAATAAGATATCTTTATTAGAATGGAAGTATAGATTTTTACCATCATCAAAAACCCTGTGCATATCAATTTTCACTTCATGAGAATGTTCCAAATAGCTACCATCCTCATTTCGCCATCTTGCAAGCACATATCCTTTGTCACGTTTTTTTATGTGATCATTTCTTGGCACTTTCACTCTCATTATTCTGCTGATTTTGCTATTTGCAAACAAAAAAATATCTTCAGAATCTACTATAAAAGGCAAAACTTCAAATCCCTCTTTTTTAACAAAATCATTATTTCTATCTATTATTCCAAGATACACCCCATCATCTTCATAGTTATAGTATTCATACGCGCCCAAATCAACCACGAGCCCTTGAGGACGCGGTATTAATCTGATATCATACTCAATGTTTGATTCGGTTCCGGCATTTCTACATGGGCTATTACCTGACAATTGCAATCCATCATCATTTGTGCCATATATTCCATCATTACCCTTCGGTGAATTGGCATTCAAAAAATGGGGATTTTGCGCAATGTTCCTAATGCCCGCATGACCGCCAACTATACATGTAAAGTTTACATCAACTACGCTACCGCTAATTTCCTGTTTGCCAGCATCATTCCAAAGAATACTGTTTATAATTGATATGCTACCTTTTTCATTCCTGATACTCTGCCCGTATGTCGCGATATTTGAATAAAAGGTACTACTTTCTATGAATACCATTCCGCTGTCATTGTATATCGCACCGCCGTCTTTTTTAGCTTCATTTCCTGTAAAGATGCTGTTTGCGACATGAAGCTTTGTTCCTTTTACAAACAGAGCCCCACCGCCAGTGTGATTCAGTGTATCCTGTACAATATTCCCATCAAAAACTGACGCTTCTATTTGAAGCTGACCCTTTACAGTATAAAGTCCGGCTCCGCCAGATTTTTTTGTAATGTTCTTCTCAATCAGACACCGCTCAAATTGTCTGATTCCGCCCTTATCCATAATTCCTGCACCAACCGAATCAGCCATGTTTTTCGATATGATTGTAAACTTAAATATTGGCGCACAGTTAATATTTAATATTCCACCGCCTGTCGCGTTTTCTCCTGTTCCATCTGCAACACCTCCAGTAACCGTAAGCATCTCAAGTTTAATCCGTCCGATACTTGCATCTCCAAACATTGTTACAACATGATACGCATTGTTTTTTAATTTATCTTGTGGAGCCGGCCATGCAATTCCATCATCTTTACCTAAATCACCACTCAAGATTGTGCGATACGGAGAGCCTTCAGGTTCTCTTTCAGTTTCAGTTCCCTTAAACCCACCAGTGATTTTTATCCCAGGCTTGATCATAAAAGTAGCAGACCGTAGGTCATTAGGATTTCTCCTGAGTGTAGGATAATAAGTCCCCTCTGCCACCCATATTTCTTTACCCTCTTCTCCTGCCAGATCTATCGCCTGTTGCAAACACTTAAACGCGCTCTGCCATGATCTACCGTCTTCCCGTCCCTGTATAGCAGGAGAGTTAGCGTTTACAAATATCTGATAGCTTGGTGATCTCTGCACATTAATCACGTACTCTGTTTTGCCGCAGTTATCAGGACTTCTCACTTCAACTATAATGTCGGTTGATGTACCAAGACTAACAGGCACATTAGCGCCATTTCCGTAAGTGTTACCGTTAACAAGAACCGTTGCACCATCCGGTATATAAGGAGTAAACTGTAATATTGTGATATTATCAGGAACAACGGCCTTATACTCAAATGTAAGCGGATCGAAGCTCTTGGCATAAGCCCACTCAGAGTGCCAAAAGTCCATAAGCGCAGCGGGTTTGCAAACAGTAGCGTTAGGCTCTATTATGACCTGCCGGCCCATAAGCATACCGTACACCGTAGTTCTGGAATTAACAACTATACTCGCTTTAGGCGCTGTGATTTGACCGTAAATAACCGCGTCTGTCCCAATTCTA
>WQXS01000086.1 GCA_009784725.1 Oscillospiraceae bacterium
AAATCACGAGCAACATAACTAAACCTCGTCGGCTCTGTAATCCCCTTTTCCCGTTGCCTCTGCTTCCGTTTTTCAATTTTTGCAAGGGCTTTTTTGAGACGTTCTTCTGGCTTCATATACTCCCCTATAAAGACGTAATAAAATTCTTTTTTAACATTTCAAAAAATCAAATATTAACTGCAGCGCAGAATAATATTGCTTTTCAGCTTCACGTTCTTTTTCATCTCTATTATCTGCATCAGAGAAGTATTGACTTGTTCCGTATTCATTTTTTGATATATATGCAGTATCGCCTTCACGTCTTATGCGAAAAACAATATTCATGTAATCATACCGATGTGCAGGGTGATATACAACAAGACAATCTTCAACCGTAACAACACCGGCTTTTTCTGATTTTATTTCATCAAATGCAAATGCAACAGGCACACCACTTACTTTTGCTGTTTTTCTTAGCAACCTTTTTATAGATGCAAAAGTAACAGTGTCGCCTTTGGGGCAGTAACAATATATTGGATGTAATTCACGTAATTGCGATGCGTTTATCATAGTTTTACCATTTTTGTATATAGATTACTGTTTGCACTGTCTGCAGAGTTTCGCGTTAACTATTAACTTTCTACATTTGTTACTAAAATGTTATGCTATCAAAAAAATCGACAACATTAAGATTATATAAACGAGTTCCTTTACATGCATGAATGCTATTTGAGAGACCGTTATCTAAATGTGGAGACCGTATTCCATGTTGTAACGACATTCTAGCTTCCATAAACGCTGCGATGTTATCGCATACTTTTAGCAATTTCCCGTCAAGGCCGGATTGTCCTATATAATCTTCCATGGGTTCAGAATATGGTGATTTGTCACATCCCCAAGGTACAATAGTATATTTATCATCTTTTGAAATTATACGATTTGAAAATTCTCCATGCTTTATAAACTCATCTTTTTGCTTTTTATATGGAACTGTGCACGTATCTAGTTGAGTATTATTAAGTGTTTCTTCATTGGGACACATTTGCCCGGTAATGAATCTAAAGTGTGATTGCCAACGTTCAGGAATTTGTGACATGATATTTTTTTCACATAAATCCTTTTCAATTTTTGCAACAAGTTTTTCAATTATATCTGAGGATTTTTTTACAGGAGATATTATGTCACGTGATATAGCCTCAGGTAAATCATGAAATAATGCAGCATAAAAATTATTTACAACTTGCTCATTGCTGAGTTTTTTTCCTTTATATCTAATTTCTATACTTAGAAAATATGCTAACACTGCACAGTACATACTATGCCCTAAGACACTTGTTGGAGGTATTCTTGGTGTTTGGCTCCAGCGTGTTTGGAATCGTAAACGTTCAATCATTCCGATAATATTAGGAAGCCATGTCCAGTTTTCATCTCTTAAATCCATAGCTTCTCTTTTGAAAGAGCTATGAATACTTTCATCTACATGCCTATTAATAGAGTTACTTATTCCCGTGAGATCACTACATGGCATGGAAAAACTTTCTATAACTTTAAACTCACGCGAAGTAGTATATTTATGAGAAAATCGTAGAATTTTATATTCTATAGAATCATCATTTTCTGGGCTTAGATACTTTTTCAAAGAGTCAAGAATTGTTTTGTCTAAGTGAAATGACGGATTACGCCAGCTATCACAAACAAATTTAGAAAAAGCAGTTTCTTTTCTAAGTTCTTCTCTAACTCGCGATTGAATGTCTGAAGTTGCAATTTTACTTAAAAAATCGAGGATGTTAACATCAACAATTCTTCGCCAATTTATCTGTTTGGGAGCTTTTGTTGAATATTCTGAGCATTTACCAAGAAAATATGTTAGCATTGATTTTATTGCGTGGTGGTCAATTTCAATTATTTCAATCGGGCGTAATCGATCATTCCAGCGAAGAATTGAAAAACTCTCAAACAATTTTGCGGCAAGTGCATAAGTAATCATTTTTTACTTTCTCCTACTTCTTATAAATTGACAAAGTTTCATCATATAACAACGTTACTAATCAATATATAACTTATCAGTTAATAAAAAATCATTTTCCTCCTATTTTTGCTCCGCTTGATATAGAGGCTTCGTTTTCTCTCTTGCGTTCCTCTTTTGCATGAATTGCGGTACTTTTTGCATAGTTGTTAACTTCAACCTTCTGAATATCCTTATTAGCTAAACTAGCTGCTGCGCCAACAATAGCTACACCTGTAGCTATCTTCTTTCCAGTATCCTTTAGTGACATGGTAATACCTCCTATTATTTTTCTTAGTGGTTACAACTCATATAAAATACCCTAGCCAGCATGGGTGGTGCGATTGTGTTTATGCTTACGGTTTCGTTACAGTATTGGCAAGACGGATGAATCGTCCTGCATCTTCCTCAAAACCCAATCGCTCTGACCTCATCACCATCAACCATGAAATATCCGTCGCGTTCTTCTAATAATGCTCTGTAGTCGCGTTTTGCGCTAATTGGGTTTGTGCCGAATGCTTCTCGGATTTTATAGCCTTGTGGCATTTCATTTACAGACAAGTGTTCTTTACATAAAGCATGTACTCTTAAAATAACTTCGTTTTCTTTTCCAATGTGTTCTGAGTTTAGAACAATGTGGACAACCGGTATATCTTTTCCATTAACACTTAAGCCTATGACTTCTGCTTCTAAAACTGCAGGGTCTTTGTATATGATTCGCTCAATGTCAAATAAATAAACTTTTGAACCATCGACAGCAATGATTGAATCCGTGGCTCTGCCAATGACATCGTAATAACCATTTTCATCACGCACAGCGATATCACCGGTTTTTGCATATCCGTCTTCTGTAAAGAATATAGATGTTAGCTCAGGTTGTTTAAAATAACCTTTCATACGACAGGGAGATTTCACTTCCAGATTTCCACGCATATTATCACCAAGTACACTCCCTTTATCATCAACTATGCGAGCAACAACATCTGTTATAGGTTTACCCACCTTGTTTATTAATTCGGGATTATTTTGCGTTACAATTGCCATTGGTCCGATCTCGCTCATTCCATAACCAATAACGAGATATGGGTTTCTTGCACCCAATCGCACAAGCGCTTTATTCACTGATAATGCAAACTCATAGGACACAGCTTCACCACCACAGTATGCCCATTTTAACTCTTTTAATGTACTCTCAGACATATCACATACGGGGAGTGCTGAATAATGATTTGGTGCTGCCATGACAATATTAGCCTTTGTGGTAAACAAATCAAATGCAAACGAATCTTTATTATAGAGAGGCTGTAAAACCTGAATTGCACCAAAAAACCATGGTATTATTATAGTATGTACAAAACTTGTTGGATGATTTGGTGGTATCAAAATTAACTGCCTATCTCCTACTTGGATATCAAATTTACTCATACTCGTATAAACCTTTGCCATTGAGATAAATCCTTCGTTTGTCATTTCAACACCTTTTGGAACTCCTGTTGAACCACCTGTATAAAGAACAACAGCAGTTTCGTCTGCGTTATATACGGGTTTTACCGTTTCTGTCTCTTTTTTTCCAATGCTTGTAAATTTGCTTACAGATAAAACCTTCTTAAATGGCATAACCAGTTTGATTTTGCCAGCAGAATTTTTCATTTGCAGATAAGGTCGAAGTTTATCAGAAACATATTCGGGGATTGTCTCTATTCCGTCTGAAAGAGAGACAATTATTATTTTCTTAAGACTTACTTTCTTAAGACTCGCAGCAACCGTTTTGAAAAACCCATCGAACAGTACGAGAATCTCTGTATCTGTTTCCTCAATATATTCCTTAGGATTTGACGGTAATATTGTATGACTTACGAAGTTTGCCCTAACTCCGATTTTATTAAGAGCGTAAAAAGCAAAGAATGTTGATGGAAGAGTTGGTGTGCAAAATGTGACTGATTTGCTTTTATCCGGTAATAGTTTCAAAAATGCACGAGCATAGACATCTATAATCTCTTCGCAGTGCTTCAATGTCCATTGATTCCCAAAGTACTCTAACGCAGGTAGGTCAGGGTGTCCTGAATTACATTTCCGCCATGTTTCGTAGATGGAATTATTTTCGCTAAAAATTGTGTTGTAGTCAGGTGATATACATTCTGTCATAGTAAATTACTTCCCCCCATGAAAATTTCTCGGGGTTTCCCCCGAGAAACGAAAAATGCCGTGTACAGAGCGAATAAAATCGCTTTACATACACAGCATGTATTGTGCTACACATTTCGCTGTTTACAATGTGCTTGCGAATAATATCAAACAGTTGTAAAATAGCGTTGGTGTTGCAATATGCAATTGTGTATGTGGTCAGTCACATATGCAGGTCGGGGAGTGCGTCCAACACTCTCCGGCTGCCGCCAGAAAACAAGACGTTTATGTCAAACGTCCCGGATGTTGACATGTCAACATCTTGGCGAGGCACTAATCGTTTCCTGCTTGAATTATATCACTATGCAGGAATTTTGCAAGTTTTTTATCATTATTAATGCAACATTATTTTACACCGACTCCGTACACTTGTCTGTTAAGTTATCCTCTTTTCTCTTTTAACAGTATGCTTAACTTTAAATGCTCCTAAGTTTAATTCAAAACTGGTTTCATTCCCAATAACATTCATAATAGTTTCATCAAATATCTCCGATATTATATCACCACCACGTATCATCAATGATTCTTGTGAGTTTATGTCTTGAACAGCCACCAGTTGACACGCAACATTAGTTAGCTCACGAAGCTTGGCAAAAGCGTCAACAATAGCAATAGTTGTTTGAGTGGCAACAGGGCTTTTAAGGATGGTAGCAAGCATGTAAAGCCCTCTCTCGGTAAAGGCATTTGGTTTATACTTGGTATGTTGCCCCCACCCGTTACCACTTAAGGTCAAAATTTTTGACCTTAAGATATCCCAATCATCAGTCAAAGTAAATACGTACCCTTGTGATATACACCGGCAATGCCTGAGTATTTTTTACCCCAATTATAGTAAAGAATACCACATTGGTTTGGGTGAAATGTATGTTGCCGATGAGCGTTTCATAGCGAACTATAATCGTGGGTATGGAGATTATCTGAGAAAGCAAAATCGGGGTGTATAAACCCCGATTTCTCGACACTATCACCACAAAACCGCTCTTTTTATCAAAACGATGTATAAATTTTATCTTGACTGTGAAGTAACTTTACACTTTATGATGTAGCATAAAGTGTATTTTTTTGATTGAAATAGTGTAGAAATTCGATTGTATTACAAGGCGTAGTAGACTTGTGTATAGTGTCGATAGAGTATTAATAACATCTGGAGAATTTTTTGGATATTATAGGAACGATTAATCTTGATATTTTTAAGTCCGTATCAGATGATATAACAACAGATAAAGTTATATTTAATTCTGACCGTATTGAGCATGTAAAAAAAGACCA
>WQXS01000087.1 GCA_009784725.1 Oscillospiraceae bacterium
ATAAATGCAGTTTTAAAAGGTGAACGTGTAGTCGAAAAAACCGCACTCGCAATATGTTCTGTACTGAACATGGATATTAGCGACGCATTCAACAGAATTCCATCCGACACATTAGTATCCGTCAGCACCATACACACATATCACAGAATCATTTCCGGTATTCTCGCAAAAGCAGTAAAATGGGGCTTTATAACACAAAACCCCGCAATTAATGCAGAGCTTCCGAAAATGACAAAACACAAAGCGCCATATCTCGATGAAGAAGATGCAAGACGCCTGCTCACACTTTTGCATAATGAACATATAAAGTACAGAACAATGATCACCCTCGATTTATTATCCGGACTACGCAGAGGCGAACTGCTCGGACTCCGCTGGAGAGATATTGATTTTGACAGTGAAACAATTACAGTTTCACAAACATTAAACTATGCAACCGGTCATGGAGTATATGTAGATACACCAAAAACCAGAACCTCAGAACGCCCAATAAAACTCGCCCGCTCTGCATTTATACTCCTGCAACAATATAAACAATGGCAAGACGAACAACGTGAAGCTTGCGGCGATTACTGGAAACAAACTGATGACCGGATATTCACCGCAGACGACGGCGGAATCATACACCCGGACACTCTCTCAAAATGGTTCAAAAAATTCGTAAAACAAAATGGATTCCCCGACGTCCACCTGCACAGCCTCCGCCACACATACGCAAGCCTAATGATAGCCGACGGCATCCCACTCGTCGTAGTATCAAACAACCTCGGTCACGCCCAAGTATCAACAACTGCCGATATTTACTCCCATGTAATAAAATCAGCAGCTGCAAGAGCCGCCGATTCAATCGACAGCAAGTTTTCCGATATTGTAGAAACTTCATCGTCAGTCAAGGAAAACGAAATTCTATATAGTCACCGATCCGCTTCTTAAACAAAAAACGCAAACAGACGCACTGTGTCAAGAGCAGTGCGTCTGCACTGTGAACGTAGTTCAGCGAAGCCTCTTGTACACCGCACACAAAATTATACTATTTCCCGGCGATTCATCGCACCAGCGGTGAATCGCCTTACTGACTATTCGTTTACCCTGTTCTGCTTGATACATTTTTTATTTAATAATATTTATGTTATAACCATGCACTTAGGATGTTTCACCGAAGGTTAAGTTCCTTATTGTACTTTTGAATTTCACTATACCACCACTTTTTATTTGCAACATTCGCTCTTTCTGTATTTCTATATTCTTTCAATACCTTTGGATTCTTACTTATGATTTCTTCCGTTGAGTAATTACTGTAAGAAGACATTTCATTTTCGCTAATATATTCACGAATTTTACAATTGCTTCCTCTCCATGAAAAATGAACACAGGTACTGGGGAATAACTCGCTACAGTGAATTAGTCTTACCCCTCGGCCATGTATATCCTCATTTTCAAACATTTGCTTGCTTGTGCTTTTGCTTTTTGCTCTCTGATTATACATTTTACAGTTATCGTAGTAATCCTCTAACATTTTCCCATAATTCGGATCATTTGAGCAAACTGTTTCAATTATTTTTTCCCATGAAATAAGTTCTACTTTTAATTTGTCACAAAACGGAGTGAAATCTCTTTCATACCATGCTGACAGTTTCTTATGCTCTATGCTATCATCCTTATGTTTTTCAATCCGCCCTAATACAGTTTTGTTTATATGGGCTTTATCGGTAAATTCAGAAAATGTTGGCTCACCATCAATTTGAGATTGCGGTAAAAGTGTATAAAAAGCAATATCATCAATTTCATATATTACATTTTTAGCAATATGGCACATACATACAATATTCCTCGCTGCCTGATTGTAGTCACTATGTCTCGTTATTCTACGAGAAAACTGACTAAACATCTTTGACTCAGTAACAACAAACTGCTTACAACCGGGAGCAAGTTTAACATCACTGTACCCATTATCACCTATGAGTATATTTCCATAAATACCATCAGCATGTGTATATTTTTCATCCTTAAATACTGTACCTAAACGACCTTCAGAAAACCATTGTGAATCAGTTATCATTGAAATTGGTATATCTTCAAATGTCTTTCCTTTATTTTCATCTTTAGCAAACCAATACAAAACTAACCGCAACATCCAAGTTTCATTATATAATTCTGTTGGCAAAAGATTTCCCATTTTATTAGTTTCTGAAAATATCGATTTATATACTTTCATTATTGTTTGTAAATAGTCCATTATGCTCCTGAGCCTTTCTTTAAGATTATATTTTTGTACATAGCTTTCTATTCCGTATCTCAAATTCATCATTTAAGCACTTACTAGGATAGCACTCAAGTTAACAGATAACAAATATAAAGATTTTAATATGCTGACTCTTTAAAATCTTCAACAACAAATCCGCACCAATTATCTGCATATTGTAATAATAATGTCAATGGACATTCATTTTTTGCCACACTGCGATTATCGTCTACATATTGACCATCATGGTAAACAATAGCCTGTGTTTCTTCTTCTGTAAGTGTTATGTGCGGCAACGCAAGATATAAACTGCGAACAGGAACACTGAGATATGTGAGGTCTGTATTATATCTGTAGGGATATGTCGGTCCATATCCAGCATAACGCTGACGTTCTGTAGGTTCGTTTTTTTGATATAATGCACCGCCAGATGTTCCGGCTTTACCTAAATCATGAAGTAATGCAACTATAACACAGGATTCATCGTCAATATGTGGATATAGTGTATTTTTCAAACATATCAATGTTTCTGCTACATTTACAGAATGTTCAAGCAGACCATCTTCCCTACAAAGGTGAAAACGTGTACTTGCTGGAGCAGTCAACCATGCTGTGTTATTTTCAATAAATTCAATGAGATTAGCAAATTTACCAGCACGGGTTACTACTTTTGATTTTAGTGCATCATATCTTTTTTTTAGATTAATATCCATAATACTTAAATTCCCCGCGATTTTTCTTTTTACTGGAGCCACTAAATGCACCCAAGAGTCCGCCTATCATTATTACTCCACCAGCGAATAAAATCCCATTTGTTATTTTCATGGGAATTGATATCGGAGCAAGTGCTAATGAAACAATCGGATTCCTTTTATATCTTCTTCTTGGCATATTATTTTCTCCTTCACTTTGTTTTCCATCGATTACCACAGTCTGTACAAAATACTTCAAATTGTTCGCTTTTTCTTATTCCTCCGGTTACGACTGTTGACATTCCCATTGTCATTACGGCAGCTCCTACTTTTGCTGCCGAGAGTTTTTTCCTGTCCCGGTGTTTATGAGATGTAAAGGGTTGTAAGGGATTTATATTACGTACAGTTTGCTTTTTCATGTTAATACCACTTTGTAAGACTTGGATACTATGACCTTTGCATTTCGGGCATTGCATTTTTTTCATTGAATCCTCTCTTTCAATATATTGCTATCTACCTATTTATATCCTCTTCATTTTGAAGTTCACGATAATTCCGGTGAAAGATTCTTACATATGCATATGGGATAAAGATTAGCCAAAGAGCCGATACAACCCCGACATGGAAGCTGCTTCTCTCCGGGTGATTCTCTCTAAAAAAGCTAAAAAGTATTACGCTGATTGCAAAATATGATATTATCAATAAAAATAATGCCATTATTGCCTCCTACGCACAAACAAAATCCGATAAATCTTCTTCTATTTCTTCAAATAAACAACCGAGAGAGTATTTTGTGACATCCCGGAGCTTCTTTTTCTTTTTGTTTTTATTGTTTTTCCCGAACCAATCGGGAAGAGCAAACATCGTTATGCAGATATTATCACCACTCACTATAAAGCAGTATGAGTTATAAGCTACTGCACGGCTACCATCTTCATCATCATAACTTTTAAGATATTCATATTCGATAGACTTGAATGAATCTGCACTCAAACCCCGTTTTACAGCGTTCCTTATAAAACGCTCTGCTTTAGCCAAGCTCATTCCGGCTCTTTCTTGTGTTCTTTGCACTGCGTGATAAGTTGTCATTGTTATACCCTCTCTTTCTATTTAATCTTAATAAGTTCTCCTGACCTATTTATATAATACTAAGTCGGTTGTCCAAATTTTTGGACTCATTTATTGAAATTATGATAACCTTTTGATAATATGTAAAAAACACACGAAACAGAGGTGACATTTCATGCAAGCTCCTCAAAGTAAAAAATCAAAACTCATATATTTAATGCGTATTCTGCTGACCGAAACCGACGAGGGACACCCCATTAAAATGGAAGATATACTTTCCAGACTTGAGGAAGAAGGTATATTTGTAGAACGTAAGACAATATATGATGATATTAAAATATTACAAGATTTCGGAATTGATATTGTCTTAGACAAGAAAAAATCCTTTAGCTACTATGTTGCAACACGCGATTTTGAATTGCCGGAACTAAAACTATTGGCAGATGCGGTACAATCATCAAAATTTATTACAAAAAAGAAAACCCAACAGCTTATAAATAAGCTCGAAGGATTAGTAAGTAAACACGATGCCGGGAAGCTTCGCCGACAAATCCATATTCAAAATCGCATTAAGAATATGAATGAAAGTATATATTACAATGTTGATTCTCTACACGAAGCTATTTCCGAGGGGAAAAAAGTTAGTTTCAAGTATTTCTATTATAATATTTACAAAGAACAAGTTTTCCCGAGAGACGACGGTGAATATATTGTAAGCCCTGCCGCTTTATCATGGTCTGAAGAAAATTATTATCTTATCGGGATATTAGACGGACACGAAGGATTAAGACACTTTAGAGTAGACAGAATGAAAAGTGTAAAAATTCTCGATGAACTAAGAGATTCGGGAGTTAAAGATTTTAATCTGACAGAGTATATTAAGAAAATGTTTGGTATGTTCAACGGAGAGGAATTAACTGTAAAACTCCGCATGCACAACAGACTTGCACATACTGTAATTGACCGTTTTGGTAGAGATATAATCCTTATTCCCGATGGAGATAACCATTTTATTATTAATATTGTAGTTGCTATATCTACAGTTTTTAGTGCATGGATATTCCAATTTGGGGATAAGTGCGAAGTGCTGTCACCACAGAGTTTCAAAGATGATTTGAAGAAACAGGCAGAAGCATTTTTAAGCAGATTATAACCAAGTGTTTGATCAATAGAAATTTATCCCAATCTATTTATTAACTCTTGGATTTTATCTGCC
>WQXS01000088.1 GCA_009784725.1 Oscillospiraceae bacterium
CGTAGCTCCGGTACATATATCACCGGAAAAATCCGGCTCTGCTTCAAAGTAAATATCTCGCAAAATATCCGGAGGAATCGGGACATGACTGTCACCGTCATACCACCAAGCCACTCCATCAACTTGAACAGGTACTCCTACCGGGCGAGATGCTATATCAAACACTAGGATGCGGTCTTCTTCGTGGTGATATATCATAAAATCAACCTTCACACGAAGTTTGTTTGCTAAACCTTCTCTTGTCCGCTCCGGCTGCTCAAATGCTTTACTGCCAACTATCTTTCTTGGACGTTTGTCTGTAATCCCCAGAACAAGTTTCCCACCACCACAATTTGATAATGCACAGCAAATTTTCAAAGCCTCAGTGTAACTGAAACGGTTTTTTGCCTCCTTGAACTGATAATTTTCACCCTCAGGTGCTTCAAGAAGATTGGTTATTTCATTGTTTGTGTATGATTTACCCATTATATGCTACCTTACTATAAACGCTATTTATCGCTAGAAATCTTATTACATTTTATCAATGTTCTGATAAAAAACTTGCAATAATTAATGACAAGATATATACTAATTCACAGGAAACGATTAGTGCCTCGCCGATTTTCGGCGGCAGCCGGAGAGTGTTGGACGCACTCCCCGACCTGCATATGTGGTCTAGCACATACACAATTGCATTAGCAACGCCATTGATTATTTTACAACGGTTTGCGCTATATCGCAAGCATTAGGTTGTTTGTAGTCACTTGTGTCGCACTTATTATATGCTGTGTATGTAATGTACACGGCATTTTTCGTTTCTCGGAGCAGACTCGTCGGGGTCAATGCGCATACCCCGACGGGAAAGTACTCCGAGAAATATTTTTTGAGAAAGAGGATTATTAAAATGACTGAACAGGTACAAAACGAGAATCATGAAAGCTTTAACAAAGAAAATTCCATTTATGAAACATGGCAATCATGTAATAAAAATCATCCAGACTTACCTGCAATAGAATACTTTGGTAATCAATGGTCTTTCAAACAGTGCGAGGAATTGATTGATATATATGCACGTGCCTTTTTATTAATGCTACCTGATAAAAAAAAATCAGTCACATTTTGTACGCCTTCTCTCCCATCAACATTTTTTGCATTTTATGCACTTAATAAAATTGGAGTAAGAGCTAATTTCGTCAGTCATACAATATTACCATCTAATCCAAATGAATATATTGAAGAAACAGATACAGAAATCTTAGTTTTATTTGATGGTTTTTTTAAAGCAGTAGCACCGGCAATAAAAAAAACAAAGCTGAAAAAGATCATAATTGTTTCTCTTTCAGACGGAGTGAAAACTATTCCAGATTATGTGCCTGACAAAATCCGTGAATATTTATTAAAAACAGGTACTGCAAAACTAATTAAAATCGCAATGCCATTTAAGAAAATAATGTCTCTTACCAAGTTTGAAAGCATTGGAAGGAAAAGTAACTTTGAAGCAAAGTCCGTATACAACAAAGGAGAGACTGCAGTTGTTTTATATACAGGGGGTTCGACAGGAATACCTAAAGGTGTTGAAATAACAAATGAAGCTACAAACCATTTAATAGAAACTTATAAAACTATAACATCAATTACCCCGGGAGATAGAAATTTAGTACTTATTCCACCAAATCATCCAACTAGTTTTATGATTAGTCTGTTGATGCCATGGCGTTACGGTGCAACTCAAGTCATTCAACCAATATACAGAAAAGAGACATTTGCTGATGACTTAATTAACACAAAAGCACAGATAGTTATGGCAGCACCAAGTCATTATGCTGCATTATTACTAAAAGATTTTAAAGCCGGAGATTTACGTTCTTTGCGTAGTGCTTTTTGTGGAGGAGAGCCTGTAACCAAAGAATTAGCAATTGCAATAAATAATGTTCTCGAAAAAGCAGGAGCAGAACGTCCATGGCTTGGTCTTGGTTATGGAATGAGTGAACTTGGTCCGACAGTATTTAGTGCAACTGATGAGACATTATCACATTTGTGTAATAAAGTCGGTTCTCTAATTAAGGGTGTAGAAGCAAGAATTATTGATAATGATGGTAATGTTCTAGGAAACAATGAAAAAGGTCGACTTGAGGTTAGAACACCATATCGCATGAAAGGCTATTATAAACAACCTGAATTAACGGCTGAATTTTTTAATGAAGATGGATTTGCAAAAACAGGTGATATAGCTATTTGTGATGAAAACGGTTATTACGATGTAATTGGTCGAGCCACAGACTCAATTACCGCAGTCGATGGTTCTACAGTCTATTTGTTTGATATAGAAAGAGTTATTTATAAAGATAATGCTGTCTGGGAAGCAGAAGTCATAGGCTTGACATGTAATGGTAAAGATGTCCCTGTCGTTCACATCGTTCTAAACTCTGAATATAGAGGAAACGATAATGATGTAATCTTAAGACTACATACTTTATGCAAAGAACACCTATCTGCAAACGAAATACCACAAGGCTACAAGATCAGAGAAGTCTTTGGCACAAACCCGATAAGTGCAAAACGCGATTATAGAGCATTACTGGAAGAACGCAACGGGTATTTTGTAGTTGATGGTAATGAGGTCAGGGAGGTTGAGTTTTGAGACGAAGGAATACAAACTTAAGAAAGGAAGATATCTATGAGCTATAGTGCACATGTTTATAAAGTGTTTATTGCAACTCCGGATGATGTAAAGAAAGAGCGAGAAATAATCCGACAAGCAATTCATAAATTAAATGAAGACTTTTCAAGTGATGGGGTTTTTATCCCTGTTATGTATGAACAACTTCCACCAACAGCAGGAATTGCTCCACAGCAAACAATTAATACTAGAGCATTAAATAATTGTGATGTATTAATTGCACTGTTTTGGACAAAAGTAGGTAAAGGCACCAAAACAGAACTAATAAAACATCTTGATGCTGGGAAACATGCAATGGTATATAAACTAGAGAAGGGTTCTGTACCATCCGAGATAGCAGATGATGAAATGAAATCTGAAGGATATAGAGAATTAGAAAATTATTTCAATATCGCAAAAACACAAAAAAGTAATGAGCTTGGTTTGTTCCAAGTCATAAAAAACGGAAAAGCACTTACTCATCTAGTACAAGAACATTTAAGGAAAATTCGTCCTTTCCTATCTGATACATCAGGAGATATTTTAGATGAAAGTTCTGTTGAGTCTGATTGGCTAATGAATATCGAAAATGATGCAGTTTTAGCAGAAGTAATCCCTTTTTATAAGCCAAATGTTTCAAGGAATCTTGTACTAAAGCTTTTCGACAATGGTCGAGAAAATAACCGAGACAATTGTATATGGGATGCAGTTTTAGAGAAGTTCATGGAGAAAAACGGGAGTATGAACTTAGCAAGAATGTTAGTTGGGTTATCACAAAGAGGAAATAATAAACCAGAAATATATAGTCATATTCTATTTATTAAAGGCACCAGGCAGATTTATGAAAAGAAACCCTGGATGTTTGAAAACTTCATGAAGAAGCTCTATAAAATTAATAAAAATCAATTTAATAAAATAATCTCATCAGAATGGGTTAGCAATATTGATATGAAGAATAGGCTAGTGAATGAAGATGATGAATCACAGCTTGAAATTTAATGGTGTTGAACAAAAATAAACGGCTTGAAAAAGAACTTGCCAAATTTTTAATTTATTGGAAAAATAATGATAAATGCAACACAACTACGTGAACTACATCCGATATACTGTTATACACCTAAAGGTGATACAGTTACTTTTTCATCAATAAAAAGGTTGCTAAGAAAAACAGCAAAAGTCAGCGGTGTGCCTGTTGCGTTTGCTTTTGATGAAATAAAATCAGAAAAATCCGGTGTTGCTACTGTTGAAGATTGTCTTATTGTATATCACCCTGCACATCGGCATGATTACATAAATATTGTTTTTCGTATAAGACGTGAAGGAGATACTGCATATATTTCTAAAAATGAGTACGGAACAAGTCAATATTTGTCTGATACGGATAACCGGGATGAAAAAGAACGTGAAGCTGAAAAGCAATATTATTCTGCTTTGCATTTGATATTTAATTTTTTGAAATGTTAAATAGGCACATTATATTTAACAACAGGAAAGAGGTTATGAAATGCGGTTATATGACTTTGTTATGCCGATAATTGCATTGGTAATAGTCATCGTCCTTTTTATATCTATTCGTCTTGCCGGAAGAGCTACAAAAGTGTTGGAACAAGACAAAGAGAGCAGACCGGATTTAATCCCATTTCTTAAATATAGGCATAATTGGCTTCAAATTTCTGTGTGCTTGCAAGCAATAGAACTCATTTGCATTATCTTAGCTTTCGCTGCAACGGCAATGACAATTTTTGTTGTTACAAGAATACCTGTCGATGGCGAAAA
>WQXS01000089.1 GCA_009784725.1 Oscillospiraceae bacterium
ATTAGACCGGTTTCTTTATCTGTGACTGTAAATGACAATATATCTCCGCTGAGTTTTACATTATCAATAGTCAACAGATCTTCTTCATGCGGGGAGTGGTCTGTGTGAGCATAAGCTTTCCCCGGTATAAGCAAAGCGCCCATGACGAGCATGAGCGCAAGCACAATGAGTAGATGACTACTCTGTTTCAATTGCATGGTTGATGTCCTCCTGTATTTTATTGATTTGCACCGTTTCTTTTGCCGGTGACTTTTTACGAATGGAAATCATAAGATCGTTTAGTTCTGCATCACTGAGTCTTTCGGCACGGACTGCTGCAACGATTTCCTCGTTTTCCAATATGACCATCTTTTTATCCATATCACGGAGCTTTGTGTTAAGGTCACAAATTTTTGCTTTTGTCTTTTTTATTTCATCTTTTAGTTTTTTGATTTTCGGATTATCCATTGTTTCCTCCATTCTATAATCTGCCAAAACCCAAAAAATGCTTTTGAAAGTATGGTGTTTCGATAGACGCATATCCGATGGGTTTTCCGCAATGCAACATCATTCCATTGCCGACATATATACCAACGTGTGTTGCCATAAGGGGGTTTGGTGCTTTGTATGTCCCGTAAAAGAAAACGAGATCACCGGGTTTTGCATTTGCCGGTGATACAGGTGTACTGAGGCTGTGTAAACCACTGGCAGTCAGTCGTCCAAAGTTCCAACCGGTCTGATTGTATACATAAGACACAAAACCCGAGCAGTCGAATGATGTTGATGGATTACTCCCGCCCCATACATAGGGATAGCCTAGATACTTTTCAGCTTCTGCGATGATCTCTGCAAACTTGGCATCACCAAAGTATTCAGGAGGGATAGTATATTTTCCATATTCCAAGCTAATTGAGGCATTTGGGTATGTGCCGACAGGGAACAGGTCTGGTCGGTTACCGAGTGTCATCATAAGAGCTGCGTACCGGCTTAACTTTTCTTCACTCATGATATATACAGGTAAATGCGAAAGGTCGAAATTTTCAAGCTCTACAGTGATTATTTTGTATTCGTATTCAACCTCGACGGTGTATTCATACTCTTCTTCATATTTATCACCGGTGTCGGGATCGATCATAGTGATAATTTCTTTAACAGTTTCCGTTTTTGTCCTTATTTCAACAGTTACGGTTTCTGTTAATATGTATTGTTTATCGAACAGCATGGCAAGAGTGCCTTGTACTTCTGAAAGTGTCCATTCCAATTCATGCATTGCGTGTAAGATACTCATGAGTACATACGGGTCATGCCATATAGAATCAAGTTCAAAGATATACTCATCGTACCCGGGATTTAAGGTTTCATAGTTATCAAGCATATCTTGCAAGCTGTTTTCCATAGTAGAATATGCGGCTTCGGCAGCAAGCATATCTGCGTCCGCTGCAAGGTATGTAGTCAGCACAATGCTTGTAATGCTACTGCCGGCAACGTTACCGCCTGTATTGGCAAGTGAAGATACTTGGATAAGAAGAATAATAATCACAACTGCAATAATTGCAATGAAGGGGTGACGTTTGATAAAGCCGGTTATGGCTTTACCTATTCTATTTAGAAGTGATCCCGCTTTCTTTGCTTTTTTCGCCGCTTTTCTTGCTTCACGGGCAGCTTTTGCATATGCTTTCTTGATTTTCCGTTTCTGCAATGCACGTGCAAAAGGATTTCGTTGCAATTTTGGATTTTGTTTAATAGCTTTTCGATATGCCTGGTTGATACGATTCTTTGAAACAACCCGCTCCAGCTTCCGAACCTTCCGGTATTTTGCCATTTTTTTAAACCTGAGAGCCGTGCGAACACCGCCTTCTACCATCATTTCTCCACGATGAGCAGCTTTAATACCTACATTTTCTCTTTCCACTTCAAATATTTTTTTGTGACCATACGCGATTGCAGTATTTAATGCCAGTTTTCCCGGTCTTGTTATAACGGAGGATTTCATGTGTTGCTTTTGAGTCAATGGTGTATCGACAAATTTTAGTTTAGTTTTGCCTTTGCCGGTCTTTTCATTAAATACTCTAGTCCTTTTAAGCTTCTTTTTTGATGGCAGGTTTTTCTGTGCCTTTTCAAGTTTTTTTACATTCCGTTCAGCTTTAAATTCTGCTTTATCATACTTACGGTCTGCTTTGGCTTGATTGCGCTCTGCCTGTGATTGCTTCTTCTTTGGATTTGAAGGTGTTGCTTCGTCCTTTGCGAACTTTAGCTTATTTCCTCTGTCTGCATTGCGGACATTATCTGTTTTTCCCGGTGCCGCTTTTGGCGTAGCTTGAGTTGTCTCGGGTCCTTTGTCTGTCTTAAATCCCGTAATAGGTTTTTGAATGTCAATATTGTTGACAGGTTCCGGAGAAGATGCAGTATTTTCGGATCGTAATGACTTATCACGAAGTTTAGATGCCGATTGCTCCGATACGGGAGTTGTTTGAGAGTAAGCTTTATGAGCAGGAACAGGTTCGCTTGCAAATTGACGAGATTGTTGTGTCCTGTCAGTGATTTTCTCGGTAACGGGTGTTTTTTGATTTAAAGCAGAATCAGTTGTTTTATATTGAAGCTTATGATGATGTCCGGTAGCTTCAGATGAAACCGGGACACCTGCAGCCTGAGGAATATCAGCTTTAATACCGGGATTACTTGATGAAGGAGTAGTTTTAGTTTCAGCCACAGCTTTTTTATCGGAAAGTTGAAATGACTGCTTTCGTTTTGAGCCGGGTGTTGCCGAGGGATTATCTCCGGTTTGAAGATTACCCCCGGCTTTATTTGTTCTGTTTAATTTCACATCGGCTTGGCGATCACTAATACGTTTTACTTCACCGCTACTCTTATTTTCTGTCACCAAACCGTCGCGAGTCATTTTCTGACCAACCTTTTCACGCGCTACAAACTTCTGCTTCATATTTCTATCCCTTGTGGCTTCATGCGTTGCGGCATTGGAGCTTCACGTTTGATTTGCTCGACCAACTCTTTCTTTTCAGCAAGATTTTTCATCAAAGATGGTTTTTTACCTTGAGATCGTTCTGCTTTCTTTTCTGCCTGTTTTGCTTCCATTTTGTCAAGTGCCACAGTTGCTCTTACAGACATTTCTCTCATATCTTTCATGGCTTCGTTATTTGCAATAAATGGATAGGCAATGGCTTTTGATAAGAAGCCGACCTCTTTTACTTTTGAGTTTGGTTCTTTACCAACAGCAACACGCGCCATGTTTTTTATGTGGCTTCCGGCAGCGTGATACTCATTTGAAAACGCTTCGATTTTTGCAATAGATTTATTATTGGCACTTATTTCCGCATCGATGTCTTTTGTAAGCCGGATAAACATATCTTTGATTTTGAAAAATGATGCCATATTACTAAGTGCAGAAATACCGGTTTCTTTAAAAGCTGTTACCGTTTTCTTACAGTTTTCAATAATCTGTGTTTTGATAGCACTCAGATGTTTTTTTATTGCAGCAAGCTTTTTCTCCAGTAGTGCGATTACATTCGTCAAAAATGTTTTAAGAGGTTTTCCTTGTGCTTCCGTGACTGTATCAAGCTGTGCCTTCATACCGGTGATGGTATTTTCCATACGTTTTACCAAATCATCCATGCCATTAACATAGTTTAAAAGCGAGGTCAGTCCGGATGTGTCTTTATCGCAACGATTAAGCACATCAAACAATTCTTTTACATATTTATTTTCAAATATTGGAATCGTTTCTGTTATTGAATCGTCGTGTTTTTGCATTTCATTACTCATACAGTTGTCACCTCCCCGGGTTTAGTAGTTAGTAGCGAATATATTTCAGTATCTTTTGGGAAACGATCTACGAATGGAATAATAACGTTTCCGTAGAATAGAAGTCCTTCACCGGCATTGCTGTGTGTGACATATGAAAGCTGATGCGGTGATATTCCGAGTTGCTTTGCCAATATTTGTCGGTCACCTCCGGCTTGATTGAGCATATAAATGAAATCGGAGTTTTCAAAGATATTTTCAATTTCACGAGATGCAAGCAGATCTTTCACATTTTGCGTCAGGGCCGACGGGATACCGCCCCACTTCCTAAATCTTTTCCAGATTTCTACTGAGTATGCAGCAGTTTGTTCCTCCTTTAAGAGCAAGTGGAATTCGTCCTGGTAGAACCATGTGGTTTTCTTCAAAGCTCTGTTTGCAGTAACTCTGCCCCATACCTGATCTTGAAGAATGAGCATACCGATTTTCTTGAGTTGTTTACCAAGTTCCTTAATGTCA
>WQXS01000090.1 GCA_009784725.1 Oscillospiraceae bacterium
GCTGTTTCTTTGTTTACCTTAATCTTTTTGCCGTCCTTATCACGGTAAGTGTAACCGCCTGATTTACTCGGCAGAATTGCGACAGGGTCTCCATCTACGGTACAGCCAAAGAACGGGTCGACAGAATCCTTCCACCACTGACCTTTTAGCTCAACCCTGCGGCGCATTGCACCCGACGGTCGCAGCATGTATTCGATACGGGTTTCAGGCTCGGTGAGCTCCGGCGGCACTTCCGGTATCTTTAATCTGAGGTGTGACATAATTTCATGAACTGCATCGGATATGTCTGCTTCTTTCATATCGGGTCTGAGGCGGAGTATTGACATAAGGTCGTCAAAAGCACCCTCAAACATCATGTCATCGCCTGTTTTACGGATTTCAAGCTGGTCATCAAAAAGGTTAATTTCTTTCATACAATACTCACCCCCTTATTCTGTTGCTACAAGCTCGGCGTATTTACCGGACATGGCGTATAGTTCATCATGTGTGCCGCGCTCTACGACGTCACCTTTTTCAAGGACGATAATTTCGTCGCAGTCGCGTACTGTGGAAAGACGGTGAGCAATGACGATACAGGAATATCCGTATTTGCGGATATTACCCATAACCGTTTCTTCAGTCTTGGCATCAAGCGCACTTGTTGCTTCATCAAGTATTGCAATAGTCGGCTCAAGTGCCATCATACGTGCAATCTCAAGTCGCTGACGCTGACCGCCCGAGAAGTTTTTGCCATTCTCTGCAACTATCTGGTTATATCCACCGGGGCGTGTGACAATTGTTTCATGGATATCCGCATCACGTGCAGCAAGCGTTATTGCAAAATCCTCAATCGAGGGATCCCACATACGGATATTTTCGGATACGGTATCCTCAAAAAGCATGATTTCCTGATCCACCATAGAAACAGAGTTTCGGAACACATATTCATCAATATCAAGTCGGTGCTTGCCGTCAAAGAGAATCTCACCCTCCCACGGTTCATACAGACCTGTTATAAGCTTAGCGAGCGTTGACTTCCCGGAACCCGAAGCTCCGACTATCGCCACAGACTTACCCGGCTGTAAATCAAGTGAGAAGTTTTTGATTAGCGGGTCGGACAGCTTGTTGTAGCCGAATGTCACATTTTCTATCTTCAACGCACCCGAAAGTTTTTCTTCAAAATCCAACAGCACAGGAGGACTGTCCCCTTGTGTTGCTTTCGATTGAGGCTCAATCTTATAATTCATTACATCCTCAATACGTTCCATGTTTGTACGCATTGTTGTCAGGCTTTGCAGGATGCCTGAGAATTGACCGACGGGTGCGAGAAACGAACCGAGGAAGCCTTGGAATGCCGCCATAGTTCCGATTGTCATATGCCCGTCCATGATGAAAGCAACACCAATCATCATGACAACAATGTTTAGTATCTGGCTTACAACCGACGGTATCAGACCGAATTTCATCGAAAAACGTTCGCCCGCTATACCGGCATTATGCTGCTTTGCAAGATAACCTGCATACCGCTCGAATATGCCGCCTTCGGCTCCGGACGCTTTGATAGTTTCTATCATGTCTATGCTTGACATAGTGACACTGCTGAGATTACCGCCCGATGATTGTGACTGCCGTGCAAAGGTGACACTTTTTTTCGCCATATACTGTGAAAACACCATGTTGAGTACAGCAGATCCGATACCAATAGCTGTCAGAATCGGGTTATACTGCAGAAGCATGATGAAGTAGAAAACCATTAGACCCATGTTTATAAGGATTGGTGAAAACTGGGATATGAGCATGCTTGCGATACCTTCGTTTGAAGATTGGCGCATGAGGATATCACCTGCATAACGCTGTGAGAAAAAGTCCATAGGCAACCGCAGGACATGCCACATAAACTCGGCATTGGCTGTTATGGCAAACTTGCCTTCCATGCGCAACTGACATACCGCATTGATGACAGATAATATAAGCCTTACAAGCAGTACCAGCAGCATGGCAATAATAAACGGCATCAGCCAAGAGCGGTTTCTGCCCGACAGGATATCGTCCATAAATATACGTGTGAAAACGGGATTTAGTATGTCTATCATAGAAGCGAACACACCCATCAGGAATACAAATACAAATGCAGGTATTGTTCCTTTGAGGCGTTTCATTGCAAAGCGTAAAACACTGCGGGGTTTGCCTTCTTTAACAAATTCCTCTGTTGTTTCAAAGGTCATCACTATTCCGGTAAACGACCTGTCAAACTCTTCAAGCGATACTTCTGTTGTGCCACGCTCCGGGTCGTTTATGACAGCACATTTTTTCTTAAAGCCGTTTAAAACCACAAAATGGTTAAAATTCCAGTGTATTATTGCAGGGTACTTAATATTGCGGAGTTCTGACGGTTCCATTCGGAACGCTTTCGGCTGCAGACCGTACGAAACGGCTGCACGGTAGATACTGCGTGCATTACTACCGTCCCTTGATACTCCGCAATCTGAGCGCACTTGTTCTAATGGTATCCATTTACCATAATATGCCAGCACCATACACAAGGAAGCCGCTCCGCATTCAAGAGCTTCCATCTGCATGATAAATGGTACTTTTGTTACTTTATTGCTCATACTTTACCTCACCTAAACATCAGTTCGTAAGGTTTACGCTCTGCTGTTATGACGACCATATTGCATGTTGTGCCAACGATTACATCAATATCTGTACCTCTTGAAGTTGACCAGCGTGGATTGCCGTTTTGCATTTCGAGTTCAACGATTACTTCTATAACATTGCCTTGCGGCAGGTATATAAGGTCAAAGCTGTCGCCGAGTGCTGCTTTGAGGTTGTCTGCACTGACAGGCGAGTTGCCGACACTTTTTATCGTGCCGTAGATGTATCCGAACTGCTCACGAGGTGCATAATCGGGCGAAACACGGACACTCATGCCGGGTTGCAGCTGTTTTGTATCTTCAATCGGCAGATAGCTGTGAACTGCCATGACCTCACCATTCGGAGCCAGCACAGTTCCGCCGATATCCACTGTTTCCGGTATCGAACCCACCAGACCCCATACAATGAATGCAGCAAAGGTAACAGCAAGTCCCGCAAGTATTGCCCACACTCCGGGACCTGCCACTTGCATGTATTCATTTAGCTGCTCCGGTGATGATATCCTGTCTAGCGCACTTTTTCGAAATAGACTGTTTTCCACTGTTTGCTCCTCCATTCAAAACTTCATAATTTTGCTCTAATGTTGCTTCAAATCCTCTACTCATTAGAATCTTTCAATATCTTCTTTTCACTATTAATATTGAACTTATTTGCCGTTGCTAGTAGGTTTCATAGTAAAGTATAATAATACTACGACAATCTCGTATCGTCAACTATATATCCGTAGTATTAACACAATAATCATTCCCCCTATTAAAATACTAGGGGAGGTGGTATGATGAAATTCGGTGATACATTGCGCAGTCTTTTAGAAGAACGATTTCTAACACAAAAACAAATGGCAAACGACTTAAACATTGCCCCAACAACGATAAATGGCTATGTTTTAAATAGTAGTGAACCAGATTTTGAAACGCTTAAGCGGATTGCAAAATATTTTAATACCACTACCGATTATTTATTAGACCATAGAACAGGAAATGCAAAAACTCATGAAGAGGATAATATAATACGCATCTTCCGCTCTCTTACAATTGAGCAAAAAGAGATATTTACAGAGCAGAGTAAAGTTTATATCAAGATTAATGAAAAAAATAAAAAAGCAACTATATAGCATTTTGAGCAAAAAAATCCCATCCTTTTTTGGATGAGATTTTTATTATTAAGTAATATTTACATTATTTATTATTTTATTCATCATACTGACTCTTACAACCTAAATTACACAACTCATCATCCGGATTTTTAACAATAAAAGCCATATTGCAACTCTTGCAAATCCTGAGCGGTCTTTCTTCATCTGTTAATGCAAATCCGAATATTGATTGAATTGTTAAAATAAGTGAGTGGAAATCCCAAACAATTTTTGGTTTATCATCATACAGAC
>WQXS01000091.1 GCA_009784725.1 Oscillospiraceae bacterium
AAAGGCAATCTCCGCGAAATCATTTGATTGCAGGAGTATTCGCACTCTGTGGATTGGTAGAACGTGCCGGTCAGGGAATGAATCTAATGTACGAACTATGCACTGTTGAAGCAAAACCACTCCTTGATTTTGAAGGCTCTGATTCTTATTTTATTAGTTTGACATTAAATGGAATTATTCGAGACGAAAAACTTATATTACTATTTAAGAGAATTGGAACAGATATAACAGAGAATTTTGTTACAGAGGATTATTTAATTGTATATAATTTGTTCTTTGAACAGAAATTATCAAAAAAACTACGCTCACGCATCAAGCACCTTGTAGAAATAGGGATTGTAGAACATTTGGGTCGCGGAAAATATGTATTATCAAAAAGTCTTTATGAGTCAATAGGCGAAGCTATTATGTACAATAGTCTTGTTGGAATTAATCGAAGTGAAATGAAGAATTTAATAGAAAACTATATAAGAAACGAAGGCGCTAATGGTGCATCTTTAAGTGAACTAATGAACTTTATACCAAACTATACAAGAAGTCAGATGCAAAAACTTCTGATTATTTTAAGAAATGAAAACAGAATTAAAACGGAAGGAAAAGCAAATAAAGCAAGATGGTATTTAATTTAACTTCACAAAAATTGCTCCAAAGTTGCTCCGAAGTTGCTCCGAAGATGCCTTACTGTTTCTTCCCGTTTGCATTGCAACATAACGCTTTTTGATATTTTATATCACTCCAAAGTTGCTCCGTTTTATATAAAAGTTGCTCCAACTAACTCCGAAGTTGAATTTAATTGCTCCGATTTTCTGTAAATTGTTGGAGCGGGGATAAAGATATGACTATCAAACTCGGTAAGCACATTCATTATAAAGGAAATGAGTATGAAGTAATTGGTGTAGGCACTCATAGTGAAACACTTGAGAATTTTGTCGTTTATAATGATTTACACGGTGGCAAGATATGGGTACGACCCATTAAGATGTGGAATGATATTGTTGAGCACGAAGGAAACAAAGTAAAACGCTTTACACATATTGATGATATTGAATCGTTTGCAACATCAAATTTACTTTGTAACATCAACGACAATAGCACTCCCAACGAAAAAATAGACTTCTTTATATCAATGTTTGCAGGGCGCAATGATGTTTATGCAGAAAGATGGACAAGTAAAAAAGGTATATGTGGATATTCACCTGTCTGTTATAATTTTTGGAAGAATATTTGTCCTAAAAAAGATAATAAAAAAATAAAATGCGGCGAATGTAAAAATCAGGATTTTGCACCATATAATACAAAAGTAGTTGAAAAACATTTACTGGGCGATATTGTTGCCGGAGTTTACCCTATGCTCCATGATGAAACATGTCGTTTTTTGGTATTTGATTTCGATGCAAATGAATATAAAACAAATGATTTGATACGCGATGTTACTGCCGTCCGCGAGTCCTGTAGTGAAAAGGGCATTAGTGTCGGAATCGAGAGATCTCGCTCAGGTAATGGTTTTCACGTCTGGTTATTTTTCTCTGAAAATATCCCTGTAAGTATAGCACGTAAGTTCGGCAGCGGTTTAATCACATATACTATGGATAAGAACCATAAATTATCATTTGAAACATATGACAGAATGTTTCCAAGCCAAGATATCATGCCAACCGGAGGTTTTGGTAATCTTATTGCTTTACCTTTACAGAAAATTCCAAGAAAACAAAATAATAGTGTTTTTGTTGACGAGAACCTTATTGCTTATGCTGATCAATGGTCTTTTCTGTCAAGTATTAGGAAATATACACTATCAGAAGTTGAATCACTTATCCGTCAACTTGCTCCAAATGATGAATTGGGACAGTTGCATAAGGATTCTGAAGATGAAAAACCATGGGAAAGAACAAAAAAGGAGCAGAAATTATCGAAATTTGACTTTCCGGACAATGTAAGCATTGTTCGTGCAAATGGTGTATTTATTAAGAAATCAGGTCTTTCCAGCTCCGCTCTTAATGCGTTAAAACGACTTGCAGCGTTTAGGAATCCTGATTTCTACAAAGCACAGGCAATGCGGCTACCTACATATAAAAAACCACGGGTAATATCATGCTCAGATGAAACAGAGCTGTATCTATGTTTGCCGCGAGGGTTTGAGTCAAAAGCTGTCAGTTTACTTAATATGTATAATGTGGATGTAAGTATAATTGATGAAACAAACTCCGGGCGAACAATTGATGTTACATTTAATGCAAAATTAAGATATGAACAAAAAGCGGCAGCAGATGCACTTTTAGCACATGATAATGGAGTGTTATCTGCTACAACAGCATTTGGAAAAACAGTAATTGGAGCATATTTAATTGCGGAACGAAAAGTAAATGTTTTAATTTTAGTGCATCGAACGACTCTTTTGGCTCAGTGGATAAAGCAACTAGGCGAGTTTCTTATTATTGATGAAGAACCGGATGTTGAACTAACACCAAAAGGACGGAAGCGAAGAAAAACTATAATCGGTCAAATCGGTGGTGGTAAAACTAACCTGAGTGGAATTATTGATGTTGCGGTAATGCAATCATTAATTTCAGAAGATGATGTCAAAGATTTTGTGAAAAATTACGGAATGGTTATTGTTGACGAATGCCATCATGTCTCGGCTTTTACATTTGAGAAAATTCTCAAATGTGTAAATGCTAAGTATGTATATGGCTTAACCGCAACACCTACAAGACAAGATGGTCATCATCCGATTCTTTATATGCAATGCGGTAATATTCGTTACCGTGTTGATGCTAAAGAACAAGCAGAGGCTCGTCCATTCGAGCATTATTTAATTCCTAGGTTTACAAAATTTCGAAAACCACTTCATAGGGAAGAAGAAAAGTGGAATATCACTGACATTTATACAGATATCCAAAATAGTGAAGTACGGAATAATCAAATAATACAAGATGTGATTAGTTCTGTCGAAAATGGACGAAATCCATTAATTCTCACAGAGCGTAAAGAACATGTAATATATCTTGAAGAACAGTTGAAGCCTTTTATAAAAAACACTATTGCATTAATGGGTAGTGAATCACAAAAGAAAAGTCGAGAGGCTTTAAAAGCTGTTGCTGATATTCCAAAAGATGAAACATTTGTGCTTGTAGCGACCGGAAAGTACATTGGCGAAGGCTTTGATATGCCGAGGCTTGATACGCTTTTTCTAACAATGCCAATATCGTGGAAAGGTACAGTTCAACAGTATACCGGGCGGCTCCATAGACTGTTTCATGAAAAAGAAGAAGTGCAAGTATATGATTATGTTGATATAAATGTTCCAATGTTAGAGAACATGTACCAAAAGCGGTTAAAGGGTTATGCTGCTATCGGGTATAAAGCCAAAGGCTCAGGAGAACTAATTGATGAAGTAAATTCAATTTTCGATAATCATACATACTTTTCTGTCTATTCGACTGATATTCAAAATGCACAAAAAGAAATATTAATCGCTAGTCCAAACTTAACCAAGCGAAGAGTTACATCGTTTATAAATTCAATAGCTTCGTCAAGTGCCAAAATGTCTGTAATAATTAAATCCCCTGATAGCTATGCCGAGAAGGATCGTAATCGCATTTCCGAGTGTATTGAGCTTTTAACAAAATATGATATTAATATTATTATAAAAGAACAATTACACCAAAAATTTGCAATTATTGATCAACGTATTGTCTGGTACGGAAGTATTAGCCTACTTGGTTTTGGTACAATAGATGCCAGTATTTTGAGACTCGATAACACAGATATTGCTGCGGAGTTACAAAGCAGTATATAATTAAGTACAGAAAAAACAGGATAAATATGAAGTTGTATCTTTTGGAACTATGTAAGGTTGTAAATAAGACAAAACACCACTAAAGTGCTGTTTCGCCTGTAAAATATTATACTCAGGTTGCGGTGTACAATGGTCTTCGATGAGCAATGCTCACGAGCCTACGGCTCGCCATTGACACAATAAGTGCTCAGATATAGAAAGAAGAAAACAGCGGTTCGCCC
>WQXS01000092.1 GCA_009784725.1 Oscillospiraceae bacterium
ATAAAAGTTACCGCTATTGACAAGGAACAGCAATCAGCCGATGATGAAAAAGCATTAAAGCAATTGAAGCTGTATTTTGTCAAAAATAACCAATCAACATTTGAAAACATAAAAAAAGCAATTGATTCCGGCGATATAAACCTGGCTCACAGGATGGTGCACACACTAAAAAGCAACGCCGGACAAATAGGAGAAAATAAGCTACAGGAAACCGCTGCAAAAACAGAAAGTAAACTGATAGACGGAGAGAACAAGCTTAGTGAAAAACAGGCGGATGCCCTGGATACGGAATTAAAGGCAGTTCTCGAAAAGCTGGCGCCGATGCTTGCCGAAGCCGCCGCACAAAGCAATGCAGGGTCTGCGGATACAGAAAAATCACGGGAAATAATCGAAAAGCTTGAACCGTTACTAAAAATGCAAAAAGCCGAATGTATGAACATGACCGATGAAATCCGTACAATTCCGGGAGCCGAAGAGCTTGCCCAATATGTGGAAGACTTTGAGTTCGCCAAAGCACTTGATGAGCTTTTTGTGTTAAAGAAAAAGCTGGAGGAACAGCAAGAGAATTAAGACAAGGGGAATCGTATGAATATAATTGCCGTTGATGATGAATATCTGCCGCTGATAGACCTGGAATTTGCCATAAAAGAAGCAGCCCCGGAGGCAAGCGTTCAATGCTTTGAAAGCTCGCTTGCAGCTGCGGAATTCGGCAATGAAAATCATATTGACATTGCTTACCTCGACATAAATATGCCGGGACTAAGCGGGATTGACCTTGCAAAAAAACTGAGAGAAACAAACCCCGGTATCAACATAATTTTTGCGACAGGTCATGATGAATATGCGAGGGATGCTTTTTCTCTAAAAGCAAGTGATTATCTGACCAAACCAATTTCGGCGGATGCGGTAAAGGAATCGCTGCTTCATCTTCGTACACCTGTTGAGGAAACGCCCGATATAAAACTCAAGGTGCAGTGTTTCGGCAATTTTGACGTATTTACCGAAGACGGGATTATATACTTTCAGCGTCAAAAAGCAAAAGAACTTCTGGCATATCTCATTCATAAAAGAGGAACAAGCTGTACAATCAAAGAAATATGCGCAGTAATATTTGAAAGAAGCGAAAACCCGGCATCTCTTGAAAGACAACTCCAGACGCAGATATCACTTATGATGAAAACGCTCAAGGAAGCGGGAGCTGAGGATGTCATTATAAAAAACCGGAACAATATATCAATCGACGTAAAGAAAGTGGATTGCGATTACTACCGTTTCCTCGAAAACGATGAAGCGGCGAAAAACCTGTACATGGGCGAATATATGACAAATTACGAATGGGCTGAATTCAAGACAGAATACCTCGACGGCGCATTAAGATAAGGCAGGATAAGACAGGGGAAGAGCCTTGTTTTATAGGGTTCTTTCTTTTGGTGTCGAAATGGTGTTATCGATATGTTAAAGTGCCTTTGTGAACTACAAACAAAATATAAAACTATTTAACAAGAAGGAGACAAGTATCAATGAGCAAAAAAGGCAAAGAAAAAGACAATGCAGCACAAGCGCCTGAACAACAAGAGAACAAAATGACAAAAGTAGGAGCATTTTTCCATGAATTTCGCACGTTTGCGGTAAAAGGCAACATGATGGACATGGCTATCGGTATGATAGTCGGCGGTGCGTTTACACTTTTGGTAACATCAATAGTTACACATATCGCAACACCGCTGCTCGGTATCCTGATCGGTGTTGATTTTTCCGGCTGGACCATAACACTGCCGCACCTCTACGGCAACGCCGAACCCGGTGTACTTGCAATAGGCAGTTTTTTAAATGCGACAATCAGCTTCTTTATTGTGGCTTTTGTTGTATTCCTATTCGTAAAAGCAATCAACGCCTTCCACCATAAAAGCGCAGAGGAAGCCGAACCCCCGCCGCCGCCCGAACCCTCTGCCGAGGAATTACTCCTCACGGAAATCCGCGACCTGCTGAAAGCGCAAAGCGAGAAATAAAACAGCAAAGCAGCCAAATATCAATAATATACCAAAATATTACACCATATTAACATAAATATTTTTATTTGATGTTGATATGGTGTTGTATTGATGTCAAGTTGGTGTCAGCGTTATGCTAGAGTGGATTGATTATACATTTAAATAAACAATAGGAAATTCTAAATGAAAAAGTTTTCCTGGCTTAAAGACAGTATTATTCAAATAATCTTCATCAGTTTTGCCGTAATATTTACTGTGTTTATTGCGCAGATTTCGCTTAGCGAACAGTACATCGGATATTACGAAAGCAAGCTGGAGGCAAAAGTGGAATCACTGGTGCAGAGCTCAGCGTTGCTTTTTACCGAAAACAGTGATATCCGAAATGCCGCAGGTATTGGTCTTGTGCTGGATATGATTTTTTCAGGCGATACTGAAGATAGTCTTGCAATTATCAACTATACCCTGTTTGAGCCGGACGCACGTGTAGCGGCATCAAATACCGGCGAAACCGTAGATTTACCCGAAGACGTAATGCGTGCAGTATTCAGGGAGCATGCACAGTTCACCTACTCGGAAGACCCGTTTGTACGTTCATTTTATCCCATGGAAATCGAAGGTTCCGTGCGTTTCATCCTTATGATTGAAATAGATGATACACCTTTTCAAAAATATAGTGAGGAGCTTTCGAGCAACCTTTATTCATCCCTGATACGGGGCACAATAATGATGGCGGGCGGTTATATGCTGTTCTCCGTTATTACGAACTTACGGAAAAATAAAAAGAAAAAGTCCGAATCTGCCGAGTCCGCCGGGTCTGCCGGGGCCGGCTCCGCCGATGAAAATAATGATACTGACGGAAAAAAACCTCATGAGGATCCGCAAAAAAGAAAAGAAACACGGCTTCAGATGCTGGTACAGTGCGTTTCCTTAGTAATCTTCGCAGTTCTCGCACTGGTTTCATTCCGGTTTTACAACAATTCCGACGGATACATTAACACGATTACATTATCTGCTGCGATATTATTTACGGCTGTTGCGGTTCTGCACATACTGCGCATACTGCTCTGGGTTTTCGCATGGTATTCAAAACGCCCCATATCAAGCTATGCAGCGCAAACAATGCAATTTTTCCTGTTCCTCGTTGTGTTCCTCGCTATGTATGTTTACACAATTCAAAGCGGCTACAGCACACAAATCGATTTAATTACTCAAAACGAGCTGCGGATATCATCAATGTTCTCTGCGCTCTCGCTCAGCGGCAAGGACAATATCGAAGATGTACAAAGACAATCATTTAATCTTAATCCGGGAGAAAACAACGAACTGCTGATAATAACCCGCACAGGCGACAGCTTCTATGTTTCGGGTGATGAAATAAAACAAATACCGGAAGCAAACGATTTATTCTTCTCCGCATGGGAAGGACACATGTCGGTCACAGGTATCCGCGGTGACTATAAATACGGAATAACCTTTATTGCAGACAGCGAGTTTCATATCAGCGCACTTGCCGCCGTGCGGCAGCCCGATACGATTCTGGCGGACGAAATGCAAGGTAAAACAATTGACTTTCTGCTTGCCATGTCCGCAACAGTATTTGCGTTTGTGTTTTTATTTACGGAGCTAAACCGCATACTGGAAACGATAAACCTCCCGAACATAAAAAGAGAACGCGAACTGCGCTATGCGGGAGGTACACGCAGCCTCATGTTCTTGGCAAATGCATGCAGATATGTTCCGCTGTATTTCTTCGTTTTAATTGTCCGCGATATTTATCAGCATAACCCGGTATCATGGCTTCCCGGCGAGCTTGCAACCGTGCTTCCGATTGCAGTGGTGCTTATTGTTATGGCAGTAGG
>WQXS01000093.1 GCA_009784725.1 Oscillospiraceae bacterium
GAATTTCTATTATCATGTCCGGGGGGCCGTTACATGTACGTTTGTCAAGTTTTGATTCATCACAGATTATTATTATATCCGGTTCAAATATCGATTCTTCATTTTTACTCAGTCTGACTCCAATCGGTGCATGAAAAACCTGACAGGGTTTACCGTCAAGATAAGCATATATTTTTACTACCAGCTTGACAGAAATTTTTTGATGTTTAATTGTTGGTGTTTCCGATACAATTAAAGTACCTTCATATAACTCTGCTCTGAAGTTTTCATCCCATGAGTGATAATCCTCAACAGTATAAAGTCTGTTATAATCAGGTACCGCTTCTTTTACTTTTAATTCTTTTTCTGTTTCATTACTCATTGCTTTATACCCTTTCATTTTTCATATGGCATCGTTATATTAAGTTAAAATTCCTGCCATCTTACCATGGTTCTGCAGCTCCGGAAAATTCCATTGGCGCAGCACTTCGAATGATGCTATTGCTACTGCGTTTGAGAGATTCAGGCTTCTTGAGTCGGGTTTCATTGGGAAGCGTACGCAGCGTTCGAGGTTTTTGTAGAGCAGATTTTCATCGAGTCCTTTTGTTTCGCTGCCGAACAGCAGGTAGGCATTGTTTTTGTATTCGGGTTCTGTGTATATGCGCGGTGCTTTTGTTGTGAAGTAATAAAAGTCTGCAAGTGGTTCAATTTGCTGATTATTTTGATTATTGCACGGATTATTACATGTTTTGTATGGAGTATTGCTTGGGTTGTTCGTCTGTCCTTCGGTGGTTTTATGAAAAAATTCATTTATATCATCATAAAACGTAATATCGAGCATATGCCAATAATCCAGACCTGCTCGTTTTAGCTTCTTATCATCGATTTTAAATGCCATTGGCCCGACAAGATGCAAGCGGGCGCCTGTTGCGGCGCATGTTCTTGCTATATTGCCGGTATTCTGCGGTATTTGTGGTTCTACAATTACGATATTAAGTGTCATTATTACTGAATTCCATACTCTCACTTTTGTATATTTTAGTTTATCATAACAGTATCTGCGATTCAATAATACAGAGAAAATATGTTATCGAAAGCTTTGCCGTCAAGGGTATAGAACAACGAAAAGAGTAGTGTTGCGCTTTTATACACGAAATGATACATACATCCAAATATAGAAAGAACCGATACTTGGTTATCCCACAATCAGCTCCAATTGCCTTTCGAGATAAACGAGTACGATTCTATCAGTACTCCAGTGCTTTGATTCAAAACCTTCTTTATCAAGTAAATCAATAATTTTTGGTGATATATTCATATCAACCAAGATTATCATACCGATACTATCACACCCTCTCTTGCATCAACTGTCCAAGCTGCGTACATAAGAGCTTGCATAATATCGTTACGTTCCAAGTAAGGATATTCATCAAGCAATTCATCAATACTTTTGCCTTCGCTGATTTGTATTACTATCATCCCGACAGTTACACGTGTGCCTTTGATACATGCTTTTCCACCCATAATTTCTATATCATGACTTATTCTGTCCAAATGTTCCATCTTTAACATCTCCAATCATGCTTATTTTTTTCTCAGTTGAAATATACCACATT
Organism: Oscillospiraceae bacterium; assembly: GCA_009784725.1. Classification (GTDB taxonomy): domain Bacteria; phylum Bacillota; class Clostridia; order Oscillospirales; family Oscillospiraceae; genus WRMH01. The sequence continues at coordinate 1,596 of WQXS01000093.1, forward strand.
CCCTAATTTAATTCAATCACTCTAAGTTTTGTTAGATGATATGTTTAATTAGTAAATTGTAAAAGTAACTTCCAGAGTAGTAGGGGGCGAAAGGAATTTAGTATTACACAGAAATATATGTCTTGCTTTTTGCTCTTGTTTCGGCTAATCTGTAAGTGTGGTTGCAGATTAGCCGAATTGGAGGTTGTTATGTATATCAAACGACATATTGAATTTGCTCTTAATGCTGCGAGTGCAGAAAAGGGTGTTCTTTGTATTACGGGTGCAAGACAAGTTGGTAAATCAACAGTTTTAAGAACAAACTTTACCGAACATAAAGAAGTATCTTTAGATGATAATAGAGCACTCAATCTTGCTTGTGATTTTCCCGAGGAGTTTATTAAACAGTTTCCTCCGCCTGTATTTATTGATGAAATCCAATACGCTCCAAATATTTTTCCTTTCATCAAATTATTTTTGGATAAACACAAAAGTAAAGGAGCTTTTTTGTTATCAGGTTCTCAACGGTATGAAATGATGTCGAATGTAACAGAAAGTTTGGCGGGGCGCATAAATTTACTCGATTTATATGGTTTGTCCGTAAGAGAAATCGTCGGAGATAATTTTAAAGATAAATTTATACCCACAAATGAGTACTTTTCCGGGCGTACTCCAAAAAAGTTAAATTACAATGAAATATGGAGTTTTATATGGCGTGGGTTTTTTCCTGAAATTGTTGCATCAAATACTGAGTGGTCAAGATTTTATTCAAGTTATATCAGAACATATCTTGACAGAGATGTTTCAAAGTTGGGACAAGTTGGTAATTTTTTGCAATTTGAAAGATTTTTAACTTCAATAGCTGCCAGGACCGGACAGCTGTTGAATGTTGCAGATGTTGCAAAAGATACAGGAATAAGCCCGCAAACGGCAGATAAATGGCTGTCTGTATTAATAGCGTCAAACATCGTTTTTCTTTTAAAGCCTTATTATAGCAATATTCATAAAAGATTAATCAAAACACCAAAAGTATATTTCCTTGACACAGGACTTGCTTGCTATTTATTGGGCTGGGATAATGAACAGGTTTTGCAAAACGGAGCAATGTCGGGTGCAATGTTTGAAACATTTGTAATATGTGAAATAATTAAATCCTGGACAAATGTTAATGGTATTACTCCAAATAGAAATCTGTACTTTTATCGCGATAAGGATGGCAATGAAATTGATTTACTAATAAAACGCGGAGGAACTCTTTATCCTATAGAAATAAAAAAGCATATCAGTTGCAATGCAAGTGATATAACCGCTTTTAAGCAGTTGGATAAAATTAAAGATATTACTCGTGGCGAAGGCTGTGTGGTATGTATGGCAGATGATGTAATTCCTATAACATCAAACGATAAAGCTGTTGGAGTTAGTTACTTATAGCTTTTCCATTATCAGCTCTGCGATGTTGAATGACTCGGAGACTGTATAAGTGGTAGTTTGGTAAATACCGGGGATTATCCGACCCATATTCAATAACCTCATATAATCATTCACAACAGTTGCAACATCATCGTTTGCTTTGTTTCCGTAAATAACATCGTACTGATGATTTGATGTCGTTCCGGCTCGGTTTTTAACGACAAAGTCGAGCCAATCTTCATTATATCCGTCAAATTCAAGGATTAATAGACTGTCTTTATTTCCCCTGTGCAGTCATCTGCTCTGCAAATACTGCGCCGAAAAACCCCGCTCCAACTATTAAATAATCATATGTCATTTTATAAAACCCTTTATATTTTTACTCAGCAAACACTTCGGTGAGGTCGATTTCCAAGCCTTCTAATATAGAAATCGGTGCTGTTTCGTTTTCTGCGTAGATTGTTGTTGTGTATAAGTCGTTTTTGAGGATGTTTACTTCAACTAAGTTATGCACAGGGTCTACTATCCAGTATTCTTTTACACCGGACTTTTGGTATTTTTGGAATTTGAGTTTTTTATCCATGCGAGCTGTTGATGGTGAGAGAATTTCTATTATCATGTCCGGGGGGCCGTTACATGTACGTTTGTCAAGTTTTGATTCATCACAGATTATTATTATATCCGGTTCAAATATCGATTCTTCATTTTTA
>WQXS01000094.1 GCA_009784725.1 Oscillospiraceae bacterium
ACGATATGATTATTACACTCATCCGACATTATTGAGATACTCATCCAGCTTCGACATAGCCTTTCTCTTATGAGTTTTATCAAGGTGAGTGTAAATTCCAAGTGTTGTTTGTGCATCTGCATGACCGAGTTGTTCCTTTGCTGTTAGAACATCGACACCGGCAAAGTATAACATCGTTGCGTATGTATGCCGGAGCCAATGTGGTGTTATCCGGGGTATCATGAAAGGAACACCGCCGTTATCATACTTGCTTTTTGGTTTTTTTGAAAATAGCGAAAAATTTCCATGCTTGAAATTTAACTCCGTCAGATAACTATTCCACATCCGCTTCCATGACGACTCAGTATGCATCTTCCCCTGGATACTTAAACAAACGTGAATACCATCACGTGATTCTGAACGCAAATAATCTGCAAGCACATTTGGAATATCAACAACCCTCATTCCTGCATATGTTTTTGTTGAGTTCTTAATAATGAACTGATTACTAGCTTTCTCTGCTGTTTTATTAACATTAATAGTTCTTTTTTCGAGATCGATGTCATTCCATGTTAATGCAATAAGTTCGCCTCTGCGTAAACCGGCATACATCATTATCATGGCAGCACGTTTAGCACGATGTTCGGAGTCTAATATCCAATGTTGCTCCTCATCAGTCAACGCACGACATTTGTCTTGTGGCGCATTTCCGGGTATCCTGACAGCTAACACTGGATTATAGTCGAGGACACGATTTTCAATAGCAAGCCGGAATATTTGCTGGGCTATCAATCGGATATGTTTTAGCGTCTTTTTTGATGAAGGCTTTTGAGTGTTTGGATTCATTTCTGCAAGGGTAAATAAGACCGATTGAATGTCAGCTGTTTTTATTTTTTTCAATGCGATATTTCCAAACGATAAAACAAGGTGCTTTAGGCTACCTCTGTAAGAGTTATACTGGCTAAGAGATACTTCAGCCTTCTTGACCTCAAGCCACCGCTCGGACCATAGTTCAAAAGTTTCCTTTTCAGCTGTTACATCAAGACCTTTTCGCATCGAGATTTTCACTTGCTCTGCCTTTGCATCTGCTTCCGGCTGTGTGCGACCATAAACTGTCTTGTATTTTCGTTTACCATTTTCGTCAAGCCCAAGATAAACTTGTACAGCAATGAGTCCATCCTTACGGGTGGTGTTTTTCTTTTTAGCCATTTTCTACACCCTCCTGTTTAACCATTTCTCTGACAATCTCTATCAATGCATCTGCAATAACATCACGTGTCATAGATTTCAAGAATCCCTCCGGACTTTCACGCTTAAATGCGTATGGTGGCATGTCTTCATCATCCTTGTGAACGGTAAATAATGATAATCCGGCTTCATATAATGTTTTTTTCATATGATGATCAAATTCGATTACCTCACGTTCTTCATCATTTGAAGCTGTTTGCTTTTCCAATAATTTTGCTAATTCCCGGTCAAGCCAACTGTATTTTTCATATGTATCTCGAAGTTTGATAATAATTTCTGAAAAATCATTTTTAAACAGAAGATTTAAGAAAGGAATGTAGCTTGCTTTTGGTTTTGTAAGCGTTTTAAGAATATTCTCCCTCCCGTTTTTCCCTTTTGCATTTTCTACTATTTCATACGCTTCATCTTCCGTTATTGTTTCAGATAAATAGTTAAATGCAGAAATAGATGAATCGTTAAATCCAAATCGTTCTTCTAAAGCCATATCATCAGCATTACCCTGTGCCACATCCGAACGTCCAAGAAGATAGTCCGTTGATACATCGAAATACTCAGCGAACTGCCAAAGGTATGTAATATTCATTCCAAATCCAGTTGTATACTTTGAGTTAAACTCGTCAGTAACCTCGTAGTTGATCAGAGCCTGCTTTGATATTCCCAACTCCTCAGATAGCTTTTCGTGTGATAACCCTTTGCTTTCACGGCACTTTTTTAGACGTGCTGCGAAGGTATTTTTCATTTCTTTTTGCTTTTCATTGTATTTGTTTGCATCATGAGGTGTTCTTGGCATGTTTTTTAACTCCTAGTATATAGTATTATACCTCGTTATAATATCGGCATATATTATTCTACCGTTATTGTCTTGTTTTCTTTTGGCTATTATTATATACTTCGTATCCCTATAAGTCAACATTTATTTTTTGAAAGCGAGGATGTTGTCATGAAGCAACCACAAATTGTAACAAACTGGGAGCAGGTACCTGTCGTGATCGACTTGCCTTTTGCAGCTCGTATACTCGGACAGAGTATTGAAACGCTGAAGAAAAGATCACAGCGCGGTGAACTGCCCGGAGCATTCAAAGCAGGTCGGGATTGGCGTATAAACAAGGATGCATTACGCAGCTATATAGAAGGGAGACCGCAATGAAAATTATCGTCCATCGTCCTTCGTCCAAAGCATCTTTCAATAGAAAGATGCAGCAAAAATGTAAAAACAGAACCGCAAGGTTATGTGCAGCATTTTTGCATTGCCGGAAGAAATGTGAAGTGCGAAGCAATGAACAATTCTGCAGGCAACAATGCCGCCACCGGCGGCATAAGCCATCACAAGATGGCTTCCCCTCGGGAGAGCCCACGGAGTCTGCAACCCGTTGCAGACACACGTACTTTGCCGACGCAGGCGGAAAGTACGTGAGTGGGTCACATGCTTTGAAAAAGCAGTGTCCGCTCCATCGTCCCATTCTCATCTAAAAGCTCGCAGCTGCTTACCTATTGCAGCAGTATATCTATTATGAATCAGCTATTTCTAAGGAGATGATTTTATCATGGAGCATAAAACTGTGGTGCGAAATCAATCGTGCCGGTTATCAAGCTTTACGATCCGGGAACGTCATAATGAACGAAAAAATGAACACTATTTCAACGGTGATGTTTTACCGGAGCACTCACATATGAATGTACATTTTAAGCAACACTTTAAAGGAGATGGATCTCCGGAGACATATCACGAAACATTCAACCGAATGCTTGATGAAAAAATAATCGTAAAACGCGGAACAAAACCTGATGCAAAACTATTTTGTGAAATGGTCTTTGACATCAACACAACATATTTTGAAGAACGCGGAGGATACAATTTTGCAAAAGAGTTTTACAAGGAGGCATATAACCTCGCTGTCAAAGAAGCAGGCAGCGAAGACTACATCATCTCAGCCGTCATGCACGCTGATGAAAGAAATAAGAAATTATCTGAACAATATGGCAGAGATATATTCCACTACCATCTTCATGTTGTCTATGTCCCCATTGTTCAAAAAGAGATCTATTACAGGAAAAATAATAAAGACCCGAATCTTGCAGGTAAATTAAGAGAGGTCATACCTCAAATCAGCCAAAACAGAAAGTGGCCGCCAAGAGTCAAGATTGAACGTAACGGTAAATTCTACACCGTTAACTCCTATTCTCTGCTTCAGGACCGTTACCATAATCATATGAAGGAAATGGGTTATGACGGTTTTGAACGCGGCGAACGCGGCAGCACTACCGAACATCTTGAAGTTTTAGAATATAAAATACAGCAGGATACAAAACGGCTTGATTCAATTAAAAAGCAAGTAGAGAAGAAAACAACACAGCTCTCAAGGCTTGATGAGCAAATCATCAACAGAGAAAAAGTAAAAACCAGTATCGCCGAGATAGATGCAATGGGAAAACCATCATTGATCGGTAACAGTGTTGCATTCACCAA
>WQXS01000095.1 GCA_009784725.1 Oscillospiraceae bacterium
AAACGCAGAATGAACAAAAATCCGTGTCGGATTTTTATCCATTCTTTCTTGTTAGGGAGACCCTAAAACCCCATCGAAGAGTGCAGTAAACTTGCACTCTTCCAAAGCTGTTGCCTGCGGCAACATCTGCTGCGACCTGCGGTCTAATTTTCGCGAGAATCTTCTCGCTGTTGTTGTCGTGATGTGTCACGATTTTGTTCATCCGGTGTTATTCCGAGAATACGATCAGCATTACCTTTTGCTATTGCAAGGGAACGGCTGTTTTGTTTTAAATCATGATAATTGGAATATAGTTTTTTCTTTTTGGTGTTAAGTGTTGCATACTCTTCTTTAAGTGATTTCATTGATGGTAATTTCTTTTTACCGAGTGAATCAAAATACTTTTTTGCTGCACGATTCAATATGATATCTGCAGCGTGTTTATCATAGAAGTCCCGACTCCATCCACTGTCTTTATACGCGGCATATGTATCTCTTGTTTTTCCGTATTGTCCGATATATTTTTGCAGCTCGCTTATTTCTTTTTGTCGGGTTTCGATGTCTTTTATTTTTGTTGTTAAAACAGAAAAATCTCCTGATGCAGAAGATGATTTTTTCTTTAAGTCCTCATAACTGTCAATGCCGTTTTCTTGTAAAAATACAAGTGTTTTAGCTGCTTGTTTTAAGTTAAATATTTTTGCCCACTGTTCATATCCCGGTCCTTTTCCTTCACGAATTTTTGCTTGTATGTCAACAAGCAAATTAATACGGATCTGACCACCTCCGGAACCGCCTGTCTGGATCGTTTTCATATTGGCAATTCGTTCACGAATTGCTGATTCTGTGTAATTTCCTTTAAGAGTATTTAATCGTGTTGGACGTTTTTGTCCGGGAGTTGAAACTGTTGTATGTTTACCGGAATCGTCAACTATGAAACCGGATGACTGTAGCTTTTCGATGAAGTCTTCATATGTAGAGCATGATGGTATGATTTCATCAATTTTTTTACGAATGAAACCAGAGAAAGATAGTTTCTTATCATCACCTATCCACTTACCATAATTCTGTCCTTTACTTGGTTTTGGTTCAGTAATAATCGATAAACTATTTTCTGCACATATAATATCGGAAAGACGACGGACAGCGAACGTTGAGTTCCAGAAATTTTTGAATTTACTCTTACAGTCAAGAGTAGTAGAGTTATAAATAATGTGGCAATGAATATGTGCTCGGTCAGTATGAACAGCTACTATAAAAGCGTGTTTTCCTTTTGTCCATCGCATCGCAAGTTCATATCCTATTCTTTGAGCTTCTTCCGGTGTTACCTCACCTGGTTTGAAGCTTTGTCTTATGTGATATGCAATTATATTTCTTTGTCCTTGATCAACTCCGGTAAAGTCCTCATATTCTATTTTATCAAGCAGGAATTGTTCATCAGCACAATGAGGATTGCATTCATATCCAATAATAAGTTTTCCTTTATTTGTCTTCTCCGGATTTTCTGCATAATCGGTACGGTCGGCAAGTGTTTGTGCTATTGTTTTACCTTTATTGATGTGTAAAGGTTTTATCCATGTCGCTGCCATTTTAAACCTCAATTATATTGCTGCTAATCGCCGCAAAATCTCCTTTATTTGTGTCCATAACTCATCATATCGTTTGTTTAAATCATCTATCTCCGGAGCAAATATACTTCCTCTTTCATTAACCCGGCGAGCTATTTGATTAATGTTGCTTGTTGCATTGGAAAGCAGTCTGACCATTTCACGAACACTATCAAGCTCAATTTTAATTATACGTCCATTAAGTGCCATTTTTAGTAAAAATGCACGTAGACTACCAATGCCTGCTTCTTTCATACGCGCGTATATCATATCGCGTTCTTTTTCATCAACCATGAAACGGAGAAAAATTTCTCGTTTACGGTTGTATGTTTTTTTATGACTATCCAAAATGTTCACCTCCATAATGATTTATGTGGCGAGAAATATATCCCGCCACACTGTCATGACTATAAATTTAACCCCACCTGTTTTTCTTTTGGTGGAGTGTTTTGTGGTTTTATGTTTTCGTAATCTCGTATACCTTCAAGGATTGACGGTTTGGGATTTTTTGCCGAAACTAACTGAGGAGATTGAGTATATTGATAATCGTAAGCACTTTCATCATCATACTCAGTTTCTTCAAAATCATCTTCGTCCGGTTCATCATCGGAAACGATGTCCGGTTCTTCGTCGGGATCACGTTCATCGGGATTACTCACGATGTCAAAGTATCCCTCCCCTTCAATGTTAAGTTCTGCATTGAGCATAGCAAGACGGGCTTCTTTCTCATTAAGCTCATCGGATAATGTAAATGGTTTATCGATCTCCAGTTTTGCGGCTTCTATTTGTTTTTGGATATTTGCATAATCTTCTTTTGCACCGTCGAGTCTGTCGGGCAAGCTGTCAAGAACATTATTGATTCTTGTTATATTACCAAAAGCATCAGTCCCAAGGTCTACTTGATATGTAAGCATCCTTCGTAATAGGAGCGTGATTTGTTTATCTATTCCACCACCGTACTTCAAGCTTAATGCAAATCCCATGTAAACACCTTGTATATCTTTTTCAAATCTACCGTAAAGACCTTTACAGACATCAAGAAGAGCTTTTGCTGCAGGTTCTTTTTCTTTGTATGTAACATTGTTTATTGTCATTCCCGGGAATCTAGTTGAAACAGACGCACTTCCGGATATAAGCTGGACATCGGTGCATTTTGCTTTTTCTTCGGCATAATGTTTTGCATCTTTTTCGATCCCGGCAATACGTTCTTTTACAGCGGTTTCTCTTTTAGGGAAGTTTGTCATGAGATCGTCTTCCAATCGATGCCGCTGGCTTTGATGCTCTGCTTTTAACATTCGCAGTTTTGTCACATCAATATCAAGATTCATTTTTTCGGCAATGAGCGGATTACCGGCACATAGAGCCTTTATTTCCGCATAACTCAGAGCTGTTTCGTCGACGTCTTCACAGCTTCGTACAGGTGACTTTGATGTCATGATCTGTGAAATAAACTCCTGCTTTTTCTGTACTGTCTGCCACAG
>WQXS01000096.1 GCA_009784725.1 Oscillospiraceae bacterium
AGTAGTGTGCTATCAACAATTTGTGTTACTGCTTCCATAATAATTAACACCTCCCGAATAATACATCAAACGTCATTTATAAATTTCATTATACCAAATAACATACCCAATTACCATATGAATTTAATTGAGTGCTTATCTTAAATGAAATGAAATATTATGACATTTACCTATTGACCTTAAACCTTCATACCTCATAATGATATAATGGTGAGGTATAAAGCAGATGCAAAATTATCAAAATAATGATTATGCAGTGAATAAGAAAGCCGAAACACGCTCTGTACACGCTTTCGCTAAAAAGATGAGAAAAACCGGAAAACACAAAAAAACGAAAACATAGCAAAATGAACGGTATGGAGCAACTTGTAAACGAAAAGAAACGGTAAAAATAGGGTATTAATAAAATGGTCTATCCCAACGGGTTGAATCGGCGGGGTAGAGGTTGCAAGGGGCTTGGGCATTGCAATATCTAAGCTGAGAAGAAGCGTAGCTTCTTCCAACGCCTCGCTTGCGAGGCAATGTACACGCTCTGTACACGCAAAAGAAGGAAATAAGAATTTGCTCAACCCTACAATTTGAGCAAGGTAAATAAGTAAACATGAATCGAGTGCAATCCGTTGTCGGAACAGCCTCGATTATTATTTTACAATAATTAAAGGAGGGAAATACTATTATGAAACAAACTTTATCACGCAATATTGCCCTTACGTTCCGTGTGGATGCAAAAGAACGTGACCTTATCACAGAACGTATGGAAATGGCAGGTATCAGCACACTTAGAACATTTTTACTTAAAATGGCTCTGACGGGCAGGATTATTAATGTTGAAATGGATTCAATCACAGAATGTAACCGTCTGCTGCGGAATATAAGCAGTAATATTAATCAAATTGCAAAACGGGTAAATGAAACCGGAAATATATATGAAGCTGATATAAACGACATAAAAACCGGTCAGGAAAATATCATGCAACAGCAAGATAAAATTATCAAGCTGCTGATCGAAGTAGTAGAGGGCACATGAATTCAAGGGTATCAAGAGGCTCATGCGAAAACCATGATACCCTTGAAATCGGAAACGGAGGTATAGTGTGGCAACAACATGGATAAAAGCAGTTCACAGAACAAGTTCCGGCAGTATTAGAGCAGCAATTCAACGCACTCTTGATTATACGGGAGATTATACCAAAACCCGTGATGGTGATTTGATTGCTGCTTATGAATGTGACCCGGCAACAGCTGTATCGGAATTTTTACTGTCAAAGAAAATTTATGAAAAGAAAACGGGGCGGAATCAGGGGTGGCATGATGTTATCGGATACCATATCAGGCAGAGTTTCAAACCGGGCGAAGTTACAGCGGAAGAAGCGCTAAAAATTGGGTATGAACTGGCACTGCGGTGGACGAAAGGCAATCATCAATTTATTGTTACATCTCACACAAACACCAATAATCCGCACATCCATATTTTCTTCAACAGTGTCACTCTTGATAACTCCCGAAAGTATACAGACTTCAAACGCTCTGCGATTGCACTACGGCGGGTAAGTGACATGATTTGCATAGAGCATGGTTTATCAATAATTGAAAAACCGGGATTGTCAAAAGGACATAACCGTGAGGAATATCTCGGTATAAGCAAAGCTCCAAATAAAAGAGATAAACTAATTGAACTTATAGATACTTTTCTTTGCGACAGTAGCCCTGCGGAAAACATATTTAGCGCTCTGAAAAATGCAGGCTGTGAAATAAAATATGGTAAGCGAACATCAATAAAACCGCCATGGAGTAAAAGATATTTCCGGCTTGATACTCTCGGTTATGGATATACCGAATCGACCATTTTTAAGTTATCGGATAGTTCCGGAAATGTAAGAAATCGAAAAACGCCTGTAGATAATTCTTCATACAAGTTTTCATCGGGAACGATCCGCAAATATTCAACCAATTTGCTAATAAACATCGAACAGAAAATCGCAGAAGGCAAAGGTGCAGGATATGAACATTGGGCAAAGATTTTTAATTTAAAGGAGGCTGCAAAGACTCTTGTATTTTTACAAGAAAATGATATTAACAGTTTTGATGAACTGAAGAAAAAAGCATCTTCGGCATCCGGTGAATTTTCCACTGTAGCGAAAAATATCCGGGAAATCGAATCCCGGCAAAAAGAAATTTCCGAGTTACAAAGGTATATCGGGCAATACACAAAAACACGAAATGTTTATGCAAAATATAAAGCAAGCGGATGGAGCCGTGAGTTTTATGAAAAACATACCACCGACATCATTTTACACAGAGCAGCGAAAAAATATTTTAACGAAATTGGCAAAAAGAAGCTCCCGTCGATTGCACAACTCAAACAGGAATATGCAAAATTATCAGCAGAGAAAAAAGCACTATATTCCGATTATCATAAATTGAAAAAGACATCACGGGAACTCATAACTGCACGGACAAACTGTGAACAAATACTTGGAATATCGCCTGAGCTACCTACTCAAAAAAGACACCTAACTCAAGAAAATAATGTGTCACAGACAATATAGACTGCTTTGCAGTCGCAGCAGCGAAACCGTCAGGTTTTGCTTAAAGGATGGCTTTGCCATCCTCGGGGGTTTGGGGGATTATCCACCAACAAGCCGGGTATTGCAGAATGAAGATTTTATCGAGATGACTGTAATACCCCCTGCTTGCGCGAATAATCTACAGGTTTCGCGAATAATCTACAGGTTTCGCGAATAATCTACAGGTTTTGATAAAATCTATTATTTGAAACATATCAGAAATTTGTTATAGATAATATCAAAAAGTATGAATACTTATTTATTCAACGATTCTCAACATTTGAATCATTGTTTTTCCGGAATATTCATGCTTTTCATCATCATCGAGAGGTCTGCTGCCGTATATGATAAAACCATTTCTTTTATATA
>WQXS01000097.1 GCA_009784725.1 Oscillospiraceae bacterium
AATTATGGAAGATTCAAACCAAAAAGAAATAGTACAGGGTTATGAGATAAAAAGGTCAGTCTTTTTTGAGGACAATCAAGGCTTTGCTCTTGCGGAAAGTCCCACAGCACCCGACCCGTTTGTTGTGTGGCAATTTAATCAAGACGATGATGGAATACGCAGCTTTTACTGGGGTCGGTATTGTTCGACTATTGAATCTGCAACGATGAATTATGAAAACCGGATTAGTACATATATGCACGATAATGATTTTGATTTGGATAATACTGTCGGAGCATATAAATATTACTCTACACAACGTCCCGTTGACATTGGCACATACCCGAAACCCATTGAGAATACACCTTTACAAATATACAATTTCGATGAACGTGATAAAGTTGATTACGAAAGATTCCTTGCATGGGGGTATCTAATATACGATTCGCCACTAACTGATAAACAGATTGATGATTACGAGTTACGCTCATCACTTAATAATCTTGATGTTGTTGCAAAAATGAAAGAACAGGCACAAGTTGTCGGAGTGTGGGAGGATTCAATGAGTTTACCCGATGAACAACGGTTCACTTGGCATAGACCGAGCATACACGCTTATGATTTACGTTATCCGCCTGTAAGTCCCGAACTTATGACAAAGCGGTTTGACCGAGCTAAACGTGAGTTTGCATATATTGATAAACAGAACTCTAAAAAACCGATTAAAGAGCAACTAGCCGAAGCAGAAAAACTTGTTGAACGTGGCGATCCTCAAAAGTCGGACAAGAAACAAAATCGTGATGAAAGGTAGGATTCTGCAATGAGTGAAAAGGATAAAGCAACACATAAACCGGATTTACCCGCACATCTGACCGCACCGCCTATACTATTACCACCGCCTGTACCTGCTGCGAATAATAAACCGATTGACCGTGTTAAATCACCGACCGAAAAGAAACGCAGTCGGGAGCTTGAACGGTGAATAAGAAAAAACTAGCCCGTGATATCCCGATTTTTATAAGGGTATCACAAGAGGAATTTGACTTGATACATGAACGAATGGTTGAAGCAGGTACTACAAACATGACCGCTTTCGGACGCAAAATGCTGATAAACGGTTATGTGCTTCATGTTGACTTGTCACCTGTGAAAGAGTTGGTATCACTTCAAAGACGCTGTTCAAACAATCTGAATCAAATCGCCATCAATGTAAATACGCATGGTGGTATTTATCCGCAGGAAATAAAGTCATTACAAAATGACTATGCCGCTTTATGGAGTCCCTTAGCGGAACTGATAAAACGACTCACGGAAATCGTGAAGATGTGATAATCGGGGTAAGCGGTAATGTGTACTGCTTACCCCGATTTTGCTTTATATCGCTATATAAGACAAATGTGGTGTAAAATAATTTTCTGCTCAACCTTTTCTTACCACAACAAAACATATAGCAAAAATATATATGTGTCGTTATGTAAATTATACTAGACATTATAAAATATATATGATACTATCAACCCGAGGTGATAATGAATGCCAAAGAATCTTAGACTTAAATCAGCAAGAGCTGCAAAGGATATGTCACAGAAAGATCTGGCTGAAGCAGCAGGAGTTACACGGCAAACGATAAATGCTATTGAACTCGGTGATTACAATCCTACAATAAAACTCTGTACAGCTATATGTATTACTCTGGACAAAACACTAAATGATTTATTTTGGGAGGTAGAAACAAATGATGACTAAATGGGGCTTTGATGAAAGACAAATGCAAATCGCAGGCAAGGTATATATTCGTGGTTTTTTGATTGCAGTTATATTATTATTTATAAATGGCTTGCTACAATCGTATCATCTTGTTTGGGCATCTGGGTTTCACCAAAATGTTATTATGGCTGTGATGATTCACACAATCGTATCATTTGATGCAATACTTCGTGGAGTATACTTTCCCAATGACAACAAAACTCGATGGGTAACAATCGGCACTTTTGGAGTCCTATCATTGGTGTTGTGGATTATAACTATTCTTCGTGGTTCACAGGGTGCGTTAATATTTGAGTTGAACACATTGACTAGTTGTGGTTTTTCTCTTGTTCTTGCTATTATGTTTACAATAACAACAAGCGTCGGAATAATTGTGGAACTAAAAGAAAAACGTAGAGATAACGAGAAATAACACATTTGATATAAGCACTTCTAAATACTCGCGAGTTATCTTACGCTCACAATATCGTTAAACTGCTATCTTATATTATCAATAACATAACGAATACACGGCTTCGGGTCAAATTGACCCGAAGTCGTTATATAAGACAATGGCGAGTTAAAGAATGCTTACTTGGCATTAGCTCCTTTTACTTTCTTTTCGAGCCAATCCCATAAATCAAACTCAGGAAAAAATACTGTAAATAAAAGATAAATGGGAAATATCAAAATCAATAGTATAATGCTTTTTCGTATCATAATATTAACCCCCGTTCATTAGAATGATTCTTTACGTTGCTCGCCATATTCGCTATATTGCGAGTTAAATATTATCAAACATAACTGAGAAAATCAACTTCGGGTCAAGTTGACCCGAAGTGTAAAGACAAGATTCGCAAGCTCTTATTTTTGCCGTTTCAAATTTGTACACGAAAACCCCCGATGTTATAATATATACATAGGGTTAAGCTATGTTATATCAAGAAAAAGGGGGTTTTTGTATGCGTATTATTTTGAAGATTATCGTTGCACCGTTTGTAGTATTACTAACTATTTCGTGGGCGGTATTAGTATTCCTGTTCTGTTGGGCTGAAACTATATTAAAGTTTGCTTCGGGGATTACCGGATTGGTTGCTCTTGTTATGTTCATTGCAGGTCAAACACCGGGCGGCATTGTGTTTGCGATAATTGCATTTTTGATATCTCCTGTAGGAGTACCTGCATTTGCGAAATG
>WQXS01000098.1 GCA_009784725.1 Oscillospiraceae bacterium
CCATAATCCGACAATTTTTCCGCTACGTCTTTTTGCACAAGATTATTTGCTTTACGGAGTCCAATGAGGGTTTCACCTAAAGAAATATTCATGGTACACCTCCATATATAGATGATAACTTATCATAAAACAGAAAGCAAGCACTAAATGAAGAATATCTTAATTATTGGCTATTATACCATATTGATATCTTAATAAATAGACAGTATAATCTAATTATTAAGAATAATTGTTAAGAAATAGTTAATTATTGGAATTATCGCAAGTTCATTGAAGCAATCATTACCTACAAAGGATTTACGATGTGAACTGCACTAAACAAAAGGTCGCAACTGAAAAAGTTTATATTACTGTAATGGCTGATTGCCTGAAAGACGGAACAGTTATACCTCGCTCTTTTGTATGGGAAGATGGGCTTCGATATCATATTCAACGAGTGATAAATATGCAGATTCTAACAGCTCTAAAGTCGTATGATAAATGTACACGGTATAAAGTCCTTATGAGGAATCAAGAAAGATATATTTTCTTTGAAGAATATAACGGGGTGCGTAGATGGTATGTTGAGCGTGAAATAAAATGTCAGGGGATAATGGAAAATGAAATTGAGTTATAACGATATTGAGAATATTGCGAAAGCAGAACTATATAAGTTTATGTCGCCTGCAATAGATGTAAAAGGGATAAGACCTATTATAATCGGTACATTTGCTTCAAGTTATCTTCGGTTACAGGTTAAGTACACCCGACTTTCAGATTATGGCAAAGTGCTTGGTCTTACCACTTATGCTGACACAGATATTATTTTGAATCGCTATTGCAATAAAGATAAAATCTTCGTTCCGGCAAAAACGATATTGATTGACGAAAGTTTATCACCGCCGGGAATATGGAATATATATGATAAAGCATCCAAGCAACGTCAATTTACAATCGCACATGAGTGCGCCCATCAGATACTATACCGCAGAATGCCCGAAGATGAACGCAAAGCATTTGATAAGAAGTACAGTAAACGCACGATGACCATACAGGAATTGACAACGGTTGAAGATTGGCTCGAATGGCAAGCTAACGCTCTTGCAGCAGCACTAATCATGCCAAAGAAATATATTGAGTTGTTACTTGGGAATCGTCAGTTGTTTCGGTTCGGCAATAGAATGAACAAAACAGATAATCTTCTTTTTCGTAATATCGGTAACAGGCTTGGAGTATCTCAACTTGCTCTTACTCTACGGCTTAAACAACTCGGTTATCTTCACATCTTACCCGCAAGTGAATATTTCTGTGCTTCGGATATTGAATGTGATGATGATTTATATTTAGCAGAGCAAGAGATTGGAGTACAAGCAAATGCACGATGTTCTTAATGTAGAAATCAAAGAAATAATTGATATTAAGTATTATTTGACGATATACGGAAGAATCCCCGAAAGCGGATTGATGGTATCATTTCGACGTGTCGGAAAAAAGAGAAGCTACGGACGAAAGATTGTTAAATGTCCATATTGTACCTCTCGGCTTACCGATACCGATACAGACACCAAAATTGACGTGCTGACAGTTTCAGAATCGCAACCAGTAGACTACAATCTTCTGCTTAACTGTAATAACTGCAATCGTGATGTTGGTGTAAATATTATTATACCTGCATATTAGATAGTTTCCTTGAAAATTGAATAACACGACCTACCGAATAAAATCGGTTAAGCTACATTGGACGGAATCTGACAATATCTCTTGGAATGAAAGGGTTATGACAACGGCATTGGTGTAGTTATAAGGGTACGCTTGTTTAAAGAATACTCGACACAGGCGGGCAGGTGTCTTATCTTCATCAGTCATCAAGACTGACGCACCGAGTCCGCATGACATTACAAAACTGTCACAATGCCCCCGAGTCTGTCAAACGGCAACTTTGAGTTGCTGTCTGACAGATTTTTCATTAGAAACATAGGTTGCCGTTTGTAACGGACTCCGAAAGGAGTACCAATGCAAACCGCAACCTTTTTCCTTTTACTAACACGGTGTCGCTCACCACCATACACCATTCAAAATCGCACCGATCTAAAAACAAATATTTTGAATGGAGTATGAAAAATGTTAATAACAATCAATCTACGGGAGTTTTACCCGTTTTACACACATGATGTATTTGTCGAGGTTACTGTTGAGGTAGCCGAGGAACTCAAAGCTGATAAGCGGTATCACAAAGCACATGACCGTCGTATGAGAAGAAATAAAGGATACTCGTTTGATGTTGAAGCAGATTTTGAAGCAGCAGCACTTGTAAGTAACTCAAATAATCCGGAAGCCATATTTTTCGCAATGATGGATAAAAAATGTAATCTATGTAACGCACTTCGTTCTTTACCGGAAATCCAACGGTGTAGGATTACTGCTCATTATTTACACGGAAAGAGTCAAACGGAAATAGCAAAATCAGAGGGTGTAATTTTGAATACGGTAAATACCAGTATAAAACGTGGACTAAGTTCTATGAAAAAGAAAATGCAAAATAATTTTTGCGACTTGACGGATATGTGCCCTACAAGTGACCTATAGGTATGAGAGATACAATTTCTCTCTACTAACGAGGTGAGGGATTAGCAAAGTCGGTGATTTTTTGTCTTATGACAACTCAAACGAATACGACGGTTTCCCTCCGGTGCTACATCAGATGAAGCACACGACAAACAAAAGGCGGTGGCGCATTAGCGTTACCCCTTTTGTTTACCTCGGAATACGAAACGGAGTAGGAGCTATGCAAACAACATCAAAGAGCAAAAAGACTTCGGGTCAACTTGACCCGAAGTTTAACAGCAACGTAGCCA
>WQXS01000099.1 GCA_009784725.1 Oscillospiraceae bacterium
ACTTGCTGCCGTGTGGCGAAGATCATGAAACCTAATTCTTCTCATGTTGTTCTTGAGTAAGGTATTCGTAAAATTATCAGTAACATAGTTTGGCATTATACGATTACCCATTTCATTAACACAAATATAATCTAAGAATTCTTTATTGTATGACCTTCCGCATAAGATTTTATACTCTTCCTGTCTTTCTCTTAATTTGGACAAAATTTCGTGAAACTCTCCGACAAGTGGTAATGTGCGGTGACTCGATTTGTTTTTTGCTCTGTCTTTTTCGATTATAGTTTGTTTTCCATCAACAACTATTGAAGTGACTGTGTGGCATATTGAAATTGTATTGTTCTTAAAATCTATTGCATCCCATTTCAAGCCAACTATTTCTCCGCGTCTGAGTCCATAAAACGCTGCTAACATAACCGGCAACTCTATCGGAGTCCCTTTTACTGTGTTAAGGAGTTCATTTACTTCATCAATATCATAGAACTTTCCGATAAACTTCTGTACCTTGGGTCTTTGCACTTTATCAGCTGGATTTGATGATAGTAAATCTGTGTTGACTGCGTATTTGAGAGCTTTGCGTATATTTGCATGATAACGAATAACTGATCTTGCTTTTACATTCCTTTCGTTCATACAATAAGTGTAGAAATCCTGAATGTGTTTTGGTTGCAACTCTTTCAATAGAAGATTTTTTTCTTCAAAGTACGGGCAGATTATCGAATTAATACTGTATGAATATCCTGAATATGTAGTAAGCTCCAAACTCGGTTTCATCATTTTAAGCCAGCTTTTCATAAAGCCTGTGAAGGTAATTTCGCTTTCATTTATGGCTATCGGATCAAACTCTTTTCGAGCTTTTTGAAGTAAGTCCTCAGCTCTCTTTTTATTGCCTTTGATATCCAGTCCTGTACTTTGCCATTTTGTCTTCTTTTTGCCTAGTTCGTCTTTATAACTCAAGACAATATAATACTTGCCTTTTTTTTCTTGTAAGTGTCCTGCTACCATAATAAACCTCCATTTCTGTGGCAGCGATATTCACCTACCATTGACAAGAATATTCTACCACACTTGACACTAAACTTCAACGCTCTCAACAGAAAATGTTGTGCTTTTTTGTACAATTAATTGCTTTCTAATACTATATATAGTGCTAATTACGAACTGTCGCACTTTTCATATAATCAAGGAGTTTTGACTTCGGAATACGGTAAGAACGCCCAATTTTTAAGAACGCAATTTTACCGTCATTTAATAAAGAATAACCGGTTTTTGTACTTACTCCGAGAACCTGGCTCATTTGATTTACATCCATGACATCGGGTTGATTCTCTAACATCGGTCTAACCGAATAATCATGAGAACTGTTAATGATCTCGATTGATTCATTCATTATTTGTCTCCTTTTGAAACAGCCAATACCCCTTTTCCCAAGTGTGGAAAAGGGGGGTGGCTGCTTAATGATGTTTAAAATTTATTCTACTTTATGATTGGATACCTGCCTTTTCGGTCATGCGATAACTGCCGACTTTATCAAGACCCAGTGATTTTTTGGTTTTAGTGAAATCACCGTTTACTGATAATGTTCCTGATAAGAGAATCGTTGGAATTCCTTTACACCACATTTCTTTGTATAACCGGGCTGCAAGATTTTTTGGTGTTCCACACATCCTGACTTCATTATGATCTTTTTCAATATTGCATGTGACTTCGTTTTGATTCATAAATTCCGTAACCTGCTTAAGGATCTGTTTCAATTCGAACAGAACATTGATTTTAAGATCATCGGCATTGCCTGCGACCGGTACAAAAGTCAGCAAGTCTGAAATTTTATATGACAATTCATGGATGCTGCACAAATATCGGGCAATATTACAATCGATTGTGGCAGCTATCTGATTATCGTCTCTTACATCGCAATCATCATTGTCATTTGTTTGGTTTATAAGATGTCGAAAAAGATTACGGGATACCGTTGCCAATTTTTTTGATAGCTTGTTGATTTGTTTCTCAGCCAGTTCATGCTTTATACCTAATCTATCGATACATTTTTTTAGATAAGGTAGAGAAACACTTGATAACTCAACACCATACATCAAGCGGGCTGCTTTATGAAAATTATGTGCTTCGGTGATAATACACATTTGATAATTTGGTAGAAGCGGAGGTTGCAGTTCGTTTCGATGTATTGCATCGGCGATCAAGTAGTTATGATCACAGACTTGTATATCTATTTCATATGATTTTACTTCTTTCCGGAAGAATTGATATGAACAGGTATCTTTGTATTTGCATCGTAAGCCACAACGATCCGGAGCAGATACTCTTTGTTTTGCATATTTGCTCAAACCATCGACTTTTGTGAGATCGATTCTGGTTGATGGCTTAAGCAGGGAGTCGAGAGCATTTTTTACATTTTGTTTGTTTTCATTTAATACGTAATTCCGAAGTCTGTTTTCGCAGACATAATGTTCCCGGCCTTTTCGCAATACTACTGTTATCGGTTGTTTTATGATTTCTGCATCCATTAGAATCCTCGATAATTCGGGTATAAAATCATTCACAAGAGCCTTCTGCTGAGATGAACTCGATGTAGCTATCAATATCGGCATATTTATATTGTCAAGGTATCGTCCTTCGGCATAAAAACTCAAGACACAGTGATCATTTATTCTGCCGACTTTTGCG